>CAMHJE010000087.1:0-9971 GCA_946185305.1 uncultured Clostridia bacterium | reverse complement strand
GAGGCGCGTGCGCCCGAACGGACGGAAACGAGCAACGGGTTTTCGGTATCGCCGAACTTCTTGCCGGTGATGCCCTCCAGCTTCTCGATATAGGTCATGATCTCCGCCTGGATTTCGGGGTTGATCTGACGGCCGTCCTCATAATACTGCGTGCAGGCTTCGGTCGTGATCGTGAAGCCCTGCGGAACCGGCAGACCGATGTTGGTCATCTCTGCGAGGTTCGCACCTTTGCCGCCCAGCAGGTTACGCATGTTGGCGTTGCCTTCGCTGAACAAGTACACATACTTTTTTGCCATATTCTACCTCCTATATAATTTGGGAACAATTTATTTTAACAGACTTTCTATCGCTGTGCAACCCTTTATTTTGTTTTTTGCCGAAATTCAAAGAATATATGTTGTATTACAGAACCTGCTCCAACAGCTGCACGCACCGGTCGCTTTTGCCGAACACTTCTTCACACACCGAGTGCAGCAACAAGAGCACCTCCCCCTGTATCGACGGCGGCAGCTTCACCCGCTGCAGGTCCTCGTCGGACAGCAGCAGCATGCGCCGCATGGCCTCCAAAGCGAGTCTATGCACGGGCTTTCGGCCGTGCGGACAGGCGACGCAAACCGTCCCGCCCGCGTCCGGCTCGAAGAACAGCACGTCGTCCCCGCGCACATCCCGATGGCAGACCGCGCAATGCGTCAGCGTCGGGCGATAGCCGATGCGATCTAAAAAGTGAATCAAAAAGGCGGCGAGCAGGTCCTTGGGCTGACTGTCGGCATACGCCAGAAAGGAAAGCGTATGATACAGCAGCGAAAACAGCGGTTCATTCGGCGTATCCGGCTCGACGGCGGACAGGCAAAGCCGCACGACCGCCGATGCGATCATAAACCGATCCGGGTCCTCCCGCAGCGCGTAAAAGCTTTCCTTGATATCGCAGTTGTTGACCGTAGCACGGTCATTGGAGAAAAAAAGCGTGTATTCGCCGTAGACGAACGGCTGTGCGCACGCCAAAAGAGGCGCGGTCGGTTTTCGGCAGTTCCGCGCCTTGCAGTCGATCCTTCCGCGTTCCACCGTGAACAGCGTCAGCATGCGATCATTGTCCCGATAGTCCGTGTAGCTGATGACGATTCCGTTTACACTTTCGGCGGCCATTCCTTTTTATGCTTTGCGTAATCCAGATAATCTCTGACGGCGCCGGTTTTTACAAACCGTTCCCACGCCGTCTTTTCGTCTTGCTCGTTCTTCATGTGATCAGTATGCGCCGTTTTGCGCGGCATCATACATCACGATACCCCAATTCGTTCAGCATCTGCTGCCGGTTGCGCCAATCCTCCTTGACCTTGATCCATAATTGCAGATTGACGCGCACGCCGAGCAGCCATTCGATATCCTTGCGGGCCTCGGTGCCGATCCTTTTCAGCATCTTTCCCCCGCGCCCGATGATGATGCCCTTGTGGCTCTCCCGCTCGCAGTAGAGCGTCGCCCACACATCCATGAGATCGCCCTCCGGCCGCAGCGCCATCTTATCGACGCCGACGCCGATACCGTGCGGGATCTCCTCCCGCAGCAATTGCAGCGTCTTTTCGCGGATCATCTCGGCAACGATCACGCGCTCCGGCTGATCGGTCACCATATCGTCCGGAAAATACTGCGGGCCGTCCACCAAATAGCCGCGCAGCGTTTCCAGCAGCTTGTCCACACCGTCGCCGCTTTTGGCGGAGATCGAAAGGATATGCTCGAAAATGCCGAACCCCTCCAGCGTTTGGCGAATCTCCTGCATCGTCAGCGCGCTGACGATATCGCGTTTATTGATCACCGCGATCTTCGGAGAACGGATGTTTTTGATCCGGTCGATGATCTCCTTTTCGCGGTCGCGGACGCCCTGTGTGGCGTCGATCATGAACAATATCGCTTCGGTGTCCCCGCAGGTGTTCTCGGCAACCTTCTGCATGTATTCGCCGAGCTTGTTGCGCGGATGCGTCATGCCCGGCGTATCCAAAAAGGTCATCTGCCGCCCGGGTTCGGTCAAAACGCCGGTGATCCGGTTGCGCGTGGTCTGCGCCCGGTCGGTGACGATGGCGATCTTCTGTCCGACGACAGTGTTCAGCAGCGTCGATTTACCGACATTCGGACAGCCGATAATGCTGAAAAAGCCGCTTTTATATCCCTCTGCGATCATAACAAATCCCTCGGTGTGAACATATTGGGCAGCAGCTCGCCGAGCGTTTTCGGATCGACGACCGACAGATCCCGGTTCGCGGTGATGATCTCAAAATCGGGCGTGCAGAACTCCGCCATGACCTGCCGGCAGACGCCGCAGGGATAGGACGGCGTTTCCCCGGAGCCGATGATCGCGATGGCCGAAAAGTCGCGCTCGCCGTCGTAGACAGCCTTGAAGAACGCGTTGCGCTCGGCGCAGATCGTCGGCGTATAGGAGGCGCTTTCGATGTTGCAGCCCTGATAGATTTTGCCGCTCTTTGTCAGCAGCGCCGCGCCCACCGCATAGTGGGAATACGGGCTGTAGGAATGTGAACGCGCTTCCTCGGCAAGCGCAAGCAGCCGTTGCTGTTCCTGTGGATGCATCATCGCTGTAACCCCATTCCGTTTAAGATTGCCGTCTGCTTTTCGCGCATGACCTTTTCTTCCGGCTCGGTCATGTGATCGTAGCCCAAAAGATGCAGTACGCCGTGGACGGTCAAGAAAGCCAATTCGCGCGCGAGCGAGTGGCCGTATTCCTCCGCCTGCTCCTTGGCGCGGTCATAGCAGATCATGATATCGCCCAGATATCCGTCGCCGCCGAGCGGGTCCTCCCCCTCCCATGCCGGAAAGGTCAGCACGTCGGTCACGCGATCCACATGGCGAAAATCGCGGTTCAGCTCCTGAATATGCGCCGGCGTATCGACGCGCACCGACAGATCGCCGCTCGCATTCTCATAGGCGAGCGCGGCCTCCGCCGCCGAAGCGATCCATTCGGTTTCCTGTTCGGTCAAAGCAAATTCATCCGTCAATACTTCTGTCACGCTTGCGTTCCTCCCGTTGCTTTTCGTCGCGCTCATACGCCTGAATGATGCGCTGCACCAGCTCGTGCCGCACCACGTCCTTGTGCGTGAGCCGTACAATCGAAATGCCCTCGACCCCGTCCAGTACGCGGATCGCGTGAACAAGACCGCTTGTCCGCTCCTTCGGCAGGTCGATCTGCGTCATATCGCCCGTGACGATGATGCGGCTGCCCTCGCCGAAGCGCGTTAAGAACATTTTCATCTGCTCGATCGAGCAGTTCTGCGCCTCGTCCAAAATGATATAGGCGTTGTTCAGCGTGCGGCCGCGCATATAGGCCAGCGGCGCTACCTCGATCGCGCCGCGCTCCATGAGCTGTTTGAACGTTTCCATGCCGAAAAACTCCTGCAGCGCGTCGTACAGCGGGCGCAGGTACGGATCGACCTTGTTTTGGAGATCGCCGGGCAGAAAGCCGAGCTTTTCCCCCGCTTCGACCGCCGGACGCGTCAGGATAATGCGTTCGACCTCTTTGTTTTTGAAAGCCAGCACCGCCATTGCAACGGCAAGGTACGTCTTGCCCGTACCGGCGGGGCCGACGCCGAATACGAGGTCGCGCTCCTTCAGCGCCGCAACATACCGCTTTTGGCCGAGTGTTTTGCACTTGACCTGCTTGCCGCGATGCGTCAGCGCGATCACGTCGCCCATGATCGACGAGATCAGATCGGCGTTCCCCTCCTTGGCAAGGTCGATGGCATAGCGGATGCGGCTGCGGTTGATCGGTTCGCCCTTGCGCTGCATTTCGAGCAGCTTGTCCAGCACGGTGCGGCAGAGCGATACCGCCGCCGGATCGCCCTCGATGGCGATGCCGTCCGACCGGATTTTCAGCTTCACGCCGGTCTCCTCCTCGAAGATCGGCAAATTCTCATCGAACACGCCGAACAGGCCGATGGAATCCTCCATAGATTCCAGCTCGACCCGCTCGATGCTGTCCGTTCTCGGTTCTTCACTCATGTGTATACTCCTTGATTTGTCCTATCGTTTCCTCGGTCACGACGGTACAGAGCGCGAACGGTTCTCCATCGCGCGTCCATGTGGTGACCTGTATGCTGCAGATGGCCGCTTGATGCGGCACGGTATCCATTGCCGCATCGACCGCCTTGAGCTTGGCCTGCTCCTCCCGCTCGCGCTCGGTCAGCACGCGCTCGATGCTTGCGATCTCATGCACGGCGGTTTTGCGCACCGTGACCGGCAGGCCGAACAGACTGATTGCCGTTTCCGTACTTTCGTCCTCCCGGTATTCCGCAAACGGAACGGCGTCCTTACAAAGCGGAAAGCCGCAAAAACGAAGCTCCCGCACGGTCAGCGTTTCTCCGGTGTCGCTGTATTCGGTGACCGTGCGTAAAAACGGCGCTTCGGCGCGATAGACGCAGCTGGCTTTGACGACGCCGTCGGCACGGGTATCGTATGCGGTGCGGTCGGGGCTGTATACCACATGTCCCGCAATCAGCACGTCGCCCCGATAGACGGTCTGTCCGGGTGAAACCAGCGGTTTGCCGCGCTTGGTTTGGATCGAAAGCACGGTAGCTTCCTTTTCCGCGACCAGATCGGCAGGCACGCTCCAGTCGATGGCATCGTGCATCGGGCGCGCTTCATTGACTGTGGCAGTCAAGACGACGCCGTCGCGGTGCAGCTCGACCCACGCGGCGTCCTTGATCCTGGCGGAGAGATCGTCCGCCGCAAGGATCAGCACGTTTCCCTTCGGTCTTTTGCCGACGGAGAGGCCGTGCTCGGCAAGCAGCGAAAGCACCTCGTCCTCGGACACGCGCTGCGTCCCCTCGACGCGGATCAGCCATATCCTTGCGCAAAGCGACCACAGCAAAATGACCGAAAGCGGTATACCGACCAGCAGCGCAGGTCGCTGCAAAAAGGCACGCATACGAAACGCCATGCCGTATTTTCGAAGCATACGGATGCGGCACCGTTCGCGGCGGCGGATCGGCAGCAGACGGGCAAAGTCGGCGGCATAGATTCGCAGCGTGGCAGTCGTTTCATCCGTACGCCGGATATCGAACACCGGGATGCCCGAAAACAGCAGCCGCCGCAAAAACCGGCCTAATCCGAGGCCCTGTATTTGCAGTATAACATACCCGCCGTATTTTTTCCACATTAACTTTCCACCTTGCCGAAAATCCCCGTAATTGTGCCGCAGATATAGGCGCGGGACTCGGACAGCTCCATGATCCTAAGCTGTTCCCCGGTCACGGTCAGGCTGCCCTGCTCGCATAAAAAGCGAACCTCTCCCGGATCAAAGCCGAGAATGCCGCGATGCTGCTCGATCAGCACCGTGTCTCCGATCCAATGGATTTGGACGAGCGACGGGTCGAGATCGTCCGGCAGATCGAACGCCGTGCGGATCGCTTTTCGGATGTTTCTGTTTCGCTTCATAAACAAGCGTATGCAGCGGAAAGGTTTTTCATGCCGTACCAAAACGGAAAAGCGGAGAAGCAATTGCCTCTCCGCTAATGGATCTATGGGAATTATTCTTCGTCCTCGTCCTCGCGCTTTGCAGCCTCGATGATCTTCTTGGCCTGATCGGCCGGCACATCCTCGTAACGGGTGAACTCGCTGCGGAAGGAGCCGCGCGCCTGCGTCATGGAGCGCAGGTCGGTCGCGTACTTGAACATCTCGGACAGCGGCGCTTCAGCAACGATCTCGGTACCGCCGTTGGACGGGGTCATGCCGAGCATTCTGCCGCGACGACGGCTGAGGTCGCCCATGATGTCACCGACGTTGTCGTTCGGCACCCAAATATAATAGGTGTAGATCGGCTCGGTGAGCACCGGGTTTGCCTTGACGCAGGCCGCCTTGTAGGACAGTCTTGCCGCGCTCTTGAAGGCGACTTCCTTGGAATCGACGGGATGGTACTTGCCGTCATACAGCGTGGCCTTGATGCCGACCATCGGGTAACCGGCCAGAACGCCGTGCATCATCGCTTCGCGCAGGCCCTTTTCAACGGCCGGGATGTATTCCTTCGGAACGACGCCGCCGACGATCGCATTGACGAACTCGAAATCGGTGCCTTCCTCTGCCGGCTCGAACCGCATCTGAACGACGCCGAACTGACCGCTGCCGCCGGTCTGCTTTTTATGCTTGCCTTCGGCTTCCGCCATGGCACGAATCGTCTCACGGTACGGAATGCGCGGGTCAGACAGCTGCGCTTCGACGTTGTTCTTGTTCTTCAGCTTGGCGCAGGTTACGTCAAGGTGCATCTCGCCGAGGCCCTTTAAGAGCACGTCGCCGGTCTCGCCGTTGCGCTCCAGCGCGATGGTCGGGTCTTCTTCGAGGAGCTTATTGAGGCCGCTGATGACCTTATCCTCATCGCCCTGCTTCTTGGCGGTAACTGCGAGGCCGATGCACGGCTCCGGGAACGCGATCTTTTCAATCGCCACCACGTCGCTCGCGTCGCACAGAGTGTCGTTGGTGTTGGAGAACTGGAGCTTCGGGATCGCGCCGATATCGCCCGCGTTGAGCTTATCGACCGCGATGGACTTCTTGCCGCGAATCAGAACGGGCGCGGTGGGCTTCTCGCTCTTCTCGGCGTTTACGTTGTACAGCGGAACGGTCGCATCGAGGGTGCCGCGATGCACCTTGACGATGCTGTATTTGCCGAACTGATCGTTGACGGTCTTGTAGATGGAGCAGACCATCTTGCCGTCACGAGTGAGCTCGATCTCATTGCCGTCCTTGAACGCCTTCGGGAGCTTGCTCTCGGCAGCGGTGGGCAGGTAGTGAACGATGTTGTTCAACAGCTGAATGACGCCGGTATTGTTGATGGCGGACGTGCAGCAGACAGGCGTGATATCGCCGTCCAGAGCGCCCTTGGAAAGGCCCTGCAGGATCTGCTCATGGGAAAGCTCGAACGTTTCGAGGTACTCCATCAGCAGTTCTTCATCCGCATTCGCGGCCGCTTCGGTGAGCTGCTCGAGCAAGGACTCGGCTTCGTCCTTGAGGGAAGCGGGAACCGGCGCGTCCTTTTCGTTCTTGCCGTCAAACAGCTTGGCGGTCATATTCAGAATATCGACATAGCCCTTGAAAACGCCGCCCTCGACGATGGGGAGCTGGATCGGCACCACGTCGTTGCCGAACTTTTCGCGCGCTTCGTTCATGACCTTGTCGAAGTTCGCGTTTTCACGATCCATCTGGTTAATGACCATCATGCGGGGCTTTTTGCGCGCCTTGCACATAGCCATCGCCTTTTCGGCGCCGACGACCGGGCCGGAAACCGCGCCGACCACGATCAGCGCCGCATCGCAAAGCTCCATCGCCGCGGTGACTTCGCCGTAGAAATCAAAGAAGCCCGGCGCGTCGATCAGGTTGATCTTGGTGTTCTTCCACTCGAGCGGCGCGACCGCCATGTTGATGGAGATATTGCGCTTCAGCTCTTCGGGATCGAAGTCCGTCGTCGGAGCGTTGTTCGGGAAACGGTCTACAAGGCCCGCATTGTAGAGCATGGCCTCGGTCAGCGTGGTCTTGCCTTCGCCGCCGTGTCCAAAGATACCGATGTTGCGAATTTCATTCGCGGTGTAAAATTTCATTTGTGTTCCCCCTGTATGGTTTGCTTTTCCTGATTTCCATTCCGCTACCCGGATGATGCCATGATAGTCATTACTGAGTATAACAGAAAATTTTCCGTCTGTAAACCTTAACTTTCCGTGTTTTTTCGATTTTTCGGGAAAATCGGTTCAGTTTGCGTTCTCCGCAAGGTAACGGATCGCCGCCGAAAGCTGCAGATCCATGCCCTCCGGGATTTTTCCGATCAGATAGTGCGAGGCTTCTTCCGGGTTTTCGACGACCTCGTCCGGCGTGATGCCGACGCCGTGGATACACACGCCGTTCGGCGTATAGTACGCTTCGGTCGTGATCTTGATATAACCGTTCGTCGCCAGAACCGGGATATAAGATTGGACGATGCCCTTGCCGTACGTCTGTGTGCCGATCAAATGTGCGCGGTTGTGATCCTGCAGCGCGCCGGACAGAAGCTCGCTTGCCGAAGCAGAATCGCCGTTGACGAGCAGCACCATTGGGAACGCATGCCCTGCGGCCTTGGTTTTGAACACCTCGTCCTTTTCGGTGCGCGAGCGCAGCGACGTGATCACAAGATCCTTGTCCAAAAACAGATCGGCAATATCGCAGACATCGTACAGCGAGCCGCCGGGGTTGTCGCGCACATCGAAGATCAGCGACTGCATCCCCCGCTCCTTCAGCTCCTCAATCGCGTCCTTTACCTCGTCCACGCAATGGCCGTGGAAGCCCGAAAGATAGATGTAGCCGATTGTATCGGTCTGCATCCGATAGCTCACGGTCGGCGCGTAGATTTCCCGTGCGGTGACCGCAGCGGACAGACGTTCTCCGTTCCGCTCGAGCAGCAGCGTGTTTTCGGCGCCGTCCTCGCTGTGCATAGCGTCGAGAAACGTACTCAGGTCAAGTCCTTCCGCTGCCGTATCGTTGATGGCAAGCAGCAGATCGCCCTCTAAAATGCCGGCGTCCTCGGCGGGCGTATCGGGGTAAACCGATTCGATTTCAAACACGCCGGTCTCCAGCTGCCGAACCACGACGCCGATGCCGGTGTAATAGCCGGAGTTGGATTTGGTGAGCGCGGCATATTCCTCTTCGGTGTAATACGTCGAATAGATATCGTCGAGCGAATAGGTCATGCCGTCGATGGCGCTTTCGATCAGCCGATCGTTATCCTTATCATAGAAATAGAAGTTTTCGCGGATAATGTCGAGCGCCTCCCGCAGCGCAACGTTTTCGGCGTTGCCCGACCGGATGGTGATCCAGTAGGTGAGCGCCGCCGTCAGCGCAAGCGAAATAAGCCACAGTATCCACGGCCAGCGGCGTCTGCGCTTTTTTTGCGGCTGCTTCGGAGTTGTTTCGTACCGAACGGTTTCCATGCCTTTGCTTTACAAAAGGAGCGTATCGAACCCGACACGCTCCGTCCTTTCCGATAAAAGATGGGCTTACAGCGCGAGTGCGTATTGCCGTAAAAACGGCGGAAGCGTTTCGACCGCGCCGCTGACGCACAGCGTGAGCGTGATCGAATGCTGCTGGGTAAACGTTTCGAGCTGTTTGAAAAGATCCTCAAGTGTCACGAGATCGTGACGAATTAGGCTTAAGAATCCGTCAACAAACACATATTCGAGGTCATGGTCGGAGGCGGCGATCCCGCTGAGGAATCCGTAGAAGGTCTTCGGCCCCGTAATGCCGTATTCCACACCGTTAATAAACCGAATCGCCAAATTCAAATCGAACATATACCGATCATCGTCGTCGATAAAGACAACGCTGCCCTTGGCCTCCTTGGCCGCACGGTTGGCAAGCTCCAACATCAATTTGGTTTTACCGGTTCCCTTTTCCCCGAAAATAATTTGTATCACGACAGCACCTCCCTATTGAATCTGTCGCTATTATACCCTCTTTTTTCCGATCTTTCAAGCCCCAAGGGAAGATTTCCACAACACGTTCACAAGTTCGCCGTCCGATGCTTTGTCCGTTTTCGTGCGAAATACCGGAGATCCCCTATTGAAAGTGAAAGCGATTTATACTATAATACGAGCATCATCCGGAAAGGAAAAATAGACATGCTGCATCAATTTTTGCTGCAATGGATCGACGAACCGCACCTGTTTGCGGTATACACGCTGTTCTCCTTTGTTCTCACCACCGTGCTGCTGCACATCGACTTCCCGTTTCTCCCGCGCGATCAGGGGCGTGTGAACGCCGTCAACGGCGAGCTGTCCAAGGGCAAGGTGCGCGGCGTCGGTCTGATCATGCTGATCTCATTCCTTGTCAGCGCCGTGCTGTTCATTCCGTTCAGTCTTGAATTCATGTTCTATGCGCTGCTGCTGATCTTTGAAATGCTCAGCGGCTATCTGGACGACGCCTCGAAGAATCCGTGGTCGGAGTATAAGAAAGGGCTGATC
>CAMHJE010000086.1:0-10047 GCA_946185305.1 uncultured Clostridia bacterium | reverse complement strand
TTGCCGCGCATGAGGACGTTGTGCCCTTGGACGAGTTATACCGCATCTGTGAGATCGCGCGCGAAATGCTCGTCGGGCCGTACCTTGTCGGCCGCGTGATCGCGCGTCCGTTCACCGGCACAAGCGGCCGCTATACCCGCACCGAGAACCGCAGAGATTATGCGCTTGCCCCGTTCAAGCCAACGATTCTGGACGGCCTTACCGAAAAGGGCATGGACGTGGTCGCCGTCGGCAAGATCGAGGATATCTTCTGCCACCGCGGCATCACGACCGTCGATCATACCAAGAACAACCCCGCGGGCATCGAGGCGACCGACCGGTTTTTGGCAGAGGGCAAGGGCGATTTCATCTTTACCAACCTTGTCGATACCGATATGCTTTACGGCCACCGCAACGACGTGGAGGGCTACGGGCAGGCGCTTGAATACTTCGATCAAAAGCTGCCCGACCTACTGGCAAAGCTCGGCGAGGGCGATATTCTGATGATCACCGCCGACCACGGCTGTGACCCGACCTATCCCGGCACCGATCACACGCGCGAGTATATCCCGCTTTTGATCGCGGGGCCGCACATCAAGCCCGGCGTGAATCTGCATATCCGGCCTGCGTTCAACGATATCGGCGCGACGATCTATGAATATCTCACCGGCGAGCAATGGCGCGAAGGCAACTCGTTCTTACAGGAGATTTGGGAGGACTGACACATGGAAGTCATGGAAATTTTGCAAAACGCCGCGCGGGCCTTGCGGGAGCAGGGGGCGGATCGGGCAAAGATCGGCTTGATCCTCGGCAGCGGTCTCGGCGACTATGCCGAAACGCTGGAAAACAAACGCTACGTCAACTATGCCGATATTCCGGGCTTTCCGGTGTCGGCGGTCGTCGGGCACAAGTCCCGCTTTGTGATCGGCGAAAAGGCGGGCAAGACTGTGATCGTCATGCAGGGCCGCTTCCATTTTTATGAGGGCTATCCGCAGTCGCTTTTAACGCTCGGCGTCCGGACGATGAAGCTGCTCGGCGTCGAAAAGCTGCTGATCACCAACGCGGCAGGCGGTGTGAATACGGCGTACCATGCGGGCGATCTCATGCTGATCGCCGATCATATCAATCTTTCCGGCACGAATCCGCTGATCGGGCGGAATCTCGACGCGTTCGGCCCGCGCTTCCCGGACATGAGCAATGTCTATGATAAAGCCCTTCGCGCCGATCTGAAAACGCTTGCCGCCGAAAACGGCATTGCGCTGCAGGAGGGCGTGTATCTGATGATGTCCGGCCCGTGCTATGAAACGCCTGCCGAAATTCGCATGGCGCGCGCAATCGGCGCGGACGCGGTCGGCATGTCCACGGTGCCGGAGGCCGTCGCCGCCGCGCATTGCGGGATCAAGGTGCTCGGCGTGTCGCTGATCACCAACATGGCAGCGGGCGTGCTCGATCAGCCGCTGTCCCATGCCGAGGTGACCGAGACCGCCAATCGCGCGGCAAAGACATTTGCAAGGCTCGTCGACCTGATCGTGGATCGGGTATTTTAAGACAATCTATCCAAAACTGTCGGAACGGAAGGGAACCCCTTTCCGTTCTTCTTTTTGCGGCCCTGTCCGCATAGCATAATAGCGGAGGAAATGCTATGCGAAAAATACTGTCCGTTCTGTTATCGTTTGTGTTCGTACTGCTGCCGCTTTCGGCAAAGGCCGAGGGGAAAAGCGCCAAAGCCTATTTGCTGATGCCGCTGCACAGCGGCACGACTCTGGAGGAAAAGAACAGCGACGAAGCGTATTCGGTCGCGGGACTTTGCAAGCTCCCGGCGATCCTCACGCTCTGCCGCGCGTTCGACAACGGCCTGATCGACGAAGCCGCGTCGATGCAGGTCTCCCAAAAGGCAAGCAAGGTGTCCGGCCCGACCGCGTTTCTGAACCCCGGTGAATCGGTCCCGGCGGGCGAACTGATCAAGGCCGCCGTGATGATCTCCGCGGGCGACGCAATCTGGACGCTGATGGAAAACGCGTTCGGCTCGGAGGAGGTGTTCCTCCAAAATATCGGCGTCGTACTGGAGGAGGCGGGCGTGTCGCTGTCTCTGTCCAGCTGTCTCGGCACCGGGACGCGCTTTACCTGCCGCGACCTGTTGCGCCTTGCCGAGATCGCCACGGAAAGCAAAACCTTTCTGCGCTGGTGCTCGGTCTACATGGATTCGCTGCCGCATCAAAAGGGCAGCGCGACCGAGCTTGTCAACGCAAACCGCATGATTCGTTCCTATAACGGCTGCTTCGGCCTGATGACCGGCAGCTCGCGCGACGACGGCTATTGCGGCGTCTTTGCGGCGAGGCGCAACAATATGACCTATCTTTGCTGTGTGATCGGCAGCGACACAAGCGAGCAGCGGTTTGCGGAGGCGACGCGCTTGTTCGATTACGCCTTTGCGAACTACCGGCTCGAAACGCCCGCGGTCAAAGGCGAGCCGCTTTTGAAGGAGCAGGAGGTGCTCTACGGCGATAGGAAGACCGTCGATCTTCTGCCGCATGAAACGGTGTCGCTGCTGCTGAAAAAACAGGACGGGGAGGTAACGCCCGCTTTCGACCTGCCCGAGCCCTTGACCGCACCGCTCGATCCCGATACGCCGGTCGGCAGCGTCACATTCACCGATGCGTCCGGCAATCTGCTCGCTGTGGTCGAGCTGTATCCGTCGGCGATTGTGCAGTCCAACGGCTACCGGGATGTGCTGCGGCGTATTCTTGCAGCATACTTCTCCTAAAGAAAACGGGACGGGGAAAAGCCCGTCCCAAGTTTGTTTCTGCAGTCATTTACTCGACCGGAATGCCCAGTCGCTTTTTCATCGTCTTTTCGACGGCGTTCAAAATGTTCTCATACCCCGTGCAGCGGCAGAGGTGTCCCGAAAGCAGCTTGCGAAGCTCCTCGCGCGTATACAGCTTGCCGGATTCCAGAATCTCAACGGCCGAGAGGATGAAGCCCGGCGTGCAGAAGCCGCATTGCACGGCGGTCTCGTCGATAAACGCCTGCTGAATGTCGCTCAGCTCCCCGTTCGGGCCGAGCAGTCCTTCGAGCGTACGGATGTTTTTGCCGTCCGCCCACACCGCAAGATAGATGCAGGAGTTGAACGCTTCGCCGTCGATCAGCACGTTGCACGCGCCGCATTCGCCGACCTCACAGCCCTTTTTTACGGAGGTCAGCCGGTAATCGTTGCGGAGCATATCCGTCAGGCTCGCCCGCACATCCACGACGGTTTCATGCGGTATGCCGTTGATCGTACATTTCACTACTGCGGTTTGCATCAGATTTCACCTCCGTTCAGTCGGATCGCTTCGGTCAGCGCGCGCTTGGCAAGCTGCTCGACAAGGTGGAGACGGAAATCGCGGCTTGCGCGCCACGAGGTACGCGGGTTCACGTCCTCCAAAGCGGCCTTGCCGAATGCGTCAATCGTTTCCTTGCATACCGGCTGGCCCTTGGCGGCAGCCTCGGCGGTTTCGGCACGCATCGGCACCGGCCCCGCGACGCCGTAGGCGATGCGAACATCCTCCAGCGTCTTTTTGTCAGGAGACAGCTTGCAGTTGACCGAGCAGCCGAGCGTCGCAATGTCCATGGCGTTGCGCATCGCGTATTTGATGTAATGCCCCTTGTAGCCTTCATAGGCGGCCTTTGGGATCAGGATCGAGGTCAAAAGCTCGCCGGGTTTCAGATCGACCTTGCCCGCAGAGATGTAGAATTTGCGGATCGGCGTCTGCCGCACGCCGTTCGGCCCGGTGATCTCCATGATCGCATCATAGGCGTGCAGCGTGGATGCGGAATCGGCGCTTGTAACGCCGTTGCAGGTGTTGCCGCCGATCGTGCCGATATTGCGGATCTGCGGCCCGCCGACCATGTCCACGGCCTCGCCGAGCACATTGATGTGCTCTTGAATGATCGGGTCGCGCGTGATGTGCGAAAAGCTCGTCAGGGGGCGAATGCGGATCGTGCCGTCCGGCTCCATCGAAATGCCGCGCAGCGCGTCGATCTTGTAGATCGAGACCAGCTCGCAGCCTGCCAGCTTGCCCTCGCGCAGCTTGATCAGCACGTCGCTGCCGCCCGCTATGATCTTGGCGTCGGGATGCGCCGTCAAAAGCGCAATCGCGTCTTCTACCGACGCGGCTTCGTATAAGGCTTTGATATCGTACATCGGATTCCCTCCTTACAGCAGCCCTTCCTCACGGAAGCGGGTGAACAGAATGTGCGGGTTGATCGGCGCCTTGTTGACGGCTACGCCGGTTGCGTTCAGGATCGCGTTGCGGATCGCCGGCGCGCACGGCGTGGCGGGCGGCTCGCCGAGCGCCTTGGTGCCGTACACGCTCGTCGGCTCCGCGTTCTCCACAAACGCCGCCGCAATATCCGGGTGATCCATCATCGTGGACAGCTTATAATCGAGCAGATTGTTGTTCAGCGGCCGGCCGGTGCGCTCGTCAAACAGGAGCTGCTCGGTCAGTCCGTAGCCGATGCCCATGCTCATGCCGCCGTGCACCTGCGCTTCGGCCAGCGCCGGGTTGATCAGCGAGCCGCAGTCGTGCACGTTGATGATATTCAGCAGCTTCGCCTTGCAAAGCGGAATATCCACTTCAACCTCCGCAAAGCAGCAGCCGAGCGAATACGCATTGGACTTGATCTGATACGTCGATTCGGCGGTGATATGCACGCTGTCCGTCAGACTGTACAGCGCCTCGGTCGCCAGCTCGCCGAGCGTGCCGAGCACCTTGCCGTCGGTCGTCCGGATGATCTCGCCGTCGATAAGGTCGAGAATGTCCACCGGCATCCGGTAGAGCAGGTGCGCGTAATCGAGAATCTTTCTGCGCAGGATATCGCCGGTCTGCTTGATCGCAAAGCCCGCTACATAGGTCTGGCGCGACGCATACGCACCGGTGCCGAACGGCGTAATGTCAGTGTCCTGCGTCGAAATGATATGCACGGCTTCAAACGGCACGCCGACGGCGTCCGCCGCCATCTGCGAAAACGCCGTGTCCGCGCCCTGTCCGATCTCGGTTTCGCCGAGCTGCAGCTGCAGGGAGCCGTCCTGATTCAGCACCATGCGGCAGGAGCAGGATTCCAGCGAGATCGGCCACACGGCGGTGTTGTACCAGAAGATCGCCATGCCGACGCCGCGGCGAATGTCGCCGGTCTGGTTCGCGTATTCTGCGCGCTTGCGATCCCAGTCGATGTACGCTTTGCCCTTTTCGATGCATTGGTTCAGCGAATCGAAATAGTTCACGTTCTTTGAGAACGGATCGAAGTACCCGACCGGCATCATGTGCGCCTGCCGGTAGGCAATCGGCTCAAAGCCAAGCCGCTTGGCAATGTCCTCGGTATGGCTTTCGAGCGCGAACATCGCCTGCGGTATGCCGTAGCCGCGCATGGCGCCGGAAGCGGGCGTGTTCGTATACACCGTATACATATCGCACTCGAAGTTCGGGGTGGGGTAGAGCTGCCGGATCGCGCCGCCGCCCTTGGCCACGATGCCGTGTCCGTGCGAGGCGTACGCGCCCTGGTTCGAGAAGCACTCCACCTTGCGGGCGACGATTGTGCCGTCCGGCCGGAGCCAGCTGATGAAATGGAATTTGATCGCATGGCGTACGCGGTTGGAAACGAACGTTTCCTCGCGGCTCACGTCCAGCTTGACGGCGCGGCCGCCGACCTTCGTGCAAAGGTAGGCGCAAAGCGGCTCATACAGCGCATCCTGCTTGTTGCCGAAACCTCCGCCGATGTAGGGCTTGATGATGCGCACGCTGCCCCACGGAATCCCGAGCGCCTGGCCGACGACGCGCCGCACGATGTGGGGGATCTGCGTCGAGCTTGTTACGGTGATCTTGCCGTTCTGCGCTTCGGCAAAGCAGATATGGTTTTCAATGTGGCAATGCTGTACGGTCGGCGTCTCAAACCAGTCCTCCATGCGGATCAGACCGGGCTCTTGGGTCGCTTCTTCATAGTTGCCGTCGGAAATGTGCGTATGCGCCAGAATGTTGTGCGGGAACTCGTCGTGCAGCTGCGGCGCATCGTCCGCCATCGCCTTGATCGGATCGAGCACAAACGGCTGCTGGTCGTATTCGACGCGCAGGGCGCGCACCGCCTGCGTCGCGGCGATCTCATCCCGCGCCACAACAGCGGCGATCTCGTCGCCGTAATAGCGCACATGCCGGTTCAGCAGCAGCCGGTCGGCTATGTCCTGATGGTGCGGGTCGGTGGACCACGGGTGCCCCGCCGTCGGGAACGGCAGGTTCGGCACGTCGAAACAGGTTGCTATGTAGACTACGCCGTCGATTTTGGCAGCGGCGGAGGTGTCGATGGATTTGACAAACCCGTGCGCGATGGACGAATGGAGAATCTTCACGACAAGCGCGCTTTTATCCGCCAAATCATCCGTATACTTCGCACGTCCGGTAACCTTGTCAAAGGCATCGACTCGATGTACACTTTTGCCAACAACCATTGGGAACCTCCTTATGGTGTGATCAGAATATACCTATTTTGAGTATAGCACAGCTTTTCGAAAAAAGGAAGTACCCGTAAAAAATAAGTAAGCAAATCTAAAGAATTTTTTGGAAATTCGTTGCACCGCCCGTTTTGGCATGGTATACTGGAATCGAAAGAAGGGAGTGACTTCCGATGAAGGTTCTGATCAAAAACGGCCTTGTCGTCCGGTCGGATGGAAGCGCAGCGGCCGATGTTCTGACCGAGGACGGCCGGATAAAGCGTATAGCTCCATCCATCGACGAGCCCGCGGATCGCGTGATCGACGCCGCGGGCTGCTGGGTCATGGCCGGGTTTATCGACACGCATACGCACCTCGATCTTGATCTGACCACGACCACGACCGCCGACGATTTCGATACCGGCACCAAGGCCGCAGTGGTCGGCGGCACGACGACCGTGCTCGACTTTGCGACGCAGGATCGCGGTATGACGATGCAGGACGCGCTCGATAAATGGCACAAAAAGGCCGACGGCAAGAGCAGCTGCCACTACGGCTTTCACTTGGCTGTCTCGGAGTGGAACGACGACCGCAAGGCAGAGATCGACAGCATGATCGCGCAGGGCGTCACCTCGTTCAAAATGTACATGGTCTATCCGGCCATGCGCGTGGACGACGGCAAGATCTACGATGCGTTAAAGTTTATAGAGGACAAGGACTGCCTGATCGGCGTGCATTGCGAAAACTACGACCTTCTGAACGCCCGCATCGACGAGCTGCATGCGATGGGCCGCTTCGAGCCGATGGCGCATCCCGATTCGCGTCCGGACACCGTCGAGGCGGCGGGCGTGTCGGCTTTGATGAAGGCGGCGGAGCTGGCGGACGCGCCCGCGTGGGTCGTGCATCTTTCCTGCGAGGAAAGTCTTGACGAGGTCGAAGCCGCCCGCGGCAGAGGCGTCGAGGTGTACGTGGAAACCTGTCCGCAATATCTCACGCTCGATAAGGCGCTGTACCGCACGCCGGACGCGGAGAAGTTCATCATGTCGCCGCCGCTTCGGCTGCAGCATGACCGCGAAGCGATCCTGAAGGCGCTCGGCGAGGGCGCGGTGGATTTCATCGGCACCGATCATTGCTCGTTCACCATGGCGCAGAAGGCGCTCGGCGAGGGCGATTTTGCCAAGGTGCCGAACGGCGGCGCGGGGATACAGAACCGTGCGGAGCTTGTCTATACCTACGCCGTGCAGACCGGCTACATCACCAAGGAACAGATGGCTGCGCTGCTGTCGGAAAACGCCGCGAGGCTGTTCGGCATGTATCCGCAAAAGGGCGTGCTTGCGGAGGGCAGCGACGCGGATATCGTGATCTTCGATCCGAACGATCCGCACACGATCTCATATAAGACCAATCTGCACAACTGCGACAATTCCCCCTATGAGGGCATGACGGCGGGCGGCCGCGCGCGAGACGTGCTGCTCGGGGGCGAGCTTGTAGTGGAGCGCGGCAAGCTGATCAGGCCGTACTGCGGCCGATACGTGTTCCGCGGCCGCTCGGCCCGTACAAGAAAATGACCGCTCGCATTGCGCTCGTTTTGCTCGCGGCGGGCAACAGCAGGCGTTTCGGCGGCGATAAGATGCAAACGCCAATTAACGGCGTTCCGATGCTGCTGCATGCGCTGCGGCTCTATACGGAGGAACCGTTGCAGGATCGCTTCTGCGCCCGCATCCTTGTCACGCAGCAAAGTCGCAAATCGCTTGCCGAAGAAGCGGAACGCCTCGGCTACACCGTCGTTTGGAACGACGCGCCGGAGGACGGCATTTCCCGCAGCATCCGGCTCGGCACCGAAGCGGCCAAGCGGAGCGATCCGGACGGCGTGCTGTATTCGGTCGCGGATCAGCCGTATCTGAAAGCAGATACGGTACGCCGCATTTTGGACACCTTTGCCGAAATAAACACACAGATCGTTGCCCCGTCGTTCGAAGGAAAGCGCGGCAATCCGGTGGCGTTTCCAAAGACATTTCTTCCTGACCTTTGCGCGCTTTCGGGCGATGTCGGCGGGAATGTGATCATCAAACGGCATCCGGAATGTTTGCGCATCGTCGCGGCGACGGAAAGGGAACTCATGGACATCGACCGGAATCAGGGAGGTATCGGATGATACGGATATTGAAAGGAAATATCGTTTCCGCGCCGGTCTGCGGGACGATCACAACCACGCCAAACGGATACCTCGTCGTCACGGACAACGTGATCGAGGGCGTATTCGAGACGCTGCCGGAGCGGTTTGCCGGGGCGCCTGTCGAGGATTGGGGCGACGCGCTGATTCTGCAGTCCTTTGCGGACATGCACCTGCATGCGCCGCAGTATCCGATGCTCGGCATGGGCATGGACCTGCAGCTTCTGGACTGGCTGAATACCTACGCATTCAAGACCGAGTCACGCTTTGCCGACCCGGACTATGCCCGCCGCATGTACCGCGCTCTTGCCGCAAAGCTAATCGAGGGCGGCACCACGCGCGTCTGCATGTTTTCCTCCTATCACACGGATGCAACGCTGATTTTGATGGAGGAGATGGAAAAGGCGGGTATCTGCGGCTATATCGGCAAGGTCAACATGGATCGCAACGCCGTTCCGTATTATCAGGAGACGACGGAGGAGAGCAAGCGCGAAACGCTCCGCTGGATCGACGCGTGCGACCGGTTCGAACATATCAAGCCGATCCTCACGCCGCGGTTCACGCCGTCCTGTACGAATGAGCTCATGCAATGGCTGGGCGATTTGGCAAAGGAGCGCAGCCTGCCCGTGCAGTCGCACCTATCCGAAAATTTAGGCGAGATCGCATGGGTCAAGGAACTGCATCCGGACTGTGAACGGTATTGGGAAACCTACCATAAATACGGTCTGTGGAAGCCCGGCACGGTCATGGCGCATTGCGTGTACAGCGACGAGGTCGAGCGCAAGGCCATGCGCGATCACGGCGTCACCGTTGTCTACTGCGCCGATTCCAATATCAATATCACAAGCGGCGTCGCGCCGATCAAAACGATGCTGAACGAGGGCAATCGCGTCATGCTCGGCAGCGATATCGCGGGCGGCGCGCAGATCTGCATGCTCGATGTGATCCAGATGGCGATTCGCACCTCTAAAATGAAGACCATCGAATCCGACTGGAAACTGCCGTTTTTGTCGGTGTCGGAGGGCTTTTATCTCGGCACCTCGGCGGGCGCGGAATACTTCGGCGAGCAGCCCGGCTTTGCAAAGGGCAACCGCCTCCACGCGGTCGTGATCGACGATGCCGTGTTCCCCGATACGGAACGGCTTTCCTTAAAGGAGCGTTTCGAGCGCGCGGTGTATCTGGCGCATCCCAAGCATATCGCCGCCGTATACAGCAACGGCCGCCGCGTAAAGTGAATAGTTTTCCGATTCGATCACATCCTAACCGGTACGGAAGGGATGTGATCGCTTGTATTTTACATGGATACTGCTGCTGATGTATCTTGCCTTGCTGTGGGGCGGATGGGTGAAAAGCCCGCTTTGGGTGCGCAGCGGGCGGCTTTGGACGACGGCGATTTGCCTGCTGCTCGGCACCGCAGCCATGCTGCCGCAAATGA
>CAMHJE010000085.1:0-10099 GCA_946185305.1 uncultured Clostridia bacterium | reverse complement strand
AGCGCCTGCGTTTTTGCTTTTCGCGCAAACCGAATCAGGAGGAGCACCAGCACGATGTCAAGCACAGCTAGTAGGAGCGCGACAATTGCCAGATTATCATTGAGGGCGATGAACTCCTGGCTCAGCGAAAAATCGTACAGACCGTGCATCAGCCATGAGAGCAGAAAGCCCATCCACTTTAGGGCGGGCTTATCATCTTTACTGCCTTTGCCGTAGAAATATCCTGTCAGGAAACCATATCCTGCATGGGGAACACAGATGCCTCGAATCAGCACGACCGGCACGGTGGCGCCGATTGCATATAATACGCTTTCCAGCATACCGAAGCCAAGGCCGATAATCGTCATCAACACTGCTGTATCCAGCCAGGAATAGGCATAATCGGTCTTTTTCAGAACGCGCTGGAAGGCCCAATATTTCGCGACCTCCTCCATCAGTGCCAACACGATAATCGTATACAGCGCTTGATATAAAAGCGGGTTTGTGTTATGGAGTCCTGTCAGCCGGAGAATGAGATAGCTGCATGCGGAAAGGAGAAAAACCGGCAGAATACACAGAGCGCCTTTCCAAAGCGTTTGGGTGCAGAGCTTTTTATACGCTTCCTCCTTCTTCAAATGATTCCGGAGCCACAAAAAAAGGGAAACCGAAGGAACAAAGCTTACAACGCAGGCCAATAAAAACACAATCATGGACAACACCCTTCTATATAACTTCACATGGAAACATGCTTAGGTACCGTCACCAATGAGTTCAGGATCGAAAACATGTCCATTTCGAAGCAGTTTCACCAAATGCTTGGTCACTGCCGTTTTGCCGACGCCATATGCGCCGTTAATCCAATCAATCATATTGGTCCCCCTTCGTTGTTTTTCATGCTTTCGCCCTTTCGATCTGTGCTTTATCTTCTTTCCACTGTTCTAAGATTGGGGAAAAATACTGTTCTTCGGCCTGTTTCCTTGCTTTTTCTGCATCCTTAAGATGTTGGAATCTGCCAATCGTGATGGTCTTTCCCTTAAGTCCGATCTTAGCGATCCACCGCTGTTCGCGGTTGCTCCAATATACGCCCTTTACGCCGGAAGTATTGTTCTTGTTCGATTTTCTATCAGGATTGATGGCAGAAACTACAGTGCCTTGATACCGTCTGAGAACGTTAATTCCGTCGGGTTGTATGCGTTCAGCCGATTGAATGCCGATCTCACAGCCACAGCTTTTCGCGGTTCCTCCGGTGAGCGTTTTCGCCAGGAAAACACGCTCTGTTCCACAATCGCATCTGCAAAGCCAGCCGTTATGAGCGCCATTGGCATATTTTCCTTTTAGCGGCGCACGCTTGATTACAAGCAGCTTCCCAAATCTTTTGCCGGTGAGGTCGTTATATTGGGATGCAGCTTTTTCCCTTTGGTGGCAGCCGCAGCTTTTTCCACGGCCGGAAGTTAATACGTTTTGCAGAACAGTTACTTGATTTCCGCAATCACAAAGACAAACCCAACGGCGGGTGGGCTTGCCGGACGGCGCACGTTATGGAACGGGATCTTCTTTGATCACGGTCAATCGACCAAACCGTTGATTTGTCAAATCAAGTTTTTTCACTCGGGACTCCTACGAAATGTCTGTGCTTATATTATAACAGATTTTTACTGCTGTGTGAAGTGTGTGCTATGCAATTTGGATAGTATTGCAAATCCTTTCTGCCTATATTGTGCAAAAAATGCACATCGCTATTATTGCTAAATATGCACTTTTGTATTTCTTCGTTTCTACTTGAAAAAAGAAGGAGCGTCGAGGCATTTCGCCTCGACGCTTGATCATTAGGTGTCTGCTTTGTGTTTTAACTTTGTTTTGTATGTTTCATAGTCGCTACTCAAAGGTAGTCGATGATAGAGACTTTGGGAATGAAATAGGTATTGCGAATTTAGAAATGCTCTACATGGTTTCCGCGAAGAAGCTTCCGCGCAGTTCCGTCACCTATGCCACCCAACATACGGCAAAAGAGGTCAATGGTAACAATATGGTCGTTCGCTGCCGTGTCAGTTATCTCTATTCGTACCAGAAACCCCAGTATTTACTGGGGTTTCACGCTTTTTGGTCCCCGTTTTCCGGTCTTGGATTTATTTGCGTTTGCCCCTGTCAAAACCGCTTTTTCGGAATTTTTCGTGCCGGATTTTGCAGACGCCGTGCCGCTTTCCGGGTTTTCGGAGGTCTTTTCGGGAGGCACGGGAATCCGCTGCGTTTGTCCCGAATCCGCCTCAGTTTTGCTCAGAATCCCCATAATCGCGTTCGCCGAAGCCACCTTAGACGAGTAATCGAGGTGCGTATAGATGTTGCTCGTTGTGGCAATATCGCTGTGTCCGAGCCACTCCTGAATGTCCTTCAGCGCCACGCCGTTCGCGTACAGCAGCGTCGCACAGCTGTGCCGAAGATCGTGAAACCGGATCTTGCGCATCCCGTGCCGTTCCAAAAACGTCGGAAACGCCTGCGTGAGGTAGTTTGGTTTCATCAGTTCGCCCATCTCGTTCACATAGATGTATTCGAGATTCTCTGTATTGTAACAGTTGCCGCAAAGCCGCCGGTTGACTTCCTGCTTGTCCCGGATGTTCAGCAGATATTCTTCAAACGGCTTTACAAGCGGCAGCGTCCGGTTCGATGACTTCGTTTTCGTCCGATCCTTCTTGATCAGCACGTTCGTGCCGTCCACCTTCGTCTGCACGACCGTATGCCGGATCGTGATCGTCTTGCGTTCAAAGTCGATCGCCTCCCACTTCAAGCCGCACACTTCGCTTCGCCGCAGGCCGTAGAACGTGGCGAGCATCACCCCGAGCTCAAGATTCGTCCCCTTGACCAGATGAAACAGCCGATCCAGCTCCTCCGCGTTGTAGGGATGGGTTTCAAACCGTTCCTTGCGCGGACGCTGCACCCTATCCGCCGGGTTGCTGTCGATCAGTCCTGTCTGATACGCATACTTCAGCGCCTTGTGAATGTTCGCATGGCGGTGGATGACCGTGTTCGGACTGACCTTTTCGACCTCCAGTTCATAGGTATAATAAGCAACTTACCGGCGTCTGTACAACGACCTATACGTACGACGAAAACGGGCTGCGGACGCCGAGGACTGTCAGCGGAACCACGACGAACTACTCTTACAACGGTTCGGTACTGATGAGTCTTGTGCAGGGCGGCAAGACGTTTCAGCCCATATGTTACGATCTGCTCAATCGCATCGGCATACAGATGCGCTGCGTCCGGTTCTTGCTGGTGCCTTCGGTTTCGTACACGCTGATGTGATCATCAGTTCCCATAACAAAAACTGGTGGCAGATAAGACTAATACAGGCGGAGCAATCGCTCCGCCTGCATCTTTGCCGGTAATATGAATGTTACTTCTTTTCATGGACGCAGCTTGAAACAATCTGCAATCCGATCAAAATAACCATAAACACCGCGATCGTGATTATGTGCGGCAGCTTCGCGCCTCTGCCGAGAAAGCTCACGCCATTAATGTAGTCGCTGATATCGCCTGCAAACGCAACGATAAACAGTGCAGTTGCCAAAGCCGCTAAAACAGCTGCTGCAACTTTTAAATACTCATCAAACGGGGTTTCAAAGACAAACAGCACAACGTTCAATGCGCATACCGCCAGGAGGCACAGCAATACGCCCGTGTTAAAAAGCGCATAAGTGCCGGCGTAAGTACTGTACACGATCGACATAACAACAGCAAGTATCGCCGCTATTAAACTGACATAACTGCCGATGGATTTCTTTTTCAGATTTTCTAACATTTTATGCCTCCTCCGGTTGTTCTTTTTTGTTAAATACGAATTTACTGAGCGTAAGCATAATCACAGAACCGGCTGCAAGTACCGCGACGACCGTGTCTACCGTGTAAATGGCAGCTTCCCACCAGGGCGTTACGTTAATGACCTTGCTGCTTGCACCTATCCCGTTGGTAAGGCTGCTGTGCGCAAGTGCGTAAACGGAGTGCTTTGTAGCCTCACGCAAAAGCTGAAGCATATTTCCGTCTCCGGCTTCAATATAGGCTGTGACCTGCTCTCCGGGGCGGGTAAATCCGCCGTTATCGCCGGCAGGTGCAAAGCAGAACTGATCTGTGCCGGCTGCCAACTGCGCGGTGTATTCCTGCATGTATACGAAGATAGCGGAAGCGTCTGAGATAACTCTGCCTTTAAAGCCCCACTCATTACGCAGAACTTGCGTAAGCAGCGCTCTTTCCGAACAGGTATAGAGAAGACCCTGACGGGACATCGAGCACATCGTTCCGAGCGCGCCGCCGAATCTGAGGCTGCCTTCAAAGCCTCTTAAGGAACCTTCACGGAGCGACTGTTCAGTATAGAAAGTCGAAACGCCGATACGGCTCATTTCCTGGTCGTTGCCGCAGAAGTGTTTAGGACTTGCGATCAATCCGCGCGCCTGCATGGGACCGGTCAAAAGGTATCCCACCAATGACGTTGTGTTGGGGTCTTCGGAAACATACTCCCAGTTTCTTCCGCTGAAGGGCGTTCTGTGAAGGTTAAGTCCCAATCCCCAGTTATCTACCTGACCGGAATAAAGCTTTTCTTCGCCGATCAGTCTGCCACGGTTTGCGATCAATTCCCTGTTGAAAGTACCTGCAAGAATTGCTTGCGACGTATAGCAGGTGGTCTGTATCTCTTTTCCGTCGGTATACTCTGTTTTATAGGTGCCGTTCGGATCGATACATCCATCCGTTACGTGCGAGTCCGGAATAGCAATCGACTCCACACCCGTACCGCCGTTTTGATCTTTAAAGAGCGTGGTCATTTCATCGATTGTAAGCTGGTCGACAAACTTATCCCACATAGGATCGTCATAATCCGCAAAATCACGCGTTGCAACAAAATTCAAGCCAATCGATTTGCCCTGGTTGAAGCTGTTGACGTCAGGACCGGATTCCGGTTTATAATAGGTTTCATAGATGGAATTCTTGTCGGGATAGAACGAATTCAGGTCGTCTATCATCTTCTGGGACGCAGCAACCTTGGCGGGCTGGGTGGGGAAAGTTCCGTTCCAGTCGCTTCTGGTCAGATATGTGATCTTATGCGCGTCATCCATCCAATAGTTGATATCGTTGTCTTCAAACGCGTTGGTGACACGAATGCCTGTGTTCTGCGAAGACAAGTAGGAAGCGCTGTCAAAGTCGCTGTTGAACTCATAAACGCACTTCACGTTCCCTGCGACGGGATTCCCTTCGTGGTCATACATCCCGCTTGCGTGTTTAGCAGCAAGGATATTGTTGAGCGCGTCGTGCGCATCGTTACCGACGGCAAAATAATTCGTGCCTTCGCTGATGATATAGCCCTTCGCATTGTTTGCGTCGTAAGAAGCAAGCAAATAGCGGGCGACTTCCACCATAACGGTTTCGCTCGCACCGGGGGCAAGCGCCGTTTTCGTCTTGCCGAAGCCTACCAGGTTAACAGCTGCCTTTTCGACTTTATTCTCCTGCTCATACTCACCGTAAGGAGTTTGCGCAAATACAAGCACAGAATACTTACCTGCCGTGTCGCCCGTATTGGTCACCTTAACGGAGACGGTATACATATCTCTGTCTTTATCGTACTTAACGTCCGTTATTTCCTGCGAGAATGTCGTATAAGTTAATCCGTGACCGAAAGGATAGGAGATTTCATCTGCATAGTTCCATTCGTTTCCTTTGGAAGCAAAGATCCCGTTAGGTCCTTTTGCATTGAAACGGTTGAGAATCGCGTCCTCGTAACGTGTCTCGTAATACTTGTAGCCGATGTAAATGTTTTCCTGCTGAACCAGAACCTTCTTGGCCTGAACCAGGTTTTTGTTCCGTCCGCCGTTATTCACATTTTCCAGATCAAGCTGGGCAAGAACCTCGTCCGCATTTTCCCAATCGGGCGTATTGCGTACCGCGTTTGCCATTGCCGGAGCGGATAATGCGCTTGTTGCATAGGTATCAACAAGTCTACCCGAGGGATTTGTTTTGCCGGTCAGAATTTCCGCAACACCTTTAAGCCCCGTTGTACCGGGAGTTCCGATCAATAAAGCAGCGTCTACGTCATACGTTTTCAGCTCTTCGAGTTCGAGCTGCCATACGAAATTGATCAGTACGATTACTTTCTTAAACTTACCGGCCTGCTTCGCGTCCTTAACAATTTGAAGCATATCGCGTTCTTTCTTTGTAAGCTGAAGCTGATGGCGGCCATCTTCTTCCGTAAGGCTGAGGCACATGTCGCCGCCTTCGCCGTAATAGCGGGACAGTACGATGATTGCAACGTCGTTATAGTCGTTTTCCCAACTGGTCTGATCGTAAAGATCTGCCTCAATTTCCGCCATGACGGGTTCATCAGCCGAATCCCTGAGGTTATTGCCGGGGTTCGTCGCTTTAATGCTCTGCGACGAAAGCATGTTCCATACGACCTCGTTGACCTGGAAATTTTCACCTTCCAGCGCTTCCTTCAGATCGAGGGTCGCTTCTTCCTCGACAGGGTCATTGCCCGCGCCGCTTCCTTTATAAACGATATGCGCCGCAGCGTAACCGAAAGGAGTCACTTTGCGTTCACTTGACGCAAGCGGCAGGGCGTTGTCATTATTCCATAACAGTACCGTGCCTTCGCGTGCCTCATTTACTACCTGCTCGTAAGCGTCGGCACGCAATTTCTTAAGGTTTTCCGCAGAAAGCGCGCCGTAATCCGATTTATAGTATTCGGTATCTACGCTCGCGTCTGCATCCGACTTCTCAACAATGATTTCGCTGGTGCCCAAGTATGAATTGATATGACCTGCATTTTCAAAAGCATAATTGGAGCCGACAAAAAGAACGGCTAACAATACACCAAGTACGGAAGACAATATAGTCCAAAGCTTTTTTGATTTCATTCTTTTTCTCCTTTTATATCATTTTTGGATCAGTGGAAAAGCAGTTAAGAATGTACTGACAGTTACTCCCTCCTTCCGTAAAAGCAGAAATGGTATTCAATTCCTTCGCCCAGTCATAAAGTGTTCGCTTCACGGCAGCAAAGCCGTTTGCATTTTGGGTTGCAGCTTGAATGTAACGATTTTTTTACATGATTGCAATTTCTTTCGCATAGGTGGTCGTTTTTGCTTCGCAGGTGGTCAAAAAAAGCGCCCGTATCCCGAAGGGGTACAGGCGCGTGTAAGACTTGTTTTCAGTTTTGCAAGAATAGTACGTCGAGCGAGAAAAATCCGTCTTCCCACGCCGCGGTCAGCACGCCGCCGTATTTTTCCGCGACGTACCGCATGGAACGCATTCCGAATCCGTGGTAATCGGTATCGCCCTTGGAGGTCAGCGGGAGCCCGTCCGCAAACTGTGGCTTTTGGGAGCAAGGGTTTTCCACATGCAGAGAGAGCATATTCCCTTTCATCGAAGTGCGCAGCATGACGATACGCTTCTCGGCAGCCGGCTCCTTCGTCGCAGCCTCGATCGCGTTGTCGATCGCGTTGCCGAACAAGGAGCAGATATCCTCGGTACGCATGAACGAAAACCGTTCACCGTCCACGATACACTGGAGTTTGACGCCATGTTTTTCGGCAAGAAACGTCTTCTCGGCGAGGACGATATCGAGATCGTTGTTGCCGGTCTTGGCAAGGTTGTCGT
Source organism: uncultured Clostridia bacterium (assembly GCA_946185305.1). Classification (GTDB taxonomy): domain Bacteria; phylum Bacillota; class Clostridia; order Christensenellales; family CAG-138; genus UBA3792. The sequence goes on along the minus strand of CAMHJE010000085.1, from coordinate 2,488 downwards.
ACAGCAAAATCGCGTGTTCCAATTCGGCAATGCTTTTCTCCTGATCCGCTTCGGATTGGTGCCGCAGCGCGGAGATCTGATGCTTCAGATCGTGGCATTTGCGGTTGATGACCTCGACCGTAGCGCGGCTCATCTCATGCTGTTCCTGCTCCTGCTTCAGCAATTGGTTCAAAAACGTCTGCTCCTGCTCCGCTTTTCGGAATCGAAACAGATCGAGCAAAATCACAAGCAGCAATGCGCAGGAAAAAAAGTCAAAGAACTGTTCGCCGACATTGTTTCCTTCGTTCCAGTTCGACAAAACGCTCACGAAATACACCGTGATCGAGGAGACGACCGCAAACAGAATCAACTGTGCGTTCTTCAATTCGACGGATTCAATGCCGAATGTACGGTTGTTCTTTTTCAGGAACCAGTATAACAGGCCGACCCCCGCCAGCATCAACACAATCTCCACGATTTGCGAAGCAATGTCGCCGATCGGCAGCAAAAACCAGATCACGCGGCTGAAGCAATGAATCATGTGCTGCAGCGTATGCGCAACGCAGCAGCAGAATACGAGCTGCTTTGGGGATATTTCGAAGCATGCCCACAGGATCAGCGCAGACAGCACGATCATGATCGGAAAGCTGAAAGAAAAGCCGTTGCTGATTTGCAGAAACGACGTGCCAAACCCTCCGGGAACCAAAAGAGGCAGCACAAGGTACACGGCGCAAAGCGGCAGCAGCCGCAGCCAAAAACCGTTCCGACGCGGCATATTCCGGCACAGCAGCAGCTCCAGCGCAAGGATCTGAAGATGAAACTCATTGACAAACCAAAGCGTCATGACAGCCGCCCTCCGATGACCCGCGCAAGCTTTTCGAGGCACTCCTTTCGCCGTCTGCGCGACAGAGGCACCGTATCTCCGCCGACCTCGAGCGTGTCCTTTCCGATGTTGGCAATGTGCGAACAGTTGACAAGATGGCTCGGACTCGGCTTAATAAAGCCGGAAAAGCGCGCGTCCTCCTCCAGCGCGCCGAGCTTGCCGTATGTCTCGAAAACGCCGGTGCGCGTGTGGAAAATCAGGTTGTGGCTCAAAACCTCGACATAATAGATATCGCTCACATCCACGACCTTCGTACCGTCTTTTTGCGGGATCGCGTACGTCGCCGCCTGCCGCGTATGCAGCCGCCGCACGATCCGATCCATCTTCATGCCGAACTCCCCATATGAAACCGGCTTGATCATAAATGCCATCGCTTCCACTTCATAGCCCTTGATCGCATACTGCGCCATGCTTGTGATGAATATGATCGGCACCTGCTCATCCAATGTACGGAGCCGCTTAGCACATTCCATGCCGTCCATCAGCGGCATGGCAATATCGAGCAATATGGCGTCATAATTGCCGCGATACGCTTCCAGAAACAGCAGTCCGTTTTGAAACCGATCGCAAACCACTTCGATCTGCCGCTCTTTGCCGTATCGCGCAGCATACTCTGTCAATACCTGCGCCTGCCGGTCGTCATCCTCCACTACTGCCAGTCGAAGCATGGCACGCCTCCCCGTTTTTCATCTTTATTTTACAGTATATACCGAATTTCCCTTATCCGCAAGTAATCATACCAACACTTCCATCAAGAACTTGTTTGTTTTATTATCTAACTTCTCAACAGAAAGTGATCCAAGCTGAGTCAACCCAATTGGAGGGGCAACCCGACATATCCTGCATTATAAGGCAATAAAAGAAGCCGTCGAATTTCTCCGATGGTTTCGTCTCGCTTCTTAACTTGTATGGATGTACCGGCATCGGATTTGTGATGGCTATCCTTTTCTTTACGAATTCGTCTCCTCCACGCGCTTCGCCGGACGGCAGCGCAGCATGGGATCAATTACAAGAACCCGATGCTTTTTCTTTTTTATGCGATGATTCATTTCTTGGCATCGCGGCCGTGGCAGAGAACAGATGATCATCGGTCGTGATCCGCAGTATGCCGCCGTTTTTTTTCAGCGTATAGCGTACACTCTTAAGACCAAAGCCGTGATCCTCGGCATCGGGCTTCGTGGTGAGCGGCAGATCGTCGAACTGCTTCGGCGTCTTATCGAGATAATTCTCCGTGTGGATCACATCCATTTCGCCCTCCTGCCGGATAGACAGCGCGATCACGCGCTTATCGGGATCGGGCACCGATTTTAGATACTCAATTGCGTTCTCGATCAGATTGCCGAGGATCGAATAGAGATCGACCTGACCAAGGGAAGCAAAGCAGTTTCCATCCGCCATCGCAGTCATAGTGATTCCGTTCTGTCGGCACAGAATGCTCTTTTCGGTCAGAACAACATCCATCGCTTCGTTTCCGGTACGAAAACTGTCATCGTAATCGTCCAATGCGCGGCGTATCTGTTCGCCTGCCGCCGTGTCCTGCGTAAGCAGCGCCATCCGTTTTTTCAGGTCATGGTACCGATAATTCAGCACATCAACCGTTTCCTTGGACAATTCGTAGCGTCGAAC
>CAMHJE010000084.1:0-10110 GCA_946185305.1 uncultured Clostridia bacterium | reverse complement strand
AGTTGTTCCACGGAAGTATCTAACTCTTACAGCACCTTTGAGTAAAGCAGCTCGCATTAATGCATCCCAAGCTGGATGTGTTTCGTTGTCAAAATCATCATCATATTTTAATTCGGAAAGAACTGAAAGAAAAAAGAATGACAACATCCCCACTGACCATCATTCCACAGGAGGAAACATGAAAACCGTTCGTTTAACCATGGCGCAGGCATTGGTGCGCTTCTTGGAAAACCAGTACATCGCCTACGACGGACAGGAGCATCCGTTCGTTGAGGGCGTGATCATGCTGCCGGGTCACGGCAACGTCGTCGGCCTCGGTCAGGCGCTGCGGCAGGAGACGAAGCGTCTGAAGGTGTGGCAGGGCAAGAACGAGCAGGGCATGGCGCATACCGCCGTCGCGTTTGCGAAGCAGATGAAGCGCAAAAAGATCATCGCCGTCACGTCGTCCGTCGGCCCCGGCGCCGCGAACATGGTGACCGCCGCCGCGACCGCCACCGCGAACAACATCCCCGTGCTGATTTTGCCCGGCGACGTGTACGCCTGCCGTCAGCCCGACCCCGTTTTGCAGCAGATCGAGCAGGTGCATGACCTGTCCATCTCGACCAACGACGCGTTCCGTGCGGTCTGCCGCTATTGGGACCGCATCGTGCGCCCCGAACAGCTGATGAGCGCCATGATCTCCGCGTTCCGCGTGCTGACCGATCCCGCCAATACCGGCGCGGTCTGCATTGCGATCCCGCAGGATGTCGAGGGCGAAGCGTATGACTATCCCGAATCCTTCTTCCGTAAGCGCGTCCACCGCCTTGCGCGGCGCGTGCCCGACGCCGAAGCAATCGAGGAAGCCGCAGCGGTCATCAAGGCTGCCAAGAAGCCGCTTTTGATCTGCGGCGGCGGCGTCCGTTACAGCGAAGCGCATAAGGAATTTCAGGCCTTTGCCGAAGCCACGGGCATTCCGTTCGGCGAGACGCAGGCCGGCAAGAGCGCGCTGCTGTACGACCATCCGCTGAACCTCGGCGGCATCGGCGTGACCGGCTGCTCCGCGGCGAACGAGATCGCTAAGGAAGCTGACGTGATCATCGGCGTCGGCACCCGCTATACCGACTTTACGACCTCCTCGAAGTGGCTGTTTAGGGACGATGCGAAGTTCGTCAACATCAACGTGTCCGACTTCCAGGCCTTAAAGCTCGAAGCCGTGCCGGTCGTGGCGGACGCCAAACGTGCGCTGCCGCTGCTGCTCGATGCGCTCGACGGCTATAAGGCCCCGTATACCACGGAGGTCACGGAAGCCCGCGACCGCTGGTTCAAGGAGCTCGACCGTTTGCAGCACATCACCTACGGCCCCGGCTATGTCCCGGAGGTCAACGATGCGAACGCCGCGAGCGCGGATCGCTTCGCCAAGGATCTGGATGCGAACCTCACGCAGACCACCGTGCTCGGCGCGATCAACTTTGCCATCGACCCGAACGATGTCGCCATCGGCTCGGCGGGCTCGCTGCCCGGCGATATGCAGCGCATGTGGTGCGCGCGCGGGATCGACACGTATAACATGGAATACGGCTATTCCTGCATGGGCTATGAGATCTCCGGCGCGCTCGGCGTGAAGTACGCCATCGGCGACCGCGACGTGTATGCCATGGTCGGCGACGGCAGCTTCATCATGCTGCATTCCGAGCTGTTAACCGCCGTGCAGGAGCATAAGAAGATCAACGTCTGCGTGTTCAACAACGCGTCGTTCGGCTGCATCAACAACCTGCAGGTCGGCCACGGCAACCAGACGCTCTGCACCGAGCTGCGCTTCAGAGGCGAGGACGGCGAACACTCCGGCAAGTTCATGCCTGTGGACTTTGCGAAGATCGCCGAGGGCTACGGCTGCAAGGCGTACACGATCCACACCGTCGAGGAACTTTTGGCCACGATCAAGGAAGCCAAGACCATCGAGGGCGTCCCGGTCGTCTACGATATCCGTGTTTTGCCGAAGTCGATGACCGAGGGCTACGGCTCCTGGTGGCGCGTCGGCGACACCGAGGTTTCCGAGAACCCCAAGAACCTCGAAGCCTACGCCGATCACCTTGCGCATGTCAAGGATGCCAGAAAGTATTGATTCCTTCCAAAACCGAAAATGCCGCCCTGCTTCACAGCAGGGCGGTTCTCTTTTTGGCTACGGCTCCATGATCCGAAGCTCCGTAATGCTGTCGAGCGGCAGGCGCGTGCCGCCGGACAGGTACAGCTCCCCAAGCTGCACGCGCTTGGGAACGCCGGAGATCGTCACATAGCGCCCGCCGGATTTTTGCGCGTCGGGCACGAAATACGTGATCTCGCAGCGCGGGCGGTCGGGGCAGGCCAGCACCTCGGTCAGCGTGCGGTTCATGTCGGACTGCTGCTCCTCGCCGGGCGGGGCAAAGCTGTCGGTCCAGCGCCCCTGCTCGTCGATCATTTCGTCAAAGCCGGTCAGCGCGGCAAACGGCGCGAATTGCGCTGCGCGCTTATACAGCTCCATCGGGCGGTGGCGGGTCGAGATCGGACGCGGGACATGCAGAATATCCGCATACCGATCCAGACTCATACGCTGTCGGCATCCCTTTTGATAAGTGTGCCCGAAAGCGCCGAAAGCCCGACCGCGCCGATGCAGCGCCGCCGCACAGCGGGGACGGCGGGGCGGGGATAGCGGGAATGGTTCATGCTCTGTGTCCTCCGATCTGGGCGTTCCGCTCGATGGTCGTACCGCCCTTTTTCAAATTCATGCCCTTGATAATCGCGTTCTTGCCGTATTTTTTGCGCATCGCAATCGCGGCCAGCTGCCCGCGGCGCTCCTTGTCGAGCGCGGCGACGATGGCGGCCTCCCGCGCGTCAGCCTTTGCCGCGTCATAAAACAGGTCGATCTGCTCAATCTCCTTTTTCGGCACGTCCCGTTCGCGCAGAACGTGATTCGCCACAAGGAACACGCGCCGGATCGACAGCCCCGGCAGCGCGATCCGGTCGTACAGCGCAAGCGCCGTTTTTCGCAGCACCGCACCGCTTGACAAAAACCGTTCCAGGTTCATCGACCCGTGCGACGGCTTCGGCACCGGGCGCGCATAGTGATCCCACACGATTGGGCCGCTAAAACGCAGCAGCCGATCCGGGTCCTTGAGGTTTTCGGTGTCGTACCCGACCGACAGCACGATCTGATCCGTCACAAGCCCCTTGGCGACCAGATCGAGCGCCAAAAGCTCCGCCATCTCCGCAATGATCAGCCGCCCCTCCTCGCGCGTGTACGAGCGCGGCAGCACCTGCCCGGTGCTGAGGCTTTGCGACGCGGGCCGGTATTTTTTGATCTCCTCCATCGTGCACGGCTCATAGCCCCATGCGTGGTCGATCAAAAGCTCCGCGTTGACGCCGAACATGTCGTAGAGCAGATCCTCATGCGTCAGCGAGCATTGCGCCACATCGCCCATCGTGAACATGCCGTGCGCCTCTAACTTTTTCGCATAGCCGTGCCCGATGCGCCAAAAGTCCGTCAGCGGCTGATGATCCCACAGCCGTTCCCGAAAGCTCTGCTCGTCCAGCTCCGAAAGCCGCACGCCGAATTCGTCGGGCGGGCTGTGCTTGGCGTCGATGTCCATCGCCACCTTGCATAAAAACAGGTTCGGCCCGATGCCCGCCGTCGCCGTGATGCCGGTCTCCTTCAGCACCGCCCGAATCAGCATCGTTGCGATCTCCCGCGCGGTCATGCGGTACATGAACAGGTAGTTCGTCACGTCGATGAACACCTCGTCCACCGAATAGACGTGGATATCCTCCGGCGCGATGTAGCGCAGGTAGATTTCGTATACCTTCGTCGAAACCGCAAGGTACTTCGCCATCTGCGGCCGCGCCACGATGTAATCGAGCGCCAGCGACGGATCGGCCTTCAATTCGTGCGCAAAGTACGACTTGCCCTGCTGCCGCCGTTTGGACAGCATCGCCCGCCGCGCGTTGATCTCGCGCACCTTTTGGATCACCTCAAACAGCCGCGGCCGCCCCGGCACGCCCTCGGCCTTCAGCGGCGGCGACACCGCAAGGCAGATCGTCTGCTCGCTGCGCGTCGCGTCCGCCACGACAAGGTTCGCGTCCAGCGGGTCCAGCCCGCGTTCCACGCACTCCACCGAGGCGTAAAATGATTTCAGGTCGATGGCAATATACGTTCGCTTCTGCTTCATATCTGCGTCCTTCCTTTTCGATAAAAGTATACCATAAAAGAATTTTTCTGAAAAGTCTTTTACGGTAAATATTTATCATTTATTTTGTGAACATCGCGGAGGAAGGAATTGCCAAAAAGAAAAGCGGTTCGCCCGTAAGCGAACCGCTGTGTCCGTGCTGAATTTATTTGACGGTAAAGGTGATGGAACCGAGGATCGCGTCGGCTTCGCTGCCTGCATACGGGTCGAGGCCGGTCAGCTTGATCGAGGCCCATACGCCCTCGGCAACCTCGCCGTAGTATTCGATCCATTCCATGCCGATATTCTTATAGCTGCGCCCCTGCATGGGGATGCCGCCGATGGTGCGGCTGCCGAGCTCGACGAGGTTTTCAAACGAATCCTTATAAAAGTCGATCTTTTCAAGCGACTCCTTGCACTCGATGCGGATCCCCGGCGAATTGCTGTTCACGGCGCTTTCGGTCGGCGCGTTGTTGTAGCGGATCGAGCTGCTTTGCACCTTGGCAAACCAGTTCTCGGTCGGCACCGAGGCCGTCACCGCCACGGCGGGGCCGGAGAAGCCGATCTTGGTTTCGAGCGTGACCGACTGCACGGGGCTGCTGCCCGCCGCGCGGTTGCCGACAGCCGGGAAGCCGGAGATATCCGCCGCATTGTATTCGCTGCTGCTAAGGCCGGTCGTGATGCTGCCGACACCCCATGTGCCGTCCGCGTTGGCGTAGAACGTGACCGTGACATAGTATTTTTCACCGTCGTACCAGTACGCCGCGTGATACTTGCCGTCGCCGTCCTGCTTGTCAAAGCCCGCCTTGCCAACCGCGTTGCTAAGGTCGTCAAACGTCAGCGCGCGGCGGAAGGCAGAGTCCATATCGTTCAGCCAGCGGTAGAGCGCCGCGAGCTTGTCGTGCGGAATGACACCGTCGCTGCTGCCGTAAGGCTCGCCGTTGCCGGGGTTATTCGCGGCGGTCGCGGCAGGCGCTTCGGTCGGCTGCGGTGCGGCAGCGGAGGCAAGGCCGAGCTGCTCTAAATACCAGTCGTAATGGTTCGGCATCATGTCGATATACGGCATATCCTCGGTGGAGTTGCCGGGCACATCGTCCCACAGCATGCCCCACGGCCGCAGATACAGCAGGCAGACATAGCCGTCGGCTTCCGTTTCATGATACATATCGATTATTTCGATCATGTGATCGAACGTGACGACGCTGCTGTCGCCGGGGTCTACGACCCAGTCCCCATACGACAAATCGGCCATCAGCGAAATGCCGCCGGTGGAAACCATCGCGCCCACCGGGGTCGTGCCTTCGACGAATTCCACGGTCGCGTCGATCAGCGGTTCATCGTCGTCCTGCTGATAGCCCCACAGCTTGAATGTGCCTGCGTTGTAGTCGATCTCTACGACCGAGTCGAGGATCATATCCTCCCAGTCCGCATACGAGCCGTAGCCCTCATAGAAGGTCAGCCAGCCGTACCATTTGCCGTTCCACCAGTCGGCGGGGGAAACCGTCGTGGCGGCGGGCGCTTCGGTCGGCTGCGGCGCGGCAGCGGAGGCGGCCGGCGCGACCGAATCAAGCTGCATGTGATAGAACACACCGTACAGGTCGATGTCGATTTCCGTATCGCTTGCGCGTGTGAATGTGGCAAAGTCCACCGGATATTCCACCGAACCGATGGTCAGCTTGCCGTCCTCGGCCCAGAACAGGTCGATCGGGTCGCCTCCCGCCAAAACGAGCGCCGCGGTGCCGTCCGCCCGCAGAACAAGCGAGGTGTCGGCAAGGTCTCCGGCGTCCGCCGCGCCGATCGTCGTGCCGTGGCCTTCGCTGTCCGTGACCGTATAGGAAACGAACCGGTAGCTTAGGTCGGCGTTCGGGTCGATGGCGGCGGGCGCAGACGCCGCCGCGGAGGGCTCGGTTTTCGCCGGGGCGTTTGCGGCGTCGGTTTTCGGTTCGGTGAACGAAGCGCCGTCCGTGCCGGTGCTTGCGGCAGGCGCGGCCGGCGCCTGATACGCGGCGTTGACCAGCGTAATGCGCATTTCCTCGTCGTATGCAAGGTCGATCACGCCGTTTTCGAGCGTGCCGGTGCAGTCGAGACCGCCGCCCTCGACCGTGAAGGCGGTGCCGTCGAGCGTCCATTTGCCGCTTGCGGAGGCGCCGTCGGCAAACAGCTTGCATTTGCCGTTCGGCTGCAGCTCGATCCAAAAGCCTTCCTCGAAGGCTTCGGCGGCGTCCATGGTGAAGTCGCCGGAGCGTATGCTGATCGCTTCATACTTGCCGAGGTTCGGATCGTTGAGGTCGGCCGCGTCGCCGCCGGTGCAGCCAAAGACGGACAGCAGAAGCAAGGCGGTCATGATGAGGGAAAATACACGTTTCATAGCTCCATCCTCTCTTTCCTGTTCTGGATTGTGTTTCTGTGCCGGTTCGGCCGGATCGCCCTTTACGCCAGCCTATACTTTCTTTGTATACAGCATATCATCAAAAGAGCCGTTTGTCTACCGAAAAAAGCCTGTTTTTCGGGCTTTTTCGCGCTTGGACAAGACAAAGGTTGCAAACGGTGTCCCAAAAGCGATATAATACCGGTATCGGAACCGAAACCAAAACGACAAGGCGGGGGAGCGTATGGGAAAAAGCCTCTTGGCGCGCATTGCGCCGCTGTATTTTCGCATGGGACGCCACTGCACGGAGGCGGAAGCGACGGCGCTTCTGCACCGCCGCCAAGCCCTGCCGGAGCCGCCGCCGCGCGCGCCGAGGGGGATAGCCTACCGGCTCGAAACGCGGGAATGCGGCAAGGTCTTTTATCTGAACGAGCAGCGTGACCCGGCCCGCGCGGTGTTCTATCTGCACGGCGGGGCGTACTGGAATGATTTTTCACCGTTCCATTGGCGGTATCTGAAAAAGCTCATCCGCGCGACAAACGCCGAGGTCCTTGCGCCCGCCTACCGGCTCGCACCCTACGGCACGGCGGAGGACGCGTTTTCGCTGCTTGTGCCGCTGTATACGGCCTATCGCGCCGCGCACCCGCACACGAAGGTCGTGCTGATGGGCGATTCGGCGGGCGGCGGCATGGCGCTGGCGTTCGCGGAATACTGCGCCGCAAACGGTCTGCCCGCCCCGGACGAGCTGATCCTGTTTTCGCCGTGGGTGGACGTGACGATGCAAAACCCGGCGCTGGCGGAGTATGCCCCGCGCGATCCGTGGCTGACGCTGTCGCTGCGCGTCCCCGGCCTTTGGTTTGCAGGGGATATGGATTTACGTGATTATCGCATCAACCCGATTTACGGCGATGTGTCGCGCCTCCGGAATATACTGCTGATCACGGGCACGCGGGAGCTGCTCTATCCCGATACGATGCGACTTGCGGCGATGCTGCAAAATACGCCGTCCTATAAGCGGATCGAGGGGAAGGACATGCTGCACGTCTATCCGCTTATACCGTTGCGGGAGGCCGACGATGCCAACGCCTGCGTGATCGAGCGCATCCTGCGCTGACCGAAAAAGGAGAACTATGCGCCATATCAACTTTTTAATCAAGCCCGCGTCGAGCCTGTGCAACCTCCGGTGCCGCTATTGCTTCTATGAGGACGAAGCGAATAACCGTGCGCAAAAGAGCCTCGGCATCATGCCCGAAGCTACCGTAGACGCCCTGCTTTTGCGCGCGTTTACGGCAATCGAGCCGGGCGGGGAGATCAGCTTTGCGTTTCAGGGCGGCGAACCGACCGTCGCGGGGCTTGCGTGGTTCCGCGCGTTTGTCGAAAAGGCCGAGGCGCAGACGCCGCCGCGCGTTTCGGTGCAGTACGCGATCCAGACGAACGGCACGCTGCTCGACGACGAATGGGCTTCGTTCCTTGCCGAAAAGCACTTTTTGGTCGGCCTGTCGATGGACGGCGAAAAGGCGCTGCATAACCTTTATCGCAAGGACGCGGCGGGGGAGGACACATGGAACCGTGTGCAAAAAAGCCTCGCGCTGCTGCAAAAGCACGGGGCGGATTATAACGCGCTTTGCGTCGTGACCGCGCAGGCCGCCAAGCACCCGGAGCGCGTGTATAAGGAATTAAAGCGGCTCGGCTTCCGCTATCTCCAGTTTATCGCGTGCCTCGATCCCATCGGCGAGCCGCGCGGGCAGCGGCCTTGGTCGCTGTCGCCCGCAGCGTATGGGGATTTCCTTTGCAGGCTGTTCGACCTTTGGTATGCGGACTGGAAGGCGGGGGATTATCACAGCGTCCGGCTGTTCGACGACTATATCCATATCCTGCTCGGCGACGGCGCAAGCACCTGCGCGACCTGTGGCAAATGCGGCAGCTACTTTGTCGTCGAGGCCGACGGCTCGGTATACCCGTGCGACTTCTTCGCGCTCGACGATTGGCGGCTCGGCAGCATCGTCGATGCTTCCCTGACCGACCTTGCGAACACCGACCGCGCCAAGGCGTTTTTAGCGGTCGGGCGGCAAAAGCCGCAAGCATGCGCCGCGTGCCGATACAGCCGCGTTTGCAACGGCGGCTGCCCGAACGACCGGACGCGTGGCGACGAGACGCCGCATAACTACTATTGCGCCTCGTTTCAGAAGCTGTTGGATCACGCGATGCCGAAAATGCAGGAGATCGCCCGCGCGGAATACGCGCTGCGGCAGCGGATGGGGCGGTAACAAAAATAATAACCGGTTCGCTTTTATCGGGCGAACCGGTTTTTCGTTATTCCGTTTTTTCCTCGGCCTGCCGGTTCAGCACGTCCTCGACCTTGTTCAGCGTATCGAAGAACCGGTAAGTGGCGACAGCGGGGCCGCACAGCAGAATGCCGAGCGTGTTCCACCAGAACATGTGCCGCCAAGAGGTATAAGGCCCCTCGATGCCGAGCGCAATCGCCTTGGCTTTCAATTCCTCCGCGATCCGCGCCATCCACACAAGCGTATACAGAAACAGCGTTGGGACGCCGAGCAGGTACGCCTTCCAGTATTTTTGCGTTTCGTGGCCGAGAATTTCGTCGATCTCCGCCTGCAGGCCGCCGAGCGGCATATAAAACAGCAGAAAGAACCCGGCGGTGAAAAAATCAATAAACCCGATCCAAAACCCCGGTCGGTTCGTGTGCGGAAACCGCTTTTGCGGCGCTTGCTTTGCTTCCATGCCGTTCACTCCAGTCCCATGACCTCGCCGTAAACGAGCACCGCGTTTTTCACACAGTCCTCGCACGGGCACAGCGGGCGGCCGTTTACGAGGCTTTTCAGCTCGCGGCAGGTCACGGCGCCGCATTTTTCCCGAAAGGAAGCGATCATTTGCCGCGTGCAGCGCAGCGTGCCCTGTCCCTGCGTTTTGACACCCGCGACCATCCCCGCGCCGATCAGCGCGCCGCAGGTCGCCTCCATCGTGCCCATGCCCGCGCAGAATCCCGCCGCAAGCTGTTTCCATTGCGCCTCCGGCAGGTTCGTCTCGTCGCACAGCGCGGCGGCGACGGCCTGCGAGCAGTTATACCCGCCCCGCGTTTTCAGCGCCGCGGCATAGTCGGCGCGTTCCCGTATCGTCATAGCCCCGCCCCTCCTTGCGCGGTCACTCGACCGACACAAGCTCGATTGTAAAGTTCAGTTCCTTGCCCGCCATCTCGTGATTCGCGTCGAACGTGATCGTCTCGTCGTCCTTCGCCGCCACCGTGACCGGCACCGGACGGCCGTAATTGTCCTGCAAATACACGCGCTGTCCCGCGGTCAGCGTTTCCGCGCCGGGCAAGCGCGCGATCTCGACCGTGAAGATCGCATTCGGGTCCGCTTCGCCGTAGGCTTCGGCGGGCAAAAGATGCACGTTTTTGATCTCCCCTATCGCCATGTTCGCCACCGCCGCGTCAAAGCCCTTGATCATCTGCCCCGCGCCGCAGATAAATTCGAGCGGCTCGCCCCGGTCGTAGGACGAATCGAACTGCGTCCCGTCGTTGAACGTGCCGCGATAGTGCGCGCGCAC
>CAMHJE010000083.1:0-10223 GCA_946185305.1 uncultured Clostridia bacterium | reverse complement strand
CTTTGACGGGATGCTGTACGGCGTGGCACGGCGCAGCGACTACCCGCGCGCAAAGGTGCTTTCCATCGACACCGCCGAGGCCGAACAGATGGACGGCGTGGTGAAAATACTGACTGCTTCCGACATCCCCGGCAAGCAGAAGATCGGGCATATTCAGCAGGACTACGACGTGATGATCCCCATAGGCGGGATCACGCATTTCTTAGGCGACGCGATCGCGCTCGTCGCCGCCGATACCGAGGCGCACGCCCGCGCCGCGGCAAAGGCGATCCATATCGCATACGAACCGCTGCCCGGCGTGTTCGACATGATGGAGGGCTTAAAGGACGAAATCCTTGTCCACGCATCGGTGGGGACAAATGTGCTTGCGCATGAGCACCTTGTGCGCGGCAACGCAAAGGAGAAGATCCAAAACAGCAAGTATGTCGTCACGAATCATTATTCCGTGCCGCCGACCGAGCATGCGTTCTTGGAGCCGGAGTGCGCGGTGGCGATGCCGGAGGGAGAAGGCGTAAGGATTTACAGCGGCGATCAGGGCATCTACCAGACGCAAAAGGAATGTGCGGCGATGCTCGGCCTGCCGGCGGATGAAGTGCGCGTGACCGCGATGATGGTGGGCGGCGGCTTTGGCGGCAAGGAGGATATGAGCGTACAGCACCATGCGGCGCTGCTGGCGTACTGTACCCAAAAACCCGTGAAGGTCACGTTCACGCGCGAGGAAAGCATTCTGATCCATCCCAAGCGGCACGCGATGGAGATGGAGTTCACGACCGCGTGCGACGAAAACGGGTACTTAACCGCCATGTGCGCAACGCTCGTTTCCGATACCGGCGCTTACGCGTCGCTCGGCGGGCCGGTGCTGCAGCGCGCCTGTACGCACGCCGCGGGGCCGTATAACTATCAGGACATCGACATCGACGGCAAGGCGATCTACACGAACAACCCGCCCGCGGGCGCGTTCCGCGGCTTCGGCGTCACGCAGAGCTGCTTTGCGACCGAGTGCAATCTGAATCAGCTTGCGGAGATGGTCGGCATCACACCGTTCGAGATCCGCTACCGCAACGCGATCCGGCCGGGGCAGGTGCTTCCGAACGGACAGATCGCGGACGAAACGACCGCGCTGGTCGAAACGCTCGACGCGGTGCGACCGATCATGGAGCGCAACCCCAAGGCGGGCATTGCCTGCGCGATGAAGAACGCGGGCGTGGGCGTCGGCATCCCGGATACCGGGCGCTGCCGCCTCGAAGTGAAGGATGGCAAGGTGCATCTGCATTCCGCCGCCGCGTGCATCGGGCAGGGCATGGGCACCGTGCAGCTGCAGATGGTTGTGGAAACGCTCGGCATTTCGCCGGAACAGGTCGTGTACCATGAGCCGGACACCGCGCTTTCCCCGAACGCCGGGGTCACGACCGCGTCGCGCCAGACGCTGTTCACCGGCGAGGCGACGATCCGCGCGGCAAAATTATTGAAGGAAGCGGCAGAGCAGGCGGGCGGCATCGAGCAGCTCGAAGGGCAATCGTTCCTCGGGGAATACACGGGCATCACGGATAAGATGGGCTCCGACAAGCCGAACCCGGTTTCACATATCGCCTACGGCTACGCAACGCATGTGGTCGAGCTGGACGACGAGGGCAAGATCGCCCGCGTCACCGCCGTGCATGACGTGGGCCGCGCGGTCAACCCGATTGCCGTGGAAGGGCAGATCGAGGGCGGTGTGGTGATGGGCCTCGGCTATGCCTTGACCGAGGACTTCCCGACAAAGGAGGGCAAGCCGCTCGGCAAGTTCGGCACGATCGGGCTTTGGAAAGCGAACCAGGCGCCCGCCATCGAGGCCGTCCCCATCGGCAAGGCCGCCAAGGACAGTCTGGCCTACGGCGCAAAGGGCGTCGGCGAGATCGCCACGATCCCGACCGCTCCGGCCGTGCAGAACGCCTACTACAACCGCGACGGCGTCTTCCGCACGACGCTCCCGATGGAGGGAACACCGTATACGCGCAAAAAGCGATAAATGGCAAAGCAAGGCTTTGCGGTGATATTCGCGCCGATGGCGCGAGTGATATTGCTTCGCGGTGATATTTGCCCCGATGGCGCGAGTGATATTGCTTCGCAGTGATATTTGCCCCGATGGGGCAAGCTGATGTAGATTCTCCCTGCGGAGAATCTTTTCTTTATGAGGCGAAGCCCGTCATCAACTGTCCGAAGGACAATATCACTGCGGCTCTGCCGCAATATCACTCGTTTGCTTGCAAACGAATATAACTGTCCGAAGGACAATATAGCTGTTCCATAGGCACCCCTCAAAAACGCCCAAAAACCGGCTGTTCTACTCTCGGTAGAGCCGGTTTTTTCAATTCTACCGGCAAAGCCGCGCCGGGTAGGGCGAAAATCCGGACGGGTAGATTGACCGCGGGCGGACTTTTCGGGTATGGTATATTTAACGTATTGTATGCTGTTTCGTGACAGCAGAGGGAGGGAAAATGAATTACCGTATTTTTACCGATGCAGCCTGTGATATTCCGAAGGCGACGCTCGCCGAATGGGGCGTGTCCATGATTGATATGACGTACCGGTTTACGGACGAGGACTTTGAACGCTACAACAGCGAGTGCGACGTGCCGAAGTTTTACGACCAGATGCGCGCGGGGCGCTGCTCGCGCACATCCGCGATCAATATGGCGACGTTCCTCGATGCGTTCCGGCCGACGCTGAAAGAGGGGACGGATGTGCTGTATGTCGCATTCTCCGGCGGCGGCTCCACGACCTATGAACAGTCGCTGGCGGCTGTTGAACAGCTCAAAACCGAGTTCCCGGCGCGCAAGATTATGTCCGTCGATTCGCTCGCATTCTCCGGCGGCTTCGGCCTGATGGTCTACCTTGCCGCGCAAAAGCAGAAGGCGGGCGCTACGATCGAGGAGGTATTCCGCTATGTCGAGGAAACGCGTCTGCACGTCTGCCATTGGTTCACAGTGGACGATCTCGTATACCTCAAGCGCGGCGGCCGTGTCAGCGCCGCAACCGCGCTCGTCGGCACGATGCTCGGCATCAAGCCGGTCCTGCACGTCGATAACGAGGGCCATCTGGTGAACGTGGACAAGGCGCGCAGCCGCCGCCGCAGCCTCAAGGCCATGGCAGACCGCCTCGCGGCGACGCAGCTCGATCCCAACGGCCCGGTGTTCATCTGTCACGGCGACTGCGAGGAGGACGCGGCGCTGCTCCGCGATATGGTCGAGCAGATCACCGGCAAGAAGATCGACCTGTTCGGCTACATCGGTCCGGTCATCGGCTCGCACTCCGGCCCCGGCACCGTTGCGCTGTTCTTCCTCGGCAGCGAACGGTAACGGCCCCCTTACAAACCAAAAAGGCTTTCGCCGCAGGGTGAGAGCCTTTTTTCTATCCTTATGCGCGGCAGATTGTGCGCCGATGGGAAGCGTCCGCGCCTTACCGCTTCTTATAGAGCAGCAGCTCCGGGTTTTCGCCGCCCGCTTCATACGTCGCAATCAGAATAAAATCCATGTTTGCGAGCACGCCGAAGCAGCGATCCCCGCCGAACAGGGGTTCGAGCTGCGTACCGAGGTAAGTCGTGCCGTCGTTCAAAAACGGTACGGCTGCGCCGCTCGGCAGCCGGTAGGGCAGGTTCACGAACCGCCCGACGAGCGCGTTCAGCGTTTCAACCTTTGGCATGCCCTCGATGCCGAGCGCGTTGATCTCGCCGATCAGCTGCCGCTTGAACGCTTCGAACCGGCCGTCGTCGCTGAGCTGCTCATAGCGTTTCCAATAGTCGAGCTTTGGCAGGGCCTCCCTTAGATACGCGCGCGCCTGCGCCTCGGTAAAGTTTTCACCGACCATATTCTGCACGCACACGTCGATCAGATCGTCCATATTGTGATAGGTATAGGTGCCGTCGGCATAGCACCATTGGCAATAGTCCTCGTTGAGCGTGCCGTCCTTGTTGCGGCTCAGGATTTCGTCGTCCATCGGCATGCCGCAGCATTGGCAGATCAGCGGGTGCGGCGAGCCGAGCAGCGTGTTGATCGAAACGCCGAACAGGTTGGACAGCAGCTTCAGCGTTTCGGTGCCGGGTATCGTGTCGCCGTTCTCCCAACGCGAAACCGCCTGCCGCGTCACAAACACCTTTTCGGCAAGCTCGTCCTGCGACAGCCCGTTTTTCGTGCGCAGCCCGTATATAATCTCCTTCGTTTCCATCGGAACACCCCCTTTTTCTGCATTATACTATATCGACCGCCGCAGGACAAGCAACGCGCGGTTGCGGCAGATTTTGACGATCTTGTAAAACCGCTTCGTCCGCGGTTTCCGCTGTTGACAAGCGGCGGCGGCGGTGCTATACTAATTCCAAGTAAATCAGTAGGGTATTGAAACATGAAGCTATCAACAAAAGGCAGATACGGTCTTCGGGCCATCGTGGAGCTGGCGGCGCGGGGCGGAGACGGGCCGGTGTCGCTGTCGGTGATCGCGGCGGAGCAGGACGTTTCGGAGGCGTATTTGGAGCAGCTGATGCGCTCCTTGAAAAACGCGGGGCTTGTGACGACCGCGCGCGGCAAAACCGGCGGGTATCAGCTTGCCCGCGCGCCGGAGGACATCTCCGTGGCGGCGGTGCTCGGTGCGCTCGAAGGGACGACGGCTGTGGTGGAGTGCGTCGGCACCGACGCGGGCGTATGCGAAAGCGCCTGCACCTGTGCGGCGCGGCCGCTGTTTCTGACCCTGCAGAACCGGATCGACGCGGTCCTGGAGCAGACGACCGTGCAGGATCTGTGCAACGACTATATCGAACAGAAAAAGAGGATGGAACATGCAAAGAGTTTATCTTGACAATGCCGCGACGACCAAGGTGATGCCCGCCGTCGTCGAGGCGATGCTGCCCTATTTTACCGAGTATTACGGCAATCCGTCGAGCTTCCACGGCTTCGGACGCGACGCGCACAAGGGACTGGACGAGGCGCGGCGCACGGTGGCGCGGTGCCTGAACGCCGCCGACCCCATGGAGATCACGTTCACCGGCGGCGGCAGCGAGGGCGACAATATGATCCTGCGCGGCGTGGCGAAAGCGAACCGCAAGAAGGGCAATCACATCATCACGACCGCGATTGAGCACCACGCGGTGCTGCATACGCTGATGGCGATGGAGGCCGAGGGCACGGCGACCGTGACGTATCTGCCGGTCGACCATGACGGACTTGTGACCGCCGAGCAGGTCAAGGCCGCGATCCGTCCCGATACGATCCTTGTTTCGGTCATGTTCGCAAACAACGAGGTCGGCACCATCGAGCCGATCGCCGAGATCGGCTCGGTTTGCCGCGAAGCGGGCGTGCTGTTCCACACCGACGCGGTGCAGGCCGTGGGGCACGTCCCCGTGGACGTGCAGGCCATGCACATCGACCTTTTGACGCTGACCGCGCATAAGTTCCACGGCCCCAAGGGCGTCGGCGCGGTGTATATCCGTAAAGGCGTTCGCGTCCCGGCCTTGGTGCAGGGCGGCGCGCAGGAGAATAAAAAGCGCGCGGGCACCGAGAATATCCCGGGTATCGTTGGCCTCGCCGCCGCGCTCGAATATCAGACCGCACACATGGATGAGAATATCGAAAAGATGACGCGGCTGCGGGACAAGCTGATCAGCGGCATCGAACAGCGCATTCCGTTTGTCGAGCTGAACGGACACCGCACCAAGCGCCTGCCGAACAACGTCAACTTCTGCCTTAGGTATATCGAGAGCGAAAGCGTGCTGCTGTGGCTCGACGTCAACGGCATCGCAGGCTCGTCCGGCTCGGCGTGCACGTCCGGCTCGCTCGATCCGTCGCACGTGCTGCTTGCCATGGGCGTTTCGCATGAGGCTGCGAACGGCTCGCTGCGGCTTACGCTGTCGGAGTTCACGACCGACGAGGAGATCGACTATACGCTTGACATTCTGCCGCAGGTTGTACAGCGGCTTCGGGATATGTCCCCGATTTATCCGAAAGGAGAGTAAACAATATGGTATATTCGGAAAAGGTACTCGATCATTTTCAGCACCCGCGCAATGTCGGCGAGATCCCCGATGCGGACGGCGTCGGCATGGTCGGCAACGCGAAGTGCGGCGACATTATGCAGATGTTCATTAAGGTCAACGACGACGAGATCATCGAGGACGTGAAGTTCAAGACCTTCGGCTGCGGCGCGGCGATTGCGACCAGCTCGATGGCGACCGAGCTGATCAAGGGCAAGAGCATCGACGAGGCGCTCACGCTTTCCAACGACGCCGTCGTGGAGGCGCTTGAAGGTCTGCCGCCGATCAAGATCCATTGCTCGGTGCTCGCCGAGGAAGCCGTCAAGGCCGCTGTGGACGATTACCGCAAGAAGAAGGCCGAAAAGGACGGGAAAGAGGCATAAAGGGATAAAAGGAGAGCAGCCGGGAAACCGGCTGCTCGTTTTTTGCTGTTGGTTTTATCCGGCTGACCGGAGAAACAGCGCTGGCGGCTGTTCGACACGGCGCTTACCCGTTTTGCAGGATTTGACGGACGGCGGCGGCGTATTGCGCTGCGTAGTTGATGGAAAACTCGCCGTGCGCAAGGCCGGGGAGACGGCGGACGGTACAGGCGGGATGCCGCTTTGCGATGATCTCGGCCGAGCGCCGGATTTCCCGCGTTTCCTTTTCACCGATATAGACATGTATCTTGGCGGACGATTCCCCAAAAGAAGCCTTTAGCGCATAGGACGTGTTTGCTTTCAGAAAAGCGATCATGTCCTTCTTTTGTATGCGGCAGGTATCGCGGTAATAGTCCTCAAACAGCTCCGGCTTGATGTGCAGCGATTGAAATTGCAGCTTGGCAAAGTGCCTGTTTCGGATCAGTCCGTAGCTGCTGCCGAAGGCCGGGGCAATCAGCGCGTTTGTCAGTCTCGCCGGAAGGACGGCGGCACTTTCGACAAGCGCATAGGCGCAGACGTCCTTGCGCTGCGACAGCATTTCGAGCAAAATCTGCCCGCCCAGGGACAGCCCGCCGATCAGCTTTGCGGCGCCGTTGCACCGTTCGTCCAAAAACGAAAGGATCTCGGCCGCATTGTCCTCGATGGTCGTAAAGGGACGGTCGCTTCCGGCGTGCCCGTCCAGAATCGGAAGGATCACATGGTACGCTTCCCCGAGAAGCGTCGCGGCCTCCCGATAGTTCCACCACGACAGTCCGCCGCCGTGCAGCAAAAGGATCGTATTTGTATGGTTTTGTCCGTATTCAAAAAACTGCATGGCCTGCTCCTTCGCTGTCGTATGGCTTGCGCTTATCCCGATAAACCGGAATTTGGCTGACACATTCAAATCCCTCTGCGATACAGCTCAACAGGGTCTCCATCGTCATTCAGATACTGTTTCTCTAATGTAAATCCGTATTTCCAAAGAATCCTCTTTGAATACAGATTTGAGGGATCAGTTAATGCAATGAGTACTGGAGAAACATGCGTATCCGTCGCCATCTGGATTAAAGTGCCAACCAGTTCCGAGCCGTATCCATGATTCCAATACGGAGGCAGCAACATGTATTCGATTTCAATGGCATCATATTCAGCATTCAGGGTCAATGCTCCCATTCCGATGAAAGTATCCTTGTTTTCATGTGAGATAAACACTTTGTAAAAACCAAGTTTTGACTCTGAAGCGTTGATGTCAAGCATTACTTGAAAAAGCAACTTGGATTCTTCTTCGGTAAAAATTCGACCGTAATTCATTTTCATCGTTTCCCTGTTGAAAACCAATCGGGAATACAACGTTTCATCTGCCTCTTGATATTTTTCAAGTTTCATCTGCTTCTCCGCAAATTCCAATTTGTCAAGTATATACTATCACAAATGCCGTCCGGACGCAATGAAAAAGCACAGCGGGATTCTGTCCGCTGTGCGGTTGAAACGTTTTACTTATCACATAAACAGATGCACCACGGGGCCGACCCGGCGCTGCTCCAAAACAGCTTTCAGCTCTGCGCCGTTCCATGCGGCAAGGGCGGGGGAATCGGTTTCGAGGGAGGGCTGCCAATGCGTGCCGTCGGTCGTGCGGTTGGTGATGCGGACGGTGCACGGCGCGCCGGTGCTGTCGCAGCCTTTTATCGCGTAGCGGGCGCAGAACTCCACGGGGCGTCCCCATTTTCGCTTTTGCACGTCCGCCGCGCCGGGCTGAATCTCGCCCGAAAACTGCGGGCCGGTCGCCGTGCCGGTAAAGGCGAGCGTACGAACGTCCATGCCGTGCTCGAAGCGGAAGGTCGTTTTTGTCAGGCGCACATCGACCGCAAGAATCTCGCGCCGCCCGGCAAGGAACTGCTCGATCACGGCGAACGCCAGATCGTCCTCGCGGGGCTTAAAGCCGTGCCCTGCGCCGGTGAGCCGCAGCAGCTGCGCCGTTCCGCTTGGGCGGGCTTGGTAAACGGCGAGCGCGTCCTCGGCATAGTGCGGCGGCACGATCTTGTCTTCGGTGCCGTGGAGCAGCAGCACGTCGCCCGTATACGGGGCAATGGCGGCAAGGGCGTCGAGCGACTGCGCGTCCTCGATGTACCGCCGTCCGATGGCGAGCCTGCCGAACGCGGTCACGCGGTCCGGGACGTTCTTCGGATCGAACCTGAAAAACTGCATCTGCCCGCGCCGCGCGTCGTCCGGGATGCAGAGGGCGGGGTAGAACAGGATCAGCTTGTCCACGCGGCTGCTGTGCGCAGCGGCGATGAGCGCGCTCACAAACCCACCTTGACTGCACCCGCAAAGGATGAGCTTTTCGGCCTTGCTGCCGTGCTGTGCGGCAACATAGTCCATGACCGCAAGCAGGTCATAAGCCTCGGTCTGCACGGACATCTTTTCAAAATCGCCCTCGCTTTCATTCTTCGGCGCGCCGCCGAGGAAGTCAAAGACGTAGGCGGTATAGCCCATCGCGGTAAAGCGTTCGGCGTAGCGCGCGGTCTCGCGCATCGAGGACATAAACCCGTGGCTGATGATCACGGGCACGCCGCTGCCGCCCACGGGCATATAGCAGCGTCCGGCAATGCGCTTGCCGCCGTTTGACACGGAAAAGACGGAACAGGGAACGGATGGCTTGGACATAGGACACCTCCGAGGATGATACGGTTATCGTACCAAAAAGGGAGGAAAAATGCAAGAGCCGGGGTGCCCCGGCTTGGTATATGCGTCAGGCACAGCCCGTTTGCAGAATCGTGAACACCAGCACGAGCGCCACGATCAGGCCGATCATCACGCGGGAGAGGACGAGCGAGACGACTGTTTTCTTCACCTTGCCGCGCGTATAGCGCGTGCGCCACAGGGCGACGCCGATGTAGGCCGCCATGCACGCATAGCCGATGTAGAGCAGCCACCGAATTTGCAGCAGCACCCCGACGACCGACAGGATCGCGCACGCGATAAAGCAGCCGATGGCGACCCA
The DNA here is from genome assembly GCA_946185305.1 of uncultured Clostridia bacterium. Classification (GTDB taxonomy): domain Bacteria; phylum Bacillota; class Clostridia; order Christensenellales; family CAG-138; genus UBA3792. The sequence continues at coordinate 826 of CAMHJE010000083.1, read as the reverse complement.
ATAGAGCGTCGCAGCCTTTTGCTCGTTCAGACGGCGCTGTGTGTCGATATCGCTGTCGGAGATCAGCTCGTCGATGCTGATATGGAACTGCTCGGACAGGAGCTTCAGACTGTCGATGCCCGGAAAGCCCTTGTCCGTTTCCCACTTCGACACCGCCGTGCGCGTCACGTAAAGGCGCTCGGCCAGCTCGTCCTGCGTTAAGTGGTTGTCGCGCCGCAGCGCCTTTAGCTTTTCGCTGAATTTCATTTCGGTGTCCTCCGCTTCATTTGTGGCTTCATTATGCCACGTGGCACGCCAAAAGTCACGACACCGTCGGTCACATTGCTGGTTTTGACTGTTTTTCCGTGGGAATGGCAGGATCGCGGCATCCTATCGCCCGACGTGATCCGTCACGGCGCGTGTGGCGGGACAGAAAAGCGCCCCGCCGAAGCGGAGCGCCCATGCAGGGGCTTATTCCTTTTCAAACTCTTCCTTGCCGGCGCCGCAGATCGGGCAAACCCAATCCTCGGGCAGGTCTTCAAACGCCGTGCCGGGGGCAATACCGTTGTCGGGATCGCCGACCTCGGGATCATACTCATAGCCGCAGGGGCCGCAAACGTACTTATCCATGGTGATGCTCCTTTCTGTTTGTTGGCTATATTATACCATAGGACGGAAAAAAAGCGAGAGGGAATTTTACGCTTTGGGAAAAAACACGGCGCGGGCATAAGAAAAGGACTGCGTGGAAGCAGCCCTTTATGGATGGATTCAGATTAAGTTCTTCCCGTCCGTACCGAACAGGTGCATCAGGTTCGTGTCGAACGTGAAGCAGATGCCCTCGCCGAAC
>CAMHJE010000082.1:0-10305 GCA_946185305.1 uncultured Clostridia bacterium | reverse complement strand
GCACCGCCGCCCGCCATCGCATCGGCTCACCTTCGAGCGTGGAAATCAGCGTTTCGACCTGGTTGACCTCCAGCGTTTCGGGATCGCGGGCGGGAATCTTCGGCGGGATTGCACGGTGCGCGACGTTCCGCGCTACAATTCCGTCGCGGTCTGCCTGTTCCAAAACAGCCGAGATAAAGCCGTGAATGTTCTGAATAGACTTCGGCTGCAGCTTCTTTCCGGTGATTTCGCCGCCCGTTAGCCCCATATAAAGCCGGTTGAGGTGGTCGGGGCGTAATTCCTTTAGCTTGACATAACCGATAATAGGGGCGATTTTACGCAGAATCATACGATAATTGTCGAGCGTGGTACGCTTGCACGTCCCGGTCGTTTCTTTCAGCCGGATCACATATTGCGCGTAGTCCTCGAAGGTGCGGTTTTCATTCGAGAGGACGCCGTTCCGTATATCGCGCTCGAACGTCGCCGCATACGCTTCGGCTTTCTTGCGGGCGGTGGCTTCCTTCCATTTGGGATCGACGGGGAAGGTCGTATTCTCAAAAAGCTGCTTTCCGTCCGCGTTCCGCCCGACATAGGCACGGATCGCATAGGAGATCAGCGCGCCGTCTTTATTCTTCCGTGGGGTTATCGTTGCCATGCTGCACACCTCGGTCAAAATGGAAGGTCGGGAAAAACCTTTTCAACCTTCGTTTGTTTCATTTCCTCGGCGAGATCATCATACAAAAGATTGTAACGCTCGATTTTGATAATATCGCCTAAAGCGTTGATCAGAGCGTTTCTTTTACGGTTGAATTCACATAATGCGTTGTCTCGGATTGTTAAAACAAATTCGTCGTAAGGTTCCGAATAGTTTTCCTTTTCGTCGTATGGATCATACCCGATCAATTCAGCTTCGTGGTGAATCGTTTTGACGTCTGTTTGAAAACAGAATGTCAGAGAATCTATAGCACGCATGGCGTCCGCATAGTTTTCAATCATAAATTTATCTTTCTGTGGCGCTTTTTCGTCGGATAATCCGGCAAGATAGTCGAGAGAAACGTCAAGCGCTTTCGCAAGGGGAACGATCTCTTGAAATCCGCGCGGTATACGGTTTCCGTTCACATAATTGCCAATGGTCGCCGCTGTGACGCCTGTTTCGCGCGAAAGGTCTGCATTTTTATAGCCCCTTTCCTTTATGGATTTTTCAAGCCGTTTCCTAAACAAATCCGAATTGAAAGCGTATCCGGACGGATTATTATTGCCTTTCATGGTAAAACCTCCTTTTCTCTGAAACGATTATAGCACATAAACAATAATTTGTAAAGAATAAACAATAACATTATAGTAAACGAAACGCACTTGATATTTACAGACGTTGCAATTTACAGCATGAAATGGTACAGTTTTTCCGAAAAAGCGGGGAACCGCAAGAAAGGAAAGGTTGATATGACAGTAAATCAAGACGTTCGACGGGCGGCAAAAGCCGCAGGCGTGAAGCTGTGGCAGATCGCGGAGGAAATGGGAATAAGCAGCGCATGGTTTTCTGTACGGCTCCGTAAGGAACTGAACGCGGAACAGAAAGCGAAGATCTTCGGGATCATCGAAAAACTGGCAAAGGAGGTATGCTGACATGGAGAATGTGCCACGCTTTATGACAATTCACGAAGTGGCAAAAACCGGAATTCTTTCCGAATGTTGCTTGCGCCGCATGGCACGTCGCGGGGAGCTTCCGGCGATCAAGACCGGAAACCGAACACTTATCAACTTTGACCGCCTTGTAGAGCTGTTGAACAGGCTCGGAGACGAGACTGCTTGACGGCGGGCGGCGTTCAAATCATCAAAGTGAAAGGATTAAATGACATGGAAGAACGAAACGATTACATTTGCACCCGTCCGCTGCTTGCCGCAGAATTGATGCGGCTCGGCTTCGAAGGGCGGGAGACCGTCAACCCGTGGAAGCCGTCACTTGTCGCATGGCTCTTTGAACTGAATAGCGAATCGGCGCGAATTGTTGCCGCGTACTATGCCCAGATCGGGCAGCAGCCGCCCGCCATTGTTTGTGAATACGTAAAAGGGAGGCGGGGAAATGAAAATAGCTGATGGATATATGTGTTACTATGACAAGATCGAGCCAATGCGCCACCTATCAGACGCGGAGTATGGCGCGATTCGGAGGGCTACTGACGATTACGCGGAGACCGGCGCACTGCCAAATCTTCCTCCGACGCTGGAGCCGTATTTTCTGATGTGGAAGCCGAGCATCGATGCGGGAAAAATCAAGTATGCCGAAAAGTGTATAAAGAGAACACACGCTGCTGCATGCAGCAGACTGCCGGAAAACAATAGACCACAGTTATGGGAATGGTATGCTTCTTTTGACGGTTATGATCCCGCGCTTTTCAAAAAAGAACCATGGTATGACCTTGCATATGCGAGCAGATGCAAGCAGATGCAGGCAGATGCTGCTATCACAAACACAATCCAACACGATAACGATATAGATCCCAATCATAATCCCGGTCACGAGAGCGAACTGGCAGCGATTCGCGCCGACCTTCTGCCTCGATCAGTCGAGATCGGAGCCGCTATTGATAATAATGATCTTATGAGCATCGGAAATATTATGCGTCAATGCGGGATTAGCAAGGATTATGCGATGCAATTCAAAGGAGCGACATTTGATGAACTATGCAATTTCATAGCAATAAAAAAGGGGGGCAAATAGCCCAATGTCATTAAGCTAAGGTGACGCAAAGGCTTCTATGTGAAGAAAAACATGGAGGCCTTTTTTATTTGAAAAAAGTACTTGACAAACGGCTGAAAATGTGCGGCCGCTTTCGCTCCGAATGAAATGAAAGGAAGCGAAAGCGGCCCTTGAAATGAAAGCAAATCTTCGTTTCAAGGAGGCCGCACATGAAACCAAATAAGGTCAAACAGATTTTACAAAATGACATTGGGCAAATAGCCCCTTTTAGCACACACACAAAACGCACGCAAAAACACGCAGTACTTGTAAAAACATTTGCAAGCAAAACGCAAGCAAGGTGCAAGCAAAAAATTCGAAAACAGAAGGGTAAATGTAGGACAAAACCTTACAAAACCTTAAATAATCGCATATATAGGATTGCACCTTGCCTATATGTGAAACCAAAACGAAACCAAAACGAAACCAAAAAACGTGGAATCGGTTTCGGGTTCACAAATAGAAAAGTTACCGCAAATTTACCGCAAAGTTACCGCAATATCACCACAAAAACTATATCTTCATACCGTCCGAAAACTGAAATGCGAAAGGCACGAAGGACGCGCCAAGCGCATCGGCAATCTGCTGCAGCTCCTCCTCGGTGAAGGTTGCCCGCTTCAATTTCTGATTGAAATTCGATGCTGTCATACCGATCTTTTCAGCAAGCTTCGCCTGGCTTATTCCACCGTAAGCAGCTGCTGCCTTTATTCTTTGTTCCATTCCCATCTATAACACCACCTTTCTATGATGCCTATATTATACGCTATGCGGTGGATATCGTCAAGCATTATCTTTACGATATATAGATATATATAAAAATAATTTAGAAAAACATTGATTTAATACTTGACAACATACAGCAAATGCTGTATAATGTTACTGTAATCAAGAGAGGGCAGCAGTCAAGCCGGTGCAAGAGTAGCACGCAGGCAAGACCCCGTGACGAAGGCGAGAGAGTGAGAGGCAAAGGCTATGAGGACGCTCGGCGGCGGGACGCTTGACAGCCCATTCTTGAAAGAACTGAGGAGGTTAAAAAATGGCAAGCTACAATCTTTCGAGGATCATGTTGAAAGCGTGGGAACTGTTCCGCAAGGGCGGCATTGATTTTGCCGAATCGCTGCATCGCGCGTGGATCAGCGCGAAAGCGGAGCCGATCAACGCGCAGCGGATCGAGGACGCCAAAGCGGAGGCGGGGATCACCGAGGAAACCAACACCTGGTACGGGTGGAAGCAAAAGGGCTTCGAGGTTATGCACGGCAGCAAGGCACTTTTCGGCTGTGACCTTATTTGGGGCAGCAAGGGCGACGGTGCGACGTACAAAGCGCGGTTCTTCGGCGTGTCCCAGGTGCAGGCGGTAGCGGCGTAAGCCGCCCGCCTCAAGCGACGGATTACAGAAAAGGCGCAAAAAATGAAAAAAACAAGAGATTGGGAAGTGGAAGTTGATCGGTACGACGCAATACAACTTCCTTTAGCGGTTGAAAAGCGTCGCTTTAGACGAGAGGAGTATATTACGCTGCTGCGGATCGCGCAATCAAGTGCGGCGGTGCGTGAGTATATCCTCGAATACGCGAAAGACCTTTTGGACGCATGGGACGGGTTAAAACCACACAAAGGGGCGTTTGCTTGGGAACATGCGTTTGTGGCGGCTTCACACGCACAAGAATACGCATACTCGAAAATGAGCAGCTACGAACGCGCCGACGAACACATAAAGGATTTATTATGCGATCCGGAAGAATGGTCGGCAGAACGTAAAAGACAAGCGGAAACGGACTATTTCGCGCGATTCAAGAGATATAACACCCCGAAAAAGCTTGTGAAAACTTTGGAAACCGCAGAGTATGAAGAAGCTGCAGAACTCATTCAGCGGCTAAAGAAAAATGAGCGCGGTGTTTTGGTAGACTTCGACACATTACGGAAACAGCACAAAGAAAATTGAGGGGGGTACATGAAGCGGGCGGAAGCCCGCTTTTTTCTTCCCTTGTCGCTCCGACAATATGTAATATACAATAGGCGCTGCAGAGCAAAGCGGACATTGCGCCGCCCGCGCCGCTCGAAGACGTAATGCAAGGGAAGCCCTTGAACCCGCATAACGCGCTGAAACGCCCAAATCTGCCCTTTTGCCCTATGCCGCAGAATTGCACGAACGGGCAGGGAAACCGGCAGAGAAGCGCACAGAGCGCGGCGACGGGCGGCAATCCGCAGGCGTCGGCGTTCGAGTGGCAAGGGGCGTTTTGAGTATCACAAAAATGTCACAAATATATAAAAATTTGCAGAAATCTATGAAACGATATGAACGAGAGAAACCGGAAACGCCCTAAAATAGGGCACTTTTTGACACGATACAACAAGGCATAACACGCTCGGACACCCATTCAAATCCCGCCAATCGCACCATGAAAAAAGCGCTTTTTGTCTACCAGACAAAAGCGCTTTTTTCAACGAAATCCGTCCTTTCGGACGGGTGAAATCTACCTTCGGTGGGTGAAATCGCTTCGCGGTGAAATCCCGCTTCGCGGGGTGAAGGACGGATTTCATTTCACCCGAGGACGAAGTCCGAGGATTTCACCAATGGCATTGGCCGTTGATTTCACCGCGGCCGGGGCCGCGATTTCACTGTTGCTCTTTCAGGTTCCATATGATATGATGTTCATGAGGTGACTTCTATGGCTGAAAGCAAACTTGCCGCACTCTCAATGGATTTTGCTGTTAAAGTACTGAGACTGTGTGATAGTATCAAGGGTCATTATTCCCTTGTCAATCAGTTGGAACGTTCCGGTACCTCAATCGGCGCAAACATTCGGGAAGCAAACTATGCGCACAGCAGACCGGATTTTATTGCAAAATTTCAAATTGCACTGAAAGAATGCTATGAAACAGAATACTGGCTTGAATTGCTGGAAAGGGCAGAGATACGTAAAGATGAAACTATTTCTGCTTTGCTTCACGATTGCGGCTCTATTCGCAGATTGCTTATTTCTTCAATCAACACAGCAAAGCAAAACACGGAAACAAAGTGACAAATCCGGATTTTTGGGGTGCTGAATATGGATCAGGTATTTGAATCAAATCGCATCAGTTTTGTTGCGGTTTCTGAACTCTTGGTTAATGATTATCTTGACATGGTCAATGATTATGAGAATGTCAACAGATTTATCGGCGGCAAACAAAAAACGTATACTGCGGAACAAGAACGTAAGTGGGTTCAGAAGAAGTTAGAAGAGAAAGCGCTTGTCTTTTCCATGCTCGAAAAAAAGAGCGGTGCGTTTATCGGAAACATCGAATTGATGGATGTGAAAAATTCCAGTGGAGAACTCGGTATAGCTATTACGGCAGTTAAGCAGAACGCAGGCTATGGGACTGAGGCTATTCTTGCAATGATCGAATACGGAACGCAGCAGTTGGGGCTGAAAAGAGTATTCCTAAGGACAAATCACCAAAATAACAGGGCAATTCATGTTTATCAAAAATGCGGATTCAAAGAATACGACCATACAGATGAACACGTTTTTATGGAATTGAACCGATAAATACCGGTTTGTGGGGTTCTGCTCTGGTACACTTTTTGGCTTTCTTTCTATGCTTTGGTGCACTTTTGCGCGCTCTTTCACACAAAAGGACTTTGATTATGATTCGATCGGAGCCCTTTTTCTTCTTCCAATATGGTATTCTGCCTGTTATAATCATACTGACAAATTGCGATATAAGAGGGCATCAATGAAAATCCACATTATCGGAGGGCCGGGAAGCGGAAAGACCTTTCTTGCGGAAAAGCTTTCCAAAGAGCTCGGAATCCGGCATTATGATTTGGATGAACTGCAATGGGATTATCAATCCGGTTCCTATGGCGTAAAGCGGGCGCCACAGGAGCGTGACGGCCTTCTTGCCGATATACTGCGAAATAAGGATTGGATCATAGAGGGAGTCTATTATGCCTGGTGTCAGCAATGCTTTGCCGATGCAGATAAGATATATGTGTTAAGTGTTCCGCGATATACATACAAATATCGCATTGTCCGCAGATTTGTCCGCCGAAAACTCTGTCTGGAGCAAGGGAAAAAAGAAACATTGCAGTCCTTATTTCAGCTTTTGAAGTGGGCAGATAAATATCAAAAAGTGAATCTGGTCGAGATCAGCAAACTGCTGGCTCCTTATGCATACAAGGTGATTGAGTCATAATACATTTATCATGCTTGAAACATCCCCAAAATACGATTATGAGCATTGCACAATGCTATTGCCATGTTATATGGTTATCATAAATGCCATTATGGAACAGGGCCTTTGGAGAAAACAGGAGAGAATGATATGGAACCGATCCGTTTTACCGCAAGGATAGAGGACGCAGGGGAGGGCGGTGCGTATGTGGCCGTCCCCGTCGATATCCGTGCCGTCTATGGCGTCGGGCGGCTGAAAGTGCACGCTTGGTTTGACGGCGTGCCGTATGACGGTTCTGTGGTGAATATGGGCGTGAAGCATCCGGACGGCAGCGTTTGCTATATTCTTGGCGTTCGGAAGGATATTCGTGCCCGGATCGGAAAGAAAATCGGGGATTGGATCAACGTTGAGATACAGCCGCTGCAAGCGAAGAATGACGCGCTGAAAAAATAAATTTTGTTTTTTCGCAAAAATACCATTGACTTTTCAGCCGGAATGTAGTATATTAACAAGGTCGCTGAAAGAACGTTGCGAAAACGGGGTGTAGCGCAGTCCGGTAGCGCACGTGCTTTGGGAGCATGGGGCCGGAGGTTCGAATCCTCTCACCCCGACCAAGTGTGGTCCCGTGGTCAAGCGGTTAAGACACCGCCCTTTCACGGCGGTAACAGGAGTTCGAGTCTCCTCGGGATCACCATTTTCTTTCGGGATTGGGCCTTTAGCTCAGTTGGTCAGAGCGGTCGGCTCATAACCGATTGGTCCGGGGTTCAAGTCCCTGAAGGCCCACCATTCGCGGCCCGGTAGTACAGTTGGTTAGTACGCCAGCCTGTCACGCTGGAGGTCAGGGGTTCGAGCCCCCTTCGGGTCGCCATTTTTCTGCCGGCGTAGCTCAATGGCAGAGCAACTGATTTGTAATCAGTAGGTTGTTGGTTCGACTCCGATCGCCGGCTCCACCAAAGGGCTTTTGAAAAGTTTATATAGTTTCGTGGATGGGTTCCCGAGCGGCCAAAGGGAGCAGACTGTAAATCTGCCGTCACAGACTTCGATGGTTCGAATCCATCCCCATCCACCAGCGGGAATGGCGGAATTGGCAGACGCGCACGGTTCAGGTCCGTGTGAAAGCGATTTCATGCAGGTTCAAGTCCTGTTTCCCGCACCAGATTGCGTACCGATCACAAGTCGGTACGCAATTTTGTATTCTGATCTTGATATGAGGCGCAGATAATGACGATTCAGCTGTTTTCTCCCCGATACCGTGATGATTTGCTCTTTATGGTGCTTTCCGCAAAGGATGCGCTCGGTCTTGTGCCGACGCTGCGGGAGGATTTATTGGATATTCCGCAAGCGTATCTCAACAAGGGAGATTCCTTTTGGATTGCGACGGACGACAATGACCGCGTGATCGGCTGTCTCGACTATCATGTGATTTCCCCGGACGAAGCCTTTTTACATAGGTTCTTTATCAAACCCTCTATGAAGCGGCAGGGGATCGGCACGGCTCTGCTGCGGCATGTCGAACAGGAATTGCAACAGCGCGGCATCAAAACGGTTCGTGTCCATCTCGGCGCTCCAAAGGAAATATGGCATGAATCCTATGCGTTCTATGCAAAGCATGGCTTTACAGAGTATGCGCCGCGCTATTGGCAAAAATCGATAAACGAATAAAATAAAAGGAGACAGGAAGGAGGCACTTCGTAAGGAAGCGCCTCCTTCTGCCTCAAGTGCAAGGTAATTGACTACGTCGGTCAACAATAGTATAATGACCAAAACAAATCGGGATTTGCGGAGGTAAGCAAATGGAATACAGGATCGAGGACTTGACAAAGGAAGAAGCCGATTATATTGGCGAAAAGATAAATGAGATCGTGCCGTGTGAAGTGGATGCGGACGAAGAAGAATTCGTGCTCAAAATCGAGAACGAAACCGGCGAGATCATTGGCGGATGTGTTGCCACAGCTTACGAATACCACTGGTTGAGAGTGCTGCTTGACGACCTTTGGGTGGATGAACGCTATCGCCATCACGGAATCGGTTCTATGATCCTTCACGAGGTCGAGCGTATCGCAAGAGAGAAGGGCTGCCGGGTCGTGACGCTCGGCACCGCCAGTTATATGGCAAGACCGTTCTATGAAAAACACGGCTACACGGTCTTTACCACGCTCAAGAAACCGAATGGTTATATCAGCTATTCACTGGTCAAATACCTTGATAAGGATGCACCGGAATATATGCCGACTGACAACAGCGGTTCACGCTTCACGGTTTCGCTCGGCAATGATGACGATGCGGAAGTGATACTGAAAGGCCTTGCCGCATACAGCGAAGTTTACGAACAGGAATGTGAAAACGTTGGGTTTTACAAGAAATTTGCTGACAAAGACGGCAGATTTGCGGCTGGCGTGATCGCGGACGTGGACAAAGGTGAGACCAGCTTTGTTGAAGCGCTGTTTGTAGAAGAGCCGCTCCGGTTTCACGGTCTTGGCACGTATCTCTTGAAGGAAGCAGAGAAATTCGCAAAGGAAAACGGCGCTTCAATGGTCATGACGAATGCGGGCGACTGGAATGTTGCGTTCTTCAAGAAGAACGGCTATTTGCTCAGAGGCGAGCTCAAAGACGTTCCCAGGGGACACAACTGCTACGAACTCTACAAAATGATCTGAAGCCCGGGAAGCAGGCTGACAAATTCCGGTTTGCGGAGATGCCGCGAGGGCAGAAAAAGCCGTCCCCTTGAGAGGAAGGTGGCTGAGCGAAGCGAGGTCGGATGAGGTGGGGATGCATCCTTGCCCACATTCATAACGAGCATCGGATTTTGCCCCACAAAATCCAAAAGACAAAACAGGCGTGACCGTTGTGGTCACGCCTGTCTCATATCCTTTTGAGACGGTGATTGAAACCTCAAAGCAACTTCTTTACGGAGTACGCCCCGAGGCTGCCTCCTTTTTGCGGTTTACTTATGCGAAATGCAATCGGTATATTCGCGCCGCGCCGTTAGCAAAGACGACGGTTCCGTTCGCATTGAACCACGCTTCATCCAAATCATATTGATACCGCTCCGCATTCGATACCAATACATAATCGACGCCGTATTGACGGAAAAGCTGCTCATTTGACGCAGGCGCTTCATACATTTTCCGTACATCGGCTTCGCGCTCGGTGTTGTCGATGCCGTGAAAGTAGAGGAACGTCGAGGTTCCCGTCACGATGCTGCGCCCCGTTGTCGGCGTGACCAGATTCCATAGATACGAGTTGGCAAGGAACAAATCATCCGGTTCCGTGTTTTCCCGGATATACGCCGCAACCTCTAAATCCGACTCGCTGTATACCTGATACTCGCTCTTTAGCTCGCGCAGGATCGTCATGACAGAGGAGAGGGAAAGCGTCAAGGTCAACACATATACAATCAATCGAAGCGCCGATCCGCTGCACGCGGC
>CAMHJE010000081.1:0-10384 GCA_946185305.1 uncultured Clostridia bacterium | reverse complement strand
AGATTCTCCGGATGGAGAATCTACCTTCCCTCGCATCTATGATGCGAATATCACTTCGCCGCAAGGCGAAATATCCCTGCGCGTCAGCGCAATATCACTCGTTCGCTCTGCGAACGAATATCACTGCGAAGCCATAATTCCGCAAAAAATCCTCCTCCGGCGTTGACACGACAGCGCGAGTTCTGTTATAATAACGAATAGTAGATAAGGGATATTTTTCTCTCTATATCAAATAAACAGGAGGATTTTTGTAATGGCTAAAACCATGACGATTGACGGCAATACCGCTGCGGCGCACGTAGCATATGCGTTCAGCGATGTTGCGGCAATCTACCCGATCACGCCCTCGTCCCCGATGGCGGAAGTCGCCGATGAATGGGCGGCGAACGGCAGAGTGAACCTGTTCGGTCAGAAGGTCCGCATCGCGGAGATGCAGTCCGAGGCCGGCGCGGCGGGCGCTGTCCACGGCTCCCTGAAGGCCGGCGCGCTCACGACCACCTTCACCGCGTCCCAGGGTCTTCTGCTGATGATCCCGAACATGTACAAGATCAGCGGCGAGCTGCTCCCCGGCGTGTTCCACGTCTCGGCCCGTGCCCTCGCGGCGCACGCGCTCTCCATCTTCGGCGACCACAGCGACGTGATGGCCTGCCGGCAGACCGGCTTTGCGTTCCTCGCCTCCGCTTCCGTGCAGGAAGTCATGGATCTGGCGCTGGTTTCGCACCTGTCCGCCATCAAGGCGAGCGTGCCGTTCTGCCACTTCTTCGACGGCTTCCGCACCTCGCACGAAGTCCAGAAGATCGAGCTGATCGACTATGCCGATATGGACAAGCTCCTCGACCGTGACGCCGTCGCCGCGTTCCGCGCCCGCGCCATGAACCCGAACCATCCGCATGTCGGCGGCACCGCGCAGAACCCGGATATCTACTTCCAGGCGCGTGAAGCGGCCAACAAGTACTACAACGCGATCCCCGAGACCGTCCAGCACTACATGGACGAGGTCGGCAAGATCACCGGCCGTCACTATCATCTGTTCGACTACGTCGGCGCGCCCGACGCCCAGAACGTGATCGTCTGCATGGGCAGCGGCGCGGACGTTGTGGAAGAAACCATCAACTACCTGAACGGCAAGGGCTATAAGCTCGGCCTCGTCAAGGTCCGTCTGTATCGTCCTTGGGCGACCGAAAAGTTCGTCGAAGCGCTCCCCGCCACCACCAAGCGCGTGGCCGTGCTCGACCGCACGAAGGAGCCCGGTTCCCTTGGCGAACCGCTGTATGAGGATGTCGTGACCGCGCTGCGCGAATGCGGCAAGGATATCGAGGTCGTCGGCGGCCGCTATGGCCTCGGCAGCAAGGAATTCACCCCGACGATGGTTAAGGCCGTGTATGACAATCTCGATCAGGCACAGCCCAAGAACCACTTCACGGTCGGCATCGAGGACGATGTCACCGGTACGTCCCTCCCGCTCGGCGAGCTTGTGAACGCCGCGCCGGAAGGCACCATCGCCTGCAAGTTCTTCGGTCTCGGCTCCGACGGTACGGTCGGCGCGAACAAGAACAGCATCAAGATCATCGGCGACCACACCGATATGTATGCGCAGGGCTATTTCTCCTACGACTCCAAGAAGTCCGGCGGCTTCACGGTTTCGCATCTGCGCTTTGGCAAGAAGCCGATCCAGAGCCCGTACCTGATCGACCAGGCGGACTTTGCGGCGTGCCACAACTCCTCCTACGTCACCCGCTATGCGGTGGCCGAAGGCATCAAGGACGGCGGCACGTTCCTGCTGAACTCGCCGTGGACGCTGGAGGAGATGGAAAAAGAGCTGCCCGCGAAGATGAAGAACGCGATCGCGCAGCACCACCTCAAGTTCTACAACATTGACGCTGTGAAGCTGGCGAAGGAAGTCGGCATGGGCGGCCGCATCAACACGATCATGCAGTCCGCGTTCTTCAAGCTCGCCAACATCATCCCGTCCGAGCAGGCCATCGAATACATGAAGGCCGCCGCGAAGAAGTCCTACAGCAAGAAGGGCGACGCGGTTGTCCAGAAGAACTACGACGCGATCGACGCGGGCGCAGGCGCAGTCGTCGAGATCAAGTACCCCGAATCCTGGGCGACCACGACCGAGGGCGCGACCGTTGTGCACACGACCGACGATCCGTACTTCCATGAGTTCATCCAGCCGATCCTCGCGCAGGAGGGCGACAAGCTGCCCGTCTCCAAGATGAGCGCGGACGGCACGGTTCCGACCGGCACGACCCAGTATGAAAAGCGCGGCATCGCGATCGACGTTCCGACGTGGATCCCCGAGAACTGCATCCAGTGCGGCCGCTGCTCGCTCGTTTGCCCGCACGCCTGCATCCGTCCGTTCGTGCTGAACGCGGAAGAGGAAGCGAACAAGCCGGAGGGCTTTGTGACCAAGGCTGCCGGCAAGGATATGCCCGGCATGACCTACCGTATGCAGGTCAGCCCGTTGGACTGCACCGGCTGCGGCAACTGCGTCGATGTCTGCCCCGCGAAGAACAAGGCGCTCGAAATGAAGCCGTTCGCCGAGAGCCATGTCGATCAGAAGAACTGGGACTACGCGATCAACCTGCCCGACAAGGAATTCGACGTAAAGCGCAACACGGTCAAGGGAAGCCAGTTCCTCCGTCCGCTGTTCGAGTTCTCCGGCGCGTGCGCAGGCTGCGGCGAGACCCCGTATGTCAAGCTGCTCACCCAGCTGTTCGGTGATCGCATGATCATTGCGAACGCCACGGGCTGCTCCTCCATCTACGGCGGCTCCGCACCGACGGTTCCGTACACCAAGAACGACAAGGGCCAGGGCCCGGCATGGGCGAACTCCCTGTTCGAGGACAACGCCGAGTTCGGTTACGGTATGCTCCTCGCTTCCAAGCAGCGCCGTCTGCACCTGAAGGACACCGTGGAGAAGCTGATCGCGGTCGAATGGACCGACGCCGACGTGAAGGCGGCCGGTCAGGAATGGCTCGACAACTTCGACAGCGCGGAAGGCTCCCGCAAGGCCGGCGACAAGCTCGTGGCCGCCTGCAAGGATGCGATCTGCGAAGGCTGCGAATGTGACGCCTGCGTGCTCGCGCGCAAGGTCGTTGCGGACGCCGATCAGCTTGTGAAGCCGTCCGTGTGGGTATTCGGCGGCGACGGCTGGGCCTACGACATCGGCTACGGCGGACTCGATCACGTGCTCGCCATGGATGAGAACGTCAACGTGCTCGTCGTCGATACCGAAGTCTACTCCAACACCGGCGGTCAGTCCTCCAAGGCGACGCCGACCGGCCCGATTGCGAAGTTCGCGGCAGCCGGCAAGCGCACCAAGAAGAAGGACCTCGGCATGATGGCCATGTCCTACGGCTACGTCTACGTCGCCAAGGTGGCGATGGGCGCAGACCCGAACCAGCTCCTCAAGGCCGTCACCGAAGCGGAAGCCTATAACGGCCCGTCGCTGATCATCGCCTACGCGCCCTGCATCAACCACGGCATCAACATGGGCAAGAGCCAGGCTGAAGAGAAGAAGGCCGTCGAGGCCGGTTACTGGCCGCTGTATCGGTACAACCCGGATCTGGCGAACGAGGGCAAGAACCCGTTCCAGCTCGATTCCAAGGATCCGAAGGCGAGCTTCCAGGAGTTCATCCTCGGCGAAACCCGTTACTCCGCGCTGAAGAAGCAGTTCCCGGAGGTGGCCGACGAGCTGTTCGCCCGCGCCGAGAAGGAAGCCAGCGAGAAGATCGACTACTATAAGAAGCTGACCTCGCTGTAAGCAAACCAAACAAAGCCCTCTTGGGAAACCAAGGGGGCTTTTTCAGACGCGGCAGGTCGGAAAGGAAAAAAGATGGACACCGTATGGTTGGCGGTCAACGGAACGCTGATGCGCGGATTGGCGCTTGAAGGGAATCTGCGCGCGGCCGGGGCGAGCTTTGTGCGCGAGGACGAAACCGAAAAGGCCTACCGGCTCTATTCGATCCGCGACGAGCATCCCGCCATGGTGCGCGTGGCGGCGGACGATCCCGCCGCCGTCTCGGTCGCGGTCGAGGTGTGGGCGGTGCCGAAGGCGGGGCTTGCGGAGGTGCTGCTGCGCGAACCGGCGGGGCTGTCGGTCGGCAAGGTGAAGCTGCAAAGCGGGGAAACCGTGCTCGGCGTGATCGCAGAGCCGCTGCTCACGGCGGGCGCCAAGGAGATTTCCGCCTACGGCGGCTGGCGCGCGTATATCGAAGCGGGGAGACGTGAATAAACGTGCATGAAAAAAGCCTCGCAGGAGCGCGCGCAGCTTGCCCTTATAGGATTCCGCGCTCGCGACGATGAACGTGCCGCCGAGCTTGCCGCTCTTTTCATAGATGACCGGTTCGTGCCCGCGCAGCTTCAGCACCCTTGCGGCCTCCATGCCGCAAGGGCACGGTACATCTTTTTGTTCTTGTAGAGCCATTGCCCGAACATGTGGTATACAAAAAGAATATACCACAACCGGCGGGAGAATATAAGGATTTTACAAAAAACGAACCGGCCGAAGCTTGCACGAAACAGCCGGTTTTTTCCCGAAAGACGGTTGCGGCCGCGGCGCGGACGGTGTACAATAGCCGTATAGGAGGCTGCATGGGAATCACGTTTTCCGAAACGCCGACGATGTTCGGCCCGCTGCACATTGCGATCCTGCTCGGCGTGCTGCTCGGCACGGCGGGTATGTTCTGTTTGCTGCGGAATCGGAACGAACGGACGCTGCAGCGGTTCATCTTCGTGCTCGGCGTGCTCATGCTGCTTGCGGAAGTGTGGAAGCAATGGTTCGTCCCGCGGTATGTGTACACGGATGCGCCGTCGATGTGGTTCTTTCCTTGGCAGCTGTGCGACATGGCGATGTATGTGGCGGCGCTGCTGCCGCTGCTTGGCGGGCGCGCGCGGGAGGCGGGGCTGGTGTTCCTTTCGACGTACTCGCTGCTGGCCGCCGCCGTCGCGCTGCTGATCCCGGCGGACATGCTGCGCCCGCAGATCTGGCTGTTCTGGCACGGGTTTTTATACCACGCGGCGATGGTGCAGCTGGCGGTCGCGGCGCTGCTGCTGTTGAAAAAGCGCCCCAAGGCGCCCTTTTGGCCGGCGCTGCTGCTGTTTTGCGGCATGGCGGCGGTGGCGGAGGGGATCAATGTGCTAAGCCATCATTGGATCGGGGACATCCGGCGGGAAGCGAACATGTTCTATATCACGCCCTACTACCCCTCGACGCAGCCGATTGTGCATGAGGTCGCCGTGGCGTGGGGGATATGGCCCGCTGTTGTGCTGTATCTGTGCGCGATCACGCTCGGCAGCTTTGGACTGTACGCGCTCGAAGCGGCGCTGCTTTGGCGCAAGGGCAGGCTGTCGTAAAAGGGGCCAGACCATTTGCGGCAAGATTTAATGAATTATACTTGCAGGAAGAAAAGACGCAAAAACGTCTTTTCTTTGATTGTTTGCCGCAAATGATTCGGTTTTTCGCCCGAGTGCGACAAAATTCCATGCGCTCGCTGTGCGAGATACAGCATGGGATTTTGATGACCTCTGTTTGCTTCGGGCGAAAATTCCGAATTCTTTCTCACTCCGCTTGCGCTTCGTTGCAGCAGTGCCGTCGCGCGCTTCCCGCGCGTCGCCATCACACCCTTCCCGAACAGCCTGACAAAAGGGCTTTGATACAAAAGACCGGCTCTGCTTTTGCAAAGCCGGTTTTTGCATACCGATACGCTTATTCCTGTTCTTCCTCTTCGCCCTTTTCGGCAAGCGCCTGCTCCTCCTCTCGGATCGGGTCGGGGTTGCGGCGGCGCCACAGGACATAGAGCAGCGTGACGACGGCGGCGCCTGATGCGGCGGGGGCGACGAAGATCCCCAAAAAGGCGGGCAGCAGCGCCCCGGCGGTGGCGGCGTCGTACTCAATCGCCATGGCGATGACGACGATCAGCGCGATCACAAGCGCGATCCAATAGCCGAGCAGCACGATGCGCTTCTTTTTGAGCAGCGCGAACAGTGCCCATGCGAGCAGGGCACACAGCAGC
This sequence comes from uncultured Clostridia bacterium, assembly GCA_946185305.1. Taxonomy (GTDB): domain Bacteria; phylum Bacillota; class Clostridia; order Christensenellales; family CAG-138; genus UBA3792. The sequence goes on along the minus strand of CAMHJE010000081.1, from coordinate 4,361 downwards.
GCGGGCACAAGGATGCCGAGCGCGTTTTTGCCCGCGCGGGACATGGCGGGAAACCACGCCTCAAACCAGATCGCAAGGCGGTTGGACAGGATAAAATCGACAAACAGCACGCCGAGGCCGAGAAAGAACGCATACATCAGGCTGAGGCTTTGCAGGCGTCCCTCCTTGGTAAAGCGAAACATCTGTGTCCAAGAGGTTTTTTCGGGCTTTTTGTTCATACGCGATATGGAAAAATCCGGTGCGGGAGGGGTTCGCCCGCACCGGAAGGGTCGATTGGGTTACAGGGAAGGCAAAGGCTTATTTGAACTCCTCGGCATAGAAGGTCCAGAAGTCCTGCACATCCAGATAGTTGTAGTTGACGAACTCCAGATCGGTCGGGAGCACATTCAGATCGGCGTAAGAATACTTCGGGTTGAACGCGGAGGCGTCGCGGCTCGCGCGGGTCGGGTAGCTGCCCATACGGTTGACGTAAGCGTCATAGCCTGCGCCCTGGCCGTCCTCACCGCCGAGGCTGTACAGCGCGAACAGGCGCGCGGCCGCGGGGTTGTCGGTCTTGGTGGAGATCAGCACGAACTTCGCTCTCGCAAAGCCGTTGAACTGGGACAGGGTGGTGACATAGTCCACATGGAGGCCGAGCTCCAGCGCGTCGCCGAGCTTGATGCCGGAGCCGAAGCCGATGGTCGGGTTCTCCGCGGTGGAGGCGTCAACGGTCGTTAAGATCTCGTCGCTGTCGTTCGTGACGGTGTGCTTGCACTGCAGGAAGCGATAGAGCCATTCATAACCGGCGTTGTTGGCCTCGACGCCGAGGTCGTCCGGATTGTAGGTGTATTCGATGTCGGTGCCGTACTTTTCCTTGTAGGCGGCTTCGAGCTTGTCGGCGTTCTTGACGAGGTTCGCCAGCATGGACGCCATGTTCAGGTTGGACGCGTCATGCGAAACGATCGTGTACTTGGATTCGCCGTTCTCGTCCATTTCGACGACATCCCACCAGTTGTTGATCGGGCTGCCGTTGGGGTTGACTTCGGTGTTGTAGTACCAGATATCCGCTTCGAGCGTGATCGGCACACCGTAAGGCGTGTATTCGGGGTTCAGATCGGCTTCGATGGACGCCGGATAGTACGCGAGCACATAGCCCTTGGTGTACCATTCCTGATAGATCGCGCCGCTGCCGTCGCTCGTGATAATGATATCGCCGTAGGGATTGCCTTCGGATTCCTGCTTGATCTTCTCGGCAATCGCGTTGGTCTTGAGCTTGGTGCTCTCCGGCACGATTTCCGGATAGGCTTCCTGGAACTTGGCAACGGACTTGGCGGTGGAGCCGGTCTCGGAGTAGACGACGAGCTGATGTCCCTCGGCGACCTCCTTCTTGGCCTCCTCGTAGAGCTCATCCATCGTCATGTTGACATACTTGCTGTCGTCCCGGACGACGAGAGACGCGGCGGGCGCGGCAGGCTCCGGCTCGGTCTTGGTCTCGGTCGCGGCGGGTTCGGTCTTGGTCTCGGTCTTGGTTTCCGTCTTGGTTTCCGTCTTGGTCTCCGTCGCGGCGGGCTTGGTTTCCGTCGTAGTCGCGGACGGCGTGGCGGCGGGGGTGCTTGTGCTGCACGCGACCATGGCCAGCGCCATCAGCAGCGCGAGCGCGGCTGCGAGAAGCTTCTTGGTGTTCATTTCTTTTCCTCCTGTGTTTTGATTTTGTATGGCGATTGAAAATCCGTTTCGGGATTTTAACTCCAGCTCTTGACGATATCCGCGCCGAACACCTTCTTGGCGATCAGATACATCACGGAGATCAGCGCGATCATGACGACCGAGCTGCACGCGGCGAGCTGATAACAGTTCAGACTGGTGTAGGTGAACGTCAGATACGACAGCGTGATATTGCGCTCATTGACGACGAGGGAGATCAGGTCGAATTCCTTCGCAATACTGATGAACGTGAGGATGAAGCCGGACATAAAGCCGTTCTTGGCAAGCGGGAAGATGATCCTTGCGAACCGGCGGAAGAAGCCCGCGCCGTTGATCGACGCCGCCTCTTCCAGCTCCGCCGCGATCTGGATCATCGTCGCGGTGCCGCTCTTACTGGCATAGGGGAAATACTTGACCGTAGAGATCAGCAGGATCAGCGTGAACGTGCCGTAGAGCGAGGGGATCAGTCCGCCGAGCTTCGGCTTGATGAACATGGCGACGTACACGGCGGAGAACGCGACGGCCGGGATCAGATACGGGACGAACACGAGCTGGTCGATCGCGTGGCCGTACCATTTGCCTCTGCCGCGGACGCTGATGTAGCCGAAGATCTGCCCCATGAACGAGGAGATGATCGCGCCGAGGACGCCGAGCTTCACGGTGTTCCAGATGGCCGAGGTGAACTTGACGTTGCGGAACAGGCCCGGCTCCCAGTTGATCAGCGCGTAGGAATCCTCCTCTTTGCCGATCCAGTTGAACAGCGTGAAGTTATCCGGCGCAAGGCCGTTGAGCGGCGTGACCTGCAGGCTCTCGATGACGAGGCTCAGCACCGGGACGATCAGGGCGATGAGCAGGAACAGGCACACGAACAGGAACATCGGGATGCGCCACTTGCCGAGCATCAGATCGACGCTGCGGCCGCCCTTGCCGTTGATTGTGGAATACGATTTGCGCGTGCCGATGACCTGGTTGTTCACGAGGATCAGCGCGGCGGAAATCAGAATCATCAGAATGGAGATCGCATAGCCGACGCCGGGCATACCGCTGGCGATCTGGTCATGCAGACGCGTGGACAGCGTGTGGTACTGCACGCGCGTGCCGAGGTACGACGCGACGGAGTAGCCGCCGATGGCCTTGCTGAACGTCATGATCGTGGCGGACAGGAACGCAGGCATGACGAGCGGCAGCGTGATCTTCATGACGATGGTTTTCTTGCTGGCGCCCTGGATCAGCGCCATCTCCTCCAGCTCGGAGTTGATCGAGCCGAGCGAGCCGGCGAGCATGATGTAGGTGAATGCGTAGTAGTGCAGCGCGAGCACGCAGACCATGGCAAACGGGCCGTAGGCGATCCAGTCCGGCACCTGCCAGCCGAGCCAGTAGAGAATGCCGGGCGTGCCGCCGAGCGTGTTGCGGAAGATCGACAGCCACGCCTGCGCCTTGCACCACGAGGGCATCATGTAGGCAATGACGATGAGGAACGAAATGATCTTCTTGCCGGGGATATCGCTGCGCACCATCAGCCACGCGAGGATCGCGCCGAGCGGTACGGCGACGAGGCAGGCGAAGAACGAAACGGTCAGCGAGTGGACCAGCGGCGTCCAGAACATGGACTTGGCCATCTTGCCGGTCAGAAGGTACTGCCAGAAGTAGATCGACCACGTGCCCTCCTCCGCCTTGGCGCGGCGGGCGGCGGTCGCGTCCAGCACGAACGTTTCCTTGACGAGCGAGAGCAGCGGCACGACAACGAACACGATCAGCACGATGAACGCGAGCAGGGTCATCAGATTGAAGGGGTTGAACAGGACGTCCTTCAGCTGGTTTTTGAACCGCGTCCACGGATCGCCCTTTCGAATGATTTTCTTTGTTTTACCCATACGTTTTTCCTCCGCGTGAATCCATCCGGTTTCTGCTGCGCAGCGGGTTGCCGCCGTTTAGGCGTCTTCCTTGGCGTTCGCTTCGGCGTAGCGGATCAGCCGCGTCGTTTCCTTGTTGAAAACGTTCAGCCGCTTCGGGTCCATGCTGACCCAGACCTTTTGGTTCATGTCGTAGCTTCTCAGGTCCACCTGCAGCGCAAGGAACTGCGTGCCGTTGGCCTCGAGCGTCACGATGGTTTCGGAGCCGGCGGGCTGACTGGCGTAGACCGTGGCTTCGAGCGCGCCGTCAAGCGCCGGCTTTTTCGGATAGACCTGCACGACCTCCGGACGAATACCGATCACGACCGGGAATTCGCCCTTTTGCGGGATCGTTTCCTCCGTTTTCAGCGTGGCCTTGTCAAACGTGAACGCGCCGAGCGGACACGTCACGCGCAGCGTTTCGCCGTCGAATACGCCGGTGCCGTCGATCAGATTGATGCGCGGGCTGCCGACAAAGTCCGCCGTTTCGATGTCGACCGGGTTCGTGTAGATCTCCAGCGGCGTTGCGACCTGCGCGATCTCGCCCGCCTTGAACAGCGCGACCTTGGTGGACATCGTCATGGCCTCGACCTGATCGTGCGTGACGTACACGATGGTCGTGCCGGTTTCCTTATGCAGACGCTTCAGCTCCACGCGCATGTCGATGCGAAGGCGCGCGTCGAGGTTGCTGAGCGGTTCGTCAAGCAGGAGCAGCTTCGGGCTTGAGGCAATCGCGCGGGCGATGGCGACACGCTGCTGCTGACCGCCGGACAGCTCGTTCGGATA
>CAMHJE010000080.1:0-10447 GCA_946185305.1 uncultured Clostridia bacterium | reverse complement strand
GCACTTATCGCAGACGATGCCCTTATAGCGGCCGCGCTTATAGCGTCCGCAATGGCATTCCCAGTCCTTCGTCGGTCCGAAAATGCGTTCGCAGTACAGACCGTCCTTTTCGGGCTTTAAGGTGCGGTAGTTGATCGTCTCCGGCTTCTTGACCTCGCCGTGCGACCATTCCAAGATTTTTTCCGGCGATGCCAGACCGATCTGCAATGCATCAAAATCCGTTAAATCAAACATCTATGCCATGTCTCCTTCCGCACATTATTCCATGGGGTCGTCGTCGGAGCCGAAATCGAAATCGTCGTCTCCGAAGCCGAGATCGTCCTCCTCCAGGAGGTCGTCCGCGCTCGGCTCTTCCCCGTTCTCCGCATCGTCGAAATCGTCGCCGAAGTCGTCGAAGTCGTCGTCGCCCTCGTCGTCGTAGGAATCGTCGTCCTCGCTGTAATTGTTCGGAACGTCCTCGATGCCGTCGATCTTGATATTGTCGGTGAAGCGGGTCTCTTCGTCGTCGTCCTCGCCGAGCTCGATCTCCTCATGCGCTTCGTTCAGCACGCGAATGTCGAGGCCGAGCGACTGCAGTTCCTTCACGAGCACCTTGAACGATTCCGGCACGCCGGACGGCTTCACGTTCTCGCCCTTTACGATGCTCTCATACGTCTTGACACGGCCGACCACGTCGTCCGACTTGACGGTGAGGATTTCCTGCAGCGTGTTCGCGGCGCCGTAGGCTTCGAGAGCCCAGACTTCCATTTCGCCGAAACGCTGTCCGCCGAACTGCGCCTTGCCGCCCAGAGGCTGCTGCGTCACGAGGCTGTACGGGCCGGTCGAACGCGCATGGATCTTGTCATCGACAAGGTGATGCAGCTTGAGGTAGTACATGTAGCCGACGCTGACGCGGTTCTCAAACGGCTCGCCGGTGCGGCCGTCGTACAGGACGGTCTTGCCGTCCTCGCTCCAGCCGGACTTCACCAGCAGGTCCTTGATATCCTGCTCGCTCGCGCCGTCGAATACCGGCGTAGCGATCTCGATGCCGAGACGCTTGCACGCCATGCCGAGGTGCAGCTCCAGGATCTGACCGATGTTCATACGCGACGGAACGCCCATCGGGTTCAGAACGATCTGCAGCGGCGTGCCGTCCGGCAGGAACGGCATATCCTCTTCGGGCAGGATGCGGGACACAACGCCCTTGTTGCCGTGGCGGCCTGCCATCTTGTCGCCGACGGAGATTTTGCGCTTCTGCGCGATATAGACACGGACGCTCATGTTGACGCCGGGCGCCAGCTCGTCCTTGTTCTCACGGGTGAAGATCTTCACGTCCACGACCACGCCGCCTTCGCCGTGCGGCACGCGCAGAGACGTATCGCGCACGTCGCGCGCCTTCTCACCGAAGATCGCGCGGAGCAGACGCTCCTCGCTCGTCAGCTCGGTTTCGCCCTTCGGGGTGACCTTGCCGACGAGGATATCGCCCGAGCGCACCTCCGCGCCGGGGCGGATGATGCCCATTTCGTCGAGCTGCGCCAACGCGTCCTCGCCGATGTTCGGGATATCGCGGGTGATTTCTTCGGGCCCGAGCTTCGTTTCACGCGCTTCGATCTCATGCTCCTCGATGTGGATGGACGTGTAGGCGTCCTCCTTGACGAGCTTTTCGGAGATCAGAACGGCGTCCTCGTAGTTGTAGCCCTCCCACGTCATGAAGCCGATCAGGATGTTGCGGCCAAGCGCGATCTCGCCGCCCTGCGTCGATGCGCCGTCGGCAATGATGTCGCCCTTCTTGACACGCTCGCCCTTCTCGACGATCGGGCGCTGATTCAGGCAGGTGCCCTGGTTCGAGCGGCGGAACTTCAACAGCTTGAACGTATGCGGCACGCCCGCGTCGCTCTCAATGATGATCGTATCGGCGGAAACGTAGGTGCACACGCCGTCGCAGTCCGCGCGGACGGTGATGCCGGAGTCGGCCGCGGCCTTGTGCTCCATGCCCGTCGCCACAACCGGCGCTTCGGGCTTTAAGAGCGGCACCGCCTGACGCTGCATGTTGGAACCCATCAGCGCGCGGTTTGCGTCGTCGTTTTCGAGGAACGGGATCATCGCCGTTGCGACGGAAACGAGCTGCTTCGGAGAAACGTCGATGTAATCGACTTCGTTGTTCTTGACTTCAATAATCTGATCGAGGCGGCGCGCCACCAGACGATCCTTCACGAACCAATGCGTCGCGGGATCGATCGGCTCGTTCGCCTGCGCGACGACGGCGCCTTCCTCCTCGTCCGCGGTGAGGTACACGATCTCGTCGGTGACGATGCGGTTCTTGCGGTCGATCACGCGGTAGGGCGCTTCGATAAAGCCGTACTCGTTGATCCGCGCGTAGGTGGACAGCGAGTTAATCAGGCCGATGTTCGGACCTTCCGGCGTCTCGATCGGGCACATGCGGCCGTAGTGGGAATAGTGCACGTCGCGGACCTCGAACGTCGCGCGGTCACGGTTCAGACCGCCGGGGCCGAGAGCCGAAAGACGGCGCTTATGCGTCAGCTCGGACAGCGGGTTCGTCTGATCCATGAACTGACTCAGCTGCGAAGAACCGAAGAACTCCTTGATCGCCGCGGTGACCGGGCGGATGTTGATGAGGCTCGACGGCATCACCACGTCCATGTCCTGCAGACCCATTCTTTCGCGCACGACGCGCTCGAGGCGGGTGAGGCCCACGCGGATCTGGTTCTGGAGCAGCTCGCCGACCGAACGGATGCGGCGGTTGCCGAGGTGGTCGATATCGTCCGTGCGGCCGAGGCCGTAGGGCAGGTCGATCAGATACGAAACGGAAGCGACCATGTCGTCCGGCACAATATGGTGCGGGATCAGATCGAGGTAATGATCGCGGAGGTAATCCTTTAATTCATCCGGCGTCTTTTCGCCCGCGTCCTGAAGCAGCGCCAGCAGCGTCGGGATATGCACGTCCTCGTTGAGGCCGGCTTCGATCGGGTCGAACGGGAGGAAGCCCGCGGCGGACGCGAAGTTGTTGCCGACGACCTTGACCCGGCCCGCTTCGGTGCGGACGTAGACCGCGTTGATGCCCGCGTTCTGGATCGCTTCGGCGGTCGCCTTGTCGATGGTCATGCCTTCCTCGACGAAGATTTCGCCGGTGGTCTGATTGATGACCGTCTCGTCCGCGATCTGATCGCGGATACGCGCTTTGAGGGCGAGCTTCTTATTGAATTTATAGCGGCCGACGCGCGCGAGGTCATAGCGGTTGTCGAAGAACAGGCTGTGGAGCAGGTTGCGGGCGCTCTCCTCTGTGGGCGGCTCGCCCGGACGCAGACGGCGATAGATCTCCACAAGACCGTCGGTAACGGACTTGCCGGGATCCTTATTCAAGGTAGCCTCAAGGCGCTCGTCGTTGCCGAGCACATCAAGGATTTCCGCGTTCGTGCCGTAGCCGATGGCGCGGAGCAAGGCGGTGATGAAGATTTTGCGCTGACGGTCGATCTTGACGTACAGAAGGCCGTTGGAGTCGGTTTCGTATTCGAGCCACGCGCCGCGGTTCGGGATGACCTGACTGGAGAACAGATCCTTGCCCATCTTGTCGGTGGTGACGGAATAGTAGGCGCCCGGAGAACGCACGAGCTGGGAGACGATAACGCGCTCCGCGCCGTTGATGATGAAGGTGCCCTGCGGCGTCATGAGCGGGAAATCGCCCATGAACACTTCCTGCTGCTTGACCTCGCCGGTTTCACGGTTGATTAAACGAACCGTGACCCGAAGCGGCGCAGCGTAATTGACATCGCGGTTTTTGCTTTCCTCGATAGAATACTTCGGCTTGTCCAGATCAATACGATAGTCCACGAACTCCAAAACGAGCTTGTTGGAGAAATCGACGATCGGGGAAATGTCGTGAAAAACTTCCTTCAGATCCTCTTTGAGGAAGCGGTAGTAGGAATTTTTCTGGACCTCAATGAGATCGGGCATTTCGAGAACTTCCGAAATACGGGAGAAGCTCTTTCTTGTCCGTTTTCCCATCTTTACGTCATGCATCATCGCGTTCACTCCTTGCCGATGCTCTCGCATCCTGATAATTTCGGGCGATTTCTCCCACCCGAGGGAGCACCTTTTTTTCGACCTCTGCTCCGATTACGCGCTTTTCCCCTACCCCACCGAACCGGTGTGGCAAGGGATACTTTTAGGCATAATTACACAGTATGTCTATCATAATGCAATCATGAAATATAACACAAAGAATACCGCCTGTCAAGCGGTATTTTCGGTGTTTTTACAATCTTTTTTCAATGGATCGAGTGGGGAGGGCGCTGACGCTCACAGTTCTGTAAAGGCACGTTTCAAAACCGCCGTCCAATCCCGCCGCATGTGCAGAAAGCGAAGGACTGTAACACGGTGATCCGATTCGGAAACGACGTAAAAGACAAGATAGTTTTTCACATTCGTAAACCGGATGCCCCAAGCGCGAAGAACCGGATCGTCAGCTATGGCAAAACGAGTGGGAAAATCGGCAAGACTTCCGATCACCTTTTCCGCTTCTTGCAGCAGTTCGTCCGCCGCCTGCGGATTCAAAAGAACCGATTCGATATAATCGGCGGCGGCAAGCATATCCCGCTCCGCAGCGCGAGTAATGTGTACTTGGCAGATCATTTGCTTCGCTTGGCGCGGAACTCCGCCATCGCCTCCGCAAACGGGCGCGTTTCGCCGTCCTGCATGTCGTTCAGCCCCTCCTGCAGCAAGCTGTACAAGGCAAAACGGCCCTGCATTTGCTCATAGGCTTCAATGCTCATCACGGCAAGATCGCCCTTTCCGTTCTTGGTGATAAACACTGGTTCCCCATGCCGGTGACAAAAATTGGAGATTTCGTTGTAGCCGTTTCGCAGATCGGCGCTGGATCGAATTGTGGGCATCAAGGTTCCTCCTGCATTTGATAAAGATATTATACCCGAATTTCTTTATATCGTCAACCGGAAAAGAACGAATTTTCAAAAAAAGAGGGAGCCGTGCCCCCTCTTCCATTCCGTATGGTCTTACGACAGCTCAAACGCGCCGGTATACAGCTGATAATACTTGCCCTTCTCTTTGAGCAGCGCGTCGTGCTCGCCGCGCTCGATGATCTCGCCGTGCTCCAGCACCATGATGCAGTTTGCATTGCGTACAGTGGAGAGGCGGTGCGCGATGACGAACACCGTGCGGCCCTTCATCAAGGCATCCATGCCGCGCTCGATCAGCTTTTCGGTACGCGTGTCGATGGAGCTTGTCGCTTCATCCAGAATCAGCACCGGCGGGTCGGACACCGCCGCGCGCGCAATCGAGATCAGCTGCCGCTGCCCTTGGCTGAGGTTCGCGCCGTCCGCGACAAGCTGCGTATTGTACCCGTCCGGCAGATGCGAAATGAAGAAGTGCGCGTTGGCGATCTTCGCGGCGCGGATGCACTCCTCGTCGGTCGCGTCCAGCTTGCCGTAGCGGATGTTCTCCATCACCGTGCCGGTGAACAGGTGCGTATCCTGCAAGACCATGCCGAGCGACGAGCGCAGCGCGTCCTTTTTGATCTCCCGGATCGGAATGCCGTCGTAGGTGATCGTACCGTCCGCAATGTCGTAGAACCGGTTGATCAGGTTCGTGATCGTCGTCTTGCCCGCGCCCGTGGAGCCGACAAACGCGATCTTCTGCCCCGGCTTGGCGTACAGCGTGACATCGTTCAGCACCTGCTTTTTGCCGTCGTAGGAGAAGTCCACGTCCTTGAACGTGACCTCGCCGCGCAGCGGGATCAAATCCTCGCCGCGTTTCCACGCCCAGCGGCCGGTGCGCTTATCGGTTTCGGTCAGCCTGCCGTTCTGTTCGGTCACATTGACGAGCGTGACCGTGCCTTCATCGACCTCGGCGGGCAGGTCCATCAGCGCAAACACGCGCTCCGCGCCCGCGAGCGCCAGCAGGATCGCGTTGAACTGCTGCGAAATCTGGCTGATGCGGTTCGCAAACTGGCGAATGTACTGCAAGAACGCGATCAGCGCCGCGCCCTGCACGAGCAATAACTGGTGCTTGGCAAAGAACGTGCCCTCGGCAAGGAACGTTTCGCCCGGCACCGGCGCGGCCAAAAGCACGCCTACGGTGCAAATCAAGGCATAGAAGATATGGGACAGGTTGTTCATGATCGGGCCGACGATGTTCGCAAACGTGTTGGCGTTCGTGGCGACCGTGCAAAGCTCGCCGTTCATTTCGTCGAACGCCGCAAGGCCCGCTTCCTCATGGTTAAAGACCTTGACGACCTTCTGCCCCTCCATCATTTCCTCGATGTAGCCGTTCACGCGGGAAATGACCTTCTGCTGCTTTTGGAAGTTCTTGCGGCTCTTGCCGCCGATGATCTTGATGACGTAGTAGATGCAGACGCACATGACCAAGGCGACCATGAACAGCGGGATCGACAGGTACAGCATCATGCCGACGTAGGCGACGAGCGAGGTCGTCGAGATCAGCATCTGCGTGATCGAGTTCTGCACCATCTCACGGATCGCGTCGATGTCGTTCGTGTAATAGCTCATCAGCTCGCCGTGCGTATGTCCGTCGAAGAACGAAATCGGCAGGGACTGCATCTTTTCGAACATCTCCTTGCGGAGCTGACACATGATCCGCGCGGAGCAGGTCAGCATCAGCCGGTTAAAGAGATAGTTCGTCAGGCACCCGACCGCATACAGCGCGCCCATGCCGATCAGCAGCGCGATGTATTTGGCCATATCGGCGTTCACGCCGCCCTCTAAGACCGACACGAGCGGGTCGAGCATGTAGTAGGTCAGCGTCGTAACCGCCGAATAAATCAGAATCCCGATCACCGCTATGATCATTTCGACCTTGCAGGAACGGTAATACTTCATAATGCGCAGCAGCGTCTTCACCGGGTTTTCGGCGCGCTTGCCGCCCATCTTGCTGTCAAAAGAGGACCCTCTCGGCATTACGCATCCACCTCCTTCACCTGCGAGGCATAGACCTCGCGGTAGATGGCCGAACGCTGCATCAGCTCGGCGTGCGTGCCGGTATCGGACACCGTGCCGTGATCAAGCACGATGATCTGATCGGCCTCCATGACCGACGCGATCCGCTGCGCAATGATCAGCTTCGTCGTGCCGGCAAGGACTTCCCGAAGGCCCCTACGGATGCGCTCGTCGGTCGCGGTATCGACCGCGCTTGTCGAGTCGTCTAAAATCATGATCTTCGGCTGCTTCAGAATCGCGCGCGCAATGCACAGGCGCTGCTTCTGCCCGCCGGACACGTTGCTGCCGCCCTGCCCCAGATCGGTGTCGTAGCCGTCCGGGAACGCGGAAACGAAGTCGTGCGCACAGGCGATTTCACAGGCGCGCTGAATCTCTTCGTCGGTCGCGTTCGGGTTGCCCCAGCGCATATTGTCGCGGATGCTGCCCTTAAACAGCATGTTCTTCTGCAGCACCATCGAAACGCTGTTTCTCAGCTCCACCAGGTCGTATTCGCGCACGTCGTGCCCGTCGATCCTGATGCTGCCGCGCATCACGTCATAGAGCCGCGGGATCAGCTGCACAAGCGTCGATTTGCCCTCGCCGGTGCCGCCGATGATGCCGACGGTCTGCCCCGGCAGGATGTGCAGGCTGATGTCCTTGAGGTTCAGCACGTCCGGGTTGTTCGAGTAGGAGAAATCCACATGGTCGAACTCGATCTCGCCGCGCGTGACCTTGAGCTCGCTGTTTTCGGGCGATACGATATCGAGCTGCTCGGCAAAGATTTCGTTGACGCGGTCGAGCGAAGCGCGGGTCATCGAAAGGCCGATCACAAGGAAGGAGATCATCAAAAGCGACGAAATGACCTGCGTGGAGTAGCTCATAAGGCTTGTGAGATCGCCGATGTTGAGGCCGGAGCCGGGCTGGATCACCTTGAAGCCGCCGAGCGCCAAAAGCACGATCGAGCACGTCCACATGACCGCAAGCTGCAGCGGGCTGGAGAGCGCGAACATCTTCTGCGCGTGGATCTGCGCCTTTTGCAGATCGTCCGCCGCGGCGTCGAACTTGTCGGTCTCATAGCGTTCGCGCACGAAGGACTTGACGACGCGCGCCGCGATCAGGTTTTCCTGCACCGCGCCGTTCATCGTGTCGTACTTTTTGAGCATGACCTCGAACCGCTTATGCGTGACCTTGATCATGAAGAACATCATGACCGCAATGACCGGGATCGCAAACAGGAAGATCACGGCCAGCTCCGCGTCGATCCGAAACGCCATGATCGCGGCCAGGATCATCATGACCGGCGTGCGGACGAAGATGCGCAGCAGCTGCTGGTACATGTTTTGCAGGTTGTTCACGTCCGTCGTCGTGCGCATGACCAGCGACGAGGTCTGGAACTTATCGGTGTTCTTGAACGAGAACGACTGGATCTTCGCAAAGATCTTGCGCCGCAGGTTCTTGGCAAAGCCCATGCTTGCGACCGCCGAGGTCCGCGCGGCGAGCGCGCCGAACGTCAGCGACAGCAGCGACGCGACCACCATGAGTCCGCCGACCCACAGCACGAACTGGAGGTTGTTGCCGATGGGCAAACGGCTCAAAAAATCCTGCAGCTGATACGTCTCGGTGTGGTAGAGGCCGCCGTCCACCAAGGCCGCCATCAAAAGCGGGATCATGACCTCGAGCGCGACCTCGCCGATCATCATGAGCGGCGTGACGGCCGCCACCAGCCGGTAGCCCTTTGTGCACGGCCAAAGCTCCTTCAGCCCCAGCCGCGCTTTTTTTGTTTGCTGTTCCATAATGCTCCGAAAATCGTAAAGTATTGTGAAAATCTTATCACATACAGCATAAAAATACAAGCGCCGCCCTTGACTTTTTACACGTTCAACAGAAACCCGCAAGGGGGAGCGAAATCGTGCCGGAAGCAGCGAAATCCGAACAAGGTTCTGGCTGAATCCGCTTCGCGGGCGAAATCGAAAGCATTGTCATTCCGAACGGCGTGAGGAATCTCTGTAACCGAAAAGCGCGGCTAAACCAAAAACGCTGTCATTCCGAACGGAGTGAGGAATCTCTGCAGCCGAAAAGCGCGGCTGAACCAAAAACGCTGTCATTCCGAACGGAGTGAGGAATCTCTGCATCCGAAAAACTTGATTAAACCAAAAACGCTGTCATTCCGAACGGAGTGAGGAATCTCTGCAGCCGAAAAGCGCGGCTAAAACCCCTCCGGCGGGGCGTAGCTTTCGAGCAGCGCCCGCCACTTGACCTCCTCCGCGCGGGCAAAGGCGCTCGTTTTGCGCGGCTTTGTTGGCGGGGCGTTCGGGTGCGGCGACGCACGGTTTCCCGCAAACATCGTCGTATTCTGCCTTGCTGCGGCGCTCGGCCTTGGCGTCGTGGTCTGCCTTGCTGCGGCGCTCGGCCTTGGCGCCGTGGTCTGCCTTGCTGCGGTGCTGTTCCGGTTCGTTTCTCCCCTTTCGCCTGCATCGGAACCCTCGGCTTTCCCGCCCGGTCTTGCCGCAGAACCGGGGTCCGTCTTTGCGTCCGATCTGTCCGCAGGCAGGCTCGATCCGGATCCCGTTCCTTCTTCCCCTGTCCCCTTTGCGCCCTGTTTCTGTTTGACGGTGTTTGCGCCGGGGACGGCGTCGGATGGTTCGGTATTGGGTTGTTCGGTATTGGATTGTTCTGTATTCTGTTGTTCTGTATGATATAGCGTGCTGTTTTCGACCGGTCGGGTTTCGAGCGTTCGGATTTCGAAGGGTCGAGATGCGGATGATCGGGAAATCGGTTCCTCATACACGATATACTCCACGCGGCGCAGATTGGTTTTCGGATCTTTTCCGGTGGTTCGCACGACATAGCCGCACGCCTCCAGGGTCTGCACAGCTTTTCGGACGGCGCTTTGTCCATCCTTGCAAATCGACGTCAGCCCCGCAATCGAGAACTTCCAGTCGTCCGGCAGGGCCAGCATGACCGCCAGCAACCCGATCTCCCGCAGAGACAGGCGCGGGTCCTTCATAATACTGTCGGCAAGGACCGTGAACCGGCTGTGATGCGCTGCGCGAACGATTGCCATGGGAACCTCCTTGTGCGGCGGGGCACCTCTCCTGCCCCCGTCTTACCTGTGTTCACCATAGCACAAACGGCGTGGCAAAACCTCCCGGCAAACGTTCACAATGTTCACAATTCGACCAAGAAAAAGCGGCACGGGCAGGCCTCGCGTTACTTGTCTGATTGCTTTTCTGGATTCTGATTTACGGAGATCACGACTTTCTTTTTCTTCTGTGAAGAAGAAAAAGAAACAAAAAGAAGACAGGGATTTTTCTATACAGAAAAGCGGAGAATACAGCAAAGCACACAGCAGCGGGATGTTTTTAAGAATCAAACAATGGCGAAATATGATTTCTATGCAAAAAACACAATCAGAATCACCAAGCACAAATCCCCTTCTTAAATGAAAAAGAGCGCCGCATCAACTGCAACGCTCTTATCTCTTATCCTTCGATCAGACA
>CAMHJE010000079.1:0-10494 GCA_946185305.1 uncultured Clostridia bacterium | reverse complement strand
CCGGGAACACGCCGCCCTTGGTCAGGTATTCATGATCGGCTTCGAGCGCGGACAGCGCCTGTTCAAGCGTAGTCGGCAGATGCTTGAGCTTTGCCTTCTCCTCCGGCGGCAGATCGAACAGGTTCACGTCATACGGGCCCCATCCGTTTTCATGCGGGTCGATCTTATTTTGGATGCCGTCGATGCCCGCCATCAGGATCGCGGCATAGCAGAAATACGGATTGCAGGTCGCGTCCGGATTGCGCAGCTCGAAGCGGCGCAGCTTTGGCGACTTGGCATACGCCGGTATGCGGATCACGGCGCTGCGGTTCGACGTGGCGTAACCGACCGTGACCGGCGCTTCAAAGCCCGGCACAAGGCGCTTGAACGAGTTGGTGGACGGATTTGTGATCGCACAGAGCGAACCGATATGCTTTAGGAGACCACCCATGAACCAATGCGCCTCTTGGCTTAAATGCGCATAGCCGTTATCGTCCGAGAATACGGGCTCACCGTCCTTAAGGAGCAGCATGTGTACGTGCATGCCGCTGCCGGCCTCGCCGTAAACGGGCTTGGGCATCAGTGTCGCGGTCAAGCCGTATTTTTCGGCCACGTTACGAATGATGTACTTGATCATCATGGAGCCGTCGGCCATCTTTTCGACCTCGCCGAGCAGCGGCTCGATCTCGAACTGGCCTGCCCCGCCGACCTCCGGGTGATGATACTTCACCGGAATACCGGCCTTTTCGATCTCCTCGCACATTTCGCTGCGGCATTCGTAGGTGCGGTCGAGTGGCTTTGCGATATGGTAATGCTTTTGCTCGCGCACGACACGGCCGAAGCCCTCCGTCTCGCTGTTCCAATGCGCCTGCGTCGCATTGACTTCATACCCGGAGCGGTTATGCTCCACCGTCCAGCCGACCTGATCGAACAGATAAAACTCGAATTCCGGCAGAATCAGCATTGTATCCGCAATGCCGGTTTCCTGCATATATTGCTTTGCCGCGCGGATGATATTGCGCGGATACTGCGACAGCGGGCGGTTTTGCGGCGTGTCGATAATCATGGCATTGCCGATCAACGACAGCGTTTTGACCGCGCAGAACGGGTCGATGCTCGCGGTATCGAGATCGGGGATATAAACCATGTCGCTCTTTTCCACGACGGCATAGCCGTAATTCGAAGCATCGAAACCGATGCCGTTTTCCATCATCTCCTCGGTGAAGCTGCCCGCGGGAATCGTGACGTGCCGGAACTGGCCGTCGATATCGACGATCTTGCAGTCCACCATGACGATCTCATTGTCTGCGATACATTGCCGAAGCTCTTTTGCGGTCATATAAAACCCCTCTGTTTCTTTACTTTCGTCTGCAGTATAGCATACTTGCCGCGTTTCGTATACCGGTTTGTGCCGAGCCGGAAAAATATATTTCGTGTCGGCAGCTTGCGGGCATAACAAATCCTCCGCACCGTCGAAGCCGTGATGCGGAGGATAAGGAATGTTATAAAGGTCTTTCATGCTGGAACCGGCGGCGGGGCGCTTACCAGAACTTGCTGTACTTTTCGACGTTCTGCTGATGCTCTTCATAGGTTTTGCTGAACAGCAGCGCAGTCGTCATGTTCGGATTGCCGTTGCAGAAGTAGAGATACCCGCCCTCCACATACTCCTCGTTCGGATAGAGTGCGGCGCGGATCGCGGCTTCGCCGGGATTGCAGATCGGGCCGATGGGCAGGCCGCCGTTGAGGTAGGTGTTGTACGGTGAAACGATCTGCATCTCCTCCACCGAGAAGGACAGGCGGTTGGTGTGCGTCGCATACGACAGCGTGGCGCAGGACTCCAGCTTCATGCCCGCCTTCAAGCGGTTATGGAACACGGCCGAAACGCGGGCAAAGTCCTCCGCGTCGTGCGCTTCGCGCTCGATGATCGAAGCAAGGATCATGACCTGATCGCGCGTGAAGCCAAGCTCCTTGGCGCGATCCACATATTCGCCGACGTACACGTCATAATAACGTGTCAGCATCCGGTCGATGACCTCGGCGGCGGCGGAATCGGCATAAAATTCGTAAGTGTCCGGGAACAGATAGCCCTCCAAGGCATAGAGCCGGTCGCCCGACCCGGTCAGCTCGGACAGGAACGGGTATTTATTGAATGCGTCGGTCGTGCGGCAAAGCGTTTTGAACGTGCCTGCCTCGGCAAGGACGCCGCTTTCGGTCAGCGTATCCGCTATGGCCTCGACGGTATAGCCCTCCGGGATCGTGACGCGCACAGTAGCCCGCGCGGGGACGCCCTCGGACAGAATGTTCACGATCTCCTTGATCGTCATGTTTTTGGAGAGGATGTAGGTTCCGGCCTTTAGGCTGTTCGCCTTGCCGACAAAGTCCACATACACCTTAAACGACGCCGTGGAAACGATCAGGCCGTCCCGATCCTCGCCGCAGGCCGTGTAGAGGATGCGCGCAATCGAGCTTGCGGAAGCGTTCTGCGGGATCGTGATTTCATAGGGCGTCGGGTCGTCCGGATCCACGGCGGACACATAATGGCGCACGACGAAATTGACCGCAAGCGAAACGACGATCAGCACGATCGCAATGCTTGCGCCCCAGATCACAAACGGTCTGGCATAATGCCAGAAGGTTTTCCAGCGCCGCTGCACGGGCGTCAGATCTTTTTCGGTTTCCCAATTCATGCCGCTGATTTTCATGCTCTTTCGGTCAGCCCTCCAAGGCGGAAAGGTCGATGTCGATGGCTTCGGCAAGGATCTTGTATACGTCGCCGAGCATCGTATTCAGCCGGTATTCGGCCATCAGAAACGCCGCGGCGTCTGCGTCGAACTGCAGCACCTCGCCGAGCTTTTGTAACTGCTGCATCAGCTCCTGATTCGTTTCGCCGCCGAGGACGCTTGCCTGCGCTTTTCTTTGCAGCTTATGATACTCGGCGATCAGGTTCTTGGTGGAATCGTTTTGAAAGGCGCGCTCCTTTGCCGCGCGATAGGCGCGGTATTCCTCGCTGTTTTTCAGCTCGTCCGCCAGCTTTCGGGCATTGTCGTAGATCATGCGCCCTCCTTAAATCTCAATCGTGATCGGCAGGATCATCGGACTGCGGTGCGTTTTGTTGTACAGATAGCTCTTGAGGCGGCTCTTGACCGCGTTCTTGATGCCTGCATAGTCGCCCTTGTTTGCGCCCTCGAAACGGCGCGATTCCTCGGTGATCAGCTTCGTGGATTCCGCGATCAGCTCCTCGGCATCGCGCATGTAGACGAACCCGCGGGAGATGATCTCGACCGGGGCGCAGAGCCGCCCGGTCTCGCCGTCCATGGTGATGATCGCCAGAACCAAGCCGTCCTCGCTGAGCAGCTTGCGGTCGTGCAGCACGGCGTCCTCGATGCCCCAGAACCCGTCCACCATGACGCTGCCGGACGGAACGGTTTCCGCCATGACGCCCTTGCGCGGGGTCAGCTCGATCACGCTGCCGAGCTGCGGCACAAACACCTTTTCCTTTTCGACGCCCATGAGCTCGCCGAGCTCTGCGTGCATCCGAAGATGGCGCGCTTCGCCGTGCACCGGAATGAAATACTTCGGCTTTGTCAGCGCGAGCATCATTTTCAATTCCTCGCGGCAGGCATGGCCGGATACGTGCACGTCCGCCATCTGGTCGTAAACGACCTTAACGCCCTTTTCATAGAGCTGATTGATGACGCGCGCCACGCCGAGCTCGTTGCCGGGAATCGCGGAAGCAGAAATAATGACGGTATCGCCGACGCCGATGTTCAGCTTATGTGTCGCGTTCGCCATACGGAACAGACCGCTCATCGGCTCGCCCTGGCTGCCGGTCGTCATCACGCAAACCTCATCGTCACGCAGCTTTTTGAGCTGCTCGACCGAAACGAGCTTGTCCTTCGGGATATGCATATAGCCGAGCTCCTGCGCGATCTTTACGATCTGCTCCATGCTGCGGCCCTGGAAGCACACGACGCGGCCGTGCTCGATCGCAACGTCCGCGACCTGCTGCATCCGGTAGACGTTCGATGCAAACGTGGCGACGATCACGCGGCCTTTGGCCTGCGAGAATACGGATTCGAAGGTTTTGCCGATCTCACGCTCGGACTGCGTATAGCCCGCACGCTCGACATTTGTACTGTCGGACAGCAGCGCGAGCACGCCGCGCGTGCCGAAGTGCGCGAAGCGATTAATGTTGATCGGCTCACCGTCCATCGGTGTCAGGTCGATCTTAAAGTCGCCCGTGTGAATCACCGTGCCGATGGGCGTTGTGATTGCCAAGGCGACCGCGCCCGCAATGCTGTGGCTCGTTTTGATGAACTCGACCTTGCATTTGCCGAGCGTCACCACGTCGCCGGGCGCGATATCGTTCAGCACAACGCCGTCGATTTTATGCTCCTCCAGCTTGTGCCGGATCAGCGCGTTGGTAAACTTCGTGCCGTAGATCGGGCAGCGGAACTTTTCCATGGCATACGGGATCGCGCCGATGTGGTCCTCATGACCGTGGGTGACGAGCATGCCCTTCAGCTTGTCCCGATTCTGTTCAATATAGGTCATATCCGGTATGACCACGTCAATGCCCGGCATTTCATCATCCGGAAAGCTGATGCCGCAGTCGATAATGAGGATATCGTCCTCGTATTCGAGCACGGTCATGTTCTTTCCGATCTCGCCGATGCCGCCGAGCGGTATGATTTTGAGTTTATGTTTCATGTATGATAATCCTTTTCGGTTTTCTTTGCGATCTTGATAAATCTATTCGGTTCTTCCGTAGAAGAAGAGGTTGCCGCCGATATTGCCGTATACGCTTCGCCCGCCCCAGTCGCTGCCGAGAGCTGCGGCGTGGAAGAACAATACGTTTTCGGGCAGCGACAGATGCCCCCACAAAAAGACATCCCTTGCGTAATCGAGCAGGCTTTGCGGCATTTCGGCCGTTTTGAACTGCTTATGACCGATCACCGAAAACTGCCCCTTGCGGTAGACCTCGGTTTCGATATCGGTCGTGCCGCCGCCGAAGCGCGGCGCCATGCAGCGGTTATAGATCACGCATAGCACGGCGCGCTGCGCAGCTTCGCTTGCCCTTGGACCGGCTTCGTAATACGCGACGCGCGCGGCAAGGTCGATGGCTTCCTCCGTCACGCCGACGGTCCTGGCATACAGCGACAGCATAAAGCGGCTTCCGTCCGGCAGCGCAATGCCGTTCGCCTTCCATGCTTCACCTGCGGGGATCAGCGGCACATCGAGCAGTGCAAACGGCGTCGGCGAAATTGTCGGCACCGGCGAAGGGGTAGGCAGCGGCGTCGGCGTGGGGACGGGCGTTTGCGTCGGGAGCGGCGTAGGCATAGCCGTCGCTGACGGAACGGATGACGCCGCTGCGGAAGCTGCGGGCTCCCGCAGGGCGACGGATTCGGTTGGGTCTGCTTTGCCGTCCATCACAAAGGTGGCAAGCAAAATGACGGTGACGAGAAACCGCGCGGCGCGATGCATACAGTCCGTTCCTTTCCGGAGCGGACGCAGACATCCGCTCAGAGAATGTATTTGTGAATGTTGTCCTCGCTCCACTCGGCAGACAAATGCTGATCCACATAATCGCCGTCGATCACGACGTCGATCAAGGGATGCTGTCCGTTCGCGTTGAACGAGATATCATTCAGCAGGTTCTCCATTACGGTATGCAGGCGGCGGGCGCCGATATTCTCGTTTTGTTCATTTGCGCGGAATGCGAATTTTGCGATCTCCCGCAAGGCGTCCTCGGTGAACGAAAGGTTCACGTTATCGGGACGCAGCAGCGCCGCGTACTGCTTGGTGACGGCGTTGTCCGGCTGTGTGAGGATGTTATAGAAATCCTCCTCGGTGAGATCCTTCAGCGTGACACGGATCGGGAAGCGGCCTTGCAGCTCGGGGATCAGATCGCTTACCTTTGCCACATGGAACGCGCCTGCGCCGATGAACAGGATGAAGTCGGTCTTGATCGGGCCGTACTTGGTCGATACGGTCGTGCCCTCGACGATCGGCAGAATGTCGCGCTGCACGCCCTCGCGCGAGACATCCGCCCCGCCGCGGTTGGCCGCGCCCGCGATCTTGTCGATCTCGTCCAGAAAGATAATGCCGTTCTGCTCAGCGTTCATCAGAGCGACGCGGTTTACGTCGTCCATATCGATGCGCTTTTCGCTCTCCTGCTGCAAAAGAATCGGCCTCGCCTGACACACGGGCATCTTTTTAAGCTTGCGGCGCTTGGGCAGCATGTCGCCGAGCACCGAGCCGAGATCCATATCCACGCCCATCGCCAGGATCGGGGACGAATTGCTTTCCTCGACTTCGATTTCGATGATCTCGTTCTCGAGCGCGCCGGCGCGAAGGCGGGCAAGCGTCTGCTCGCGCAGGGACTTATGCTGCTCCTGCTCCTCCTCGGTGGGCTTCGGCTCGTCGGCCTGCGGCTGCGATGCGCCCGCGCCCAAGAGGTATTGCAGCGGGTTCATCGGCGGCTTTTGCTTTTTGGCATGCGGCAGCAAAAGCTCGACGATGCGGGCTTCCGTCGCAGCGGCAGCAGCGGGCTTGACCTCGTTCATGCGAAGCGTCTTGGTCAAGCGAATGGACTCCTCGACAAGGTCGCGGATCATGCTTTCCACATCCTTGCCGACATAGCCAACCTCGGTAAACTTAGTCGCCTCGACCTTGATAAACGGCGCGTCCACGAGCTTGGCAAGACGGCGCGCAATCTCGGTTTTGCCGACGCCGGTAGGCCCGAGCATGATGATGTTCTTCGGCGTGATTTCCTCACGAAGCTCTTCCGATAGGCACGAACGGCGATAGCGGTTTCTGAGCGCAATCGCAACCGCACGCTTGGCATCCTCCTGCCCGATGATGTAACGGTTGAGCGCATCGACGATTTGTTTCGGGGTCATCATACGCTTACACCTCCTCCATCGTCAGGTTGCTGTTTGTGAAAATGCAGATCTGCCCCGCGATCTCAAGTCCCTTGCGGGCGATCTCCGCAGCGGACAGATCGGTGTTCTGCACAAGTGCTTTGGCTGCGGCGAGCGCATACAGCCCGCCCGAGCCGATGGCCGCCACGCCATCGTCCGGCTCGATGACCTCGCCGGTACCGCTGATGATCAAGAGCTGTTCGGTATCGGCAACGATCATCATCGCCTCCAGCTTGCGCATGACCTTGTCATTTCGCCAGTCCTGCGCCAAAGCGACCGCCGCACGCGCGAGCGACCCGCCGTACATCTGCATTTTTTCTTCGAAGCGATCGCAAAGGCTGAACGCATCCGCGACCGAGCCCGCAAAGCCGACGACAACGCGGTCGTGGAAGATGCGGCGCACCTTCTTTGCCGACGCCTTCATGATCGCCTGCTGCCCCATCGTGACCTGTCCGTCGCCGCAGATCGCCGTCTTGCCGTTGCGCCGAACCGCCAGAATCGTAGTACCCTGTAAATCCATGGTCCCTCCGTGAAAAATGAAAATATGTTACGATAGATCGAGCGTCTTAAGGTATGCCAAAGACCGCTCTGCAATTTTATGATACCGTTCCGGCTTGGAGCGGATGCGCTCCGGCCAGCCTTCCATGATGCCGAACGTGACGTTCATCGGCTGAAAATCCTTGCCGGCATATTCGGACACGTAATGACCGAGCGCGCCGATGGCCGTCTTTGTCGTAAAGTCAACCGGCGCTTGTCCGTTCAGCTTTCTTGCCAGATGCACGCCCGCGGCAAAGCCGCTTGCCGCCGATTCGACATAGCCCTCCACGCCGGTCATCTGCCCCGCGAAGAACACAAGGCCGTTATCCCGCAGAGAAAAGTCCGGCTGCAGAAGCTGCGGACTGTTCAAAAACGTATTGCGGTGCATGACGCCGTAGCGCGCGTACTCCGCGTTTTCAAGACCGGGGATCATACCGAACACGCGCTTTTGCTCGCCGAATTTCAGATTGGTCTGGAAGCCGACGATGTTGTAAAGCGTATCCTCGGCGTTATCACGGCGCAGCTGCACGACCGCGAACGGCCGTTTGCCCTCGGTTTCAAGGCCGACCGGTTTCATCGGCCCGTAAGCCAAGGTCAGCTCGCCGCGCTTTGCCATGACCTCGACCGGCATGCAGCCCTCGAACACACGCGGCGTTTCAAAGCTGTGCAGCGGCGCGGTTTCGGCGGTGATCAGCGCATGGTAGAATGCAAAGTATTCGTCCCGCGTCATCGGGCAGTTCAGATAGTCCTCGCCCCTGCCGTAGCGCGAAGCTGCAAAAACCTTGTCGAAGTTCAGCGATTCCTTTGTGACAATCGGCGCCGCCGCGTCGTAAAAGTGCAGCGATACGCCGAGGCGCTTTTCAAGCGTTTCGGAAAGCGCATCGGATGTTAACGGGCCGGATGCAATGATGCACGGCGCATCCGGAATGTCCGTGACCTCGTCATGCACGACGGTTAGGTTTGCAAAAGCCGACAGGTGTTCGGTGACAAGGCGGGAAAAGCCGTCCCGATCCACCGCCAAGGCCCCGCCCGCAGGAACGCGCGTTGCGTCCGCACAGGACAGGATCAGCGAATCCATCTGCCGCAGTTCTTCCTTCAACAGCCCCACCGCGTTTTCGATGCGGTCGGAGCGCAGGGAGTTGGAGCAGACGAGCTCGGCAAAGGTTTCGGCCTTATGCGCGGGCGAAAACTTTTTCGGCTTCATCTCATAGAGCGTGACCGAAAAGCCGCGCTTCAACAGCTGATAAGCGGCTTCCGCGCCCGCCAGCCCGGCGCCGACTACGGTAACGTTTTTATTCATCGTCTTCCTTCTTCGGCTTGCGGTAGACATAGCCGCACTTTTGATCGGCGCAGGCAATGAACGTGCCGTTTGAGCCGCGCTTCTGCACCATGTAGCCGCCGCACTTGGGGCACTTCATATTGACCGGCAGATAGCCGCTGATAAAGTCGCAGTCCGGGTAACGCTCGCAGCCGTAGAACGTGCGCTTTTTCTTGCTCATGCGCTTGATCAGGGCCGCGCCGCACTTGGGACACGGCACGTCGATCTTCTCGATGATCGCCTTGGTATTCCGACATTCCGGGAAATTCGGACAGGCAAGGAACCGGCCGAAGCGGCCGTTTTTATAGACCATCAGCGCGCCGCACTTGTCGCAGACCACGTCGCTGACTTCATCGGGGATCTTGACCTTTTCGACCTCGGCGTCCGCCTTTTCGACGGTCTTGACAAACGGGCCGTAGAAGTCCTCCATCAGCTTTGTCCAATCGACCTTGCCTTCCTCGACCTCGTCCAGCTCCTCCTCCATGTTGGCGGTAAACGCGATATCGACGATATCCGGGAAGCTCGTTTTCATCAGGTTCGTGACGATGAAGCCGAGATCGGTCGGGATCAGCAGTTTTTTATCGCGCGCGACATAGCCGCGGTCGATCACCGTGGAGATCGTCGGCGCATAAGTGGACGGACGCCCGATGCCCTTTTCCTCGAGCGTATGGACAAGCGACGCCTCGGTATAACGCGAAGGCGGCTGCGTGAACTTCTGCTGCGCATCGACGGCCTTGGCCGTGAAAGTATCATTTTCCTTGATCGGCGGGAGCGTCACGGTCTGTTCATCGTCGTCACGGCTCTCGGTATAGATCGCCATATAGCCGTCGAACACGGTGCGCGTGCCGGATGCCTTGAACGTCGCGCCGGCGGCGTCGATGGAAACGGACGTGACCTGCTGCACGGCTTCGGTCATCTGGCTTGCCAAGAAGCGTTCGTAGATCAGCTTATACAGCTTATACTGGTCGCTCGACAGCTGCGCCTTCAAGGTCTTCGGCTCATTGGCAAGGTCTGTCGGACGGATCGCTTCGTGCGCGTCCTGCGCCCCGCGGCGGCCTTTATAGATGTTCGGTTTTTCGGGCACGTACGCCTCGCCGAACGTCTCCCCGATGTATGTCTTCGCCGCGTCCTGCGCTTCCTCCGCGACGCGGACGGAATCGGTACGGATATAGGAAATCAGGCCGATCGGGCCGCGCTTGCCGAGCTCGACGCCCTCATACAGCTGCTGTGCCACCATCATGGTGCGTTTCGTCGTGAAGCCCAGCTTGCGTGAAGCGTCCTGCTGCAGACCGGAGGTGGTGAACGGCGCGGGCGCATGGCGGCGCTTTTCGCTGACCTTGCATTCGGTGACAAGGAACGTCGCTTTTTCCACGCGCGCCTTGATCTCGTTCGCCTCGGCTTCGGTATGCACGTCCTGTTTTTTGCCCTGCTCGCCGTAGTAGCGCACATCGAAGGGCTTTTGGCCGTTCAGCTTCGCCGTGATCGTCCAGTATTCCTCCGGGATGAACGCGTCGATCTCCTCCTCACGGTCGCAGATGATGCGCGTAGCGACGGACTGCACGCGGCCGGCAGACAGGCCCTTTTGTACCTTATGCCAAAGGATCGGGCTGATCTTATAGCCGACAAGCCGGTCCAGCACGCGGCGGGCCTGCTGCGCATTGACAAGGTTCATGTCGATGGTGCGCGGCTTTTTGATGGAGTTCTTGATCGCGTTTGCCGTGATCTCGTTGAACTCGA
>CAMHJE010000078.1:0-10508 GCA_946185305.1 uncultured Clostridia bacterium | reverse complement strand
CGGGGTTCTCATTGCCGCCCGGTGTCGGATCGGCATTTTCGTTGCCGCCCGGCGTGGGATCGGGGTTCTCATTGCCGCCCGGCGTGGGATCGGGGTTTTCGTTGCCGCCCGGCGTGGGATCGGGGTTCTCATTGCCGCCCGGTGTGGGATCGGGGTTCTCATTGCCGCCCGGTGTCGGATCGGCATTTTCGTTGCCGCCCGGCGTAGGATCGGGGGTATCGGTCGACACAGGAGTCGGCGTATCGGTCGGTTCGGGGGTATCGGTCGGCGCGGGCGTCGGCGTGGGCTCCTCTGTCGGGCTTTCGGACGGGACTTCCGTCGCAAAGAGCTCGGCAATATTCAGAAGTGTCACGGTATCGCCGCCCGGCAGTGTGAAAACAATATCGCCGTTCGGGAGGCGGCTGACCGGGACGGCGCCGAAATACGCTTCTCCGTTTGCGGCGGGATAATAGAGATCGCCGTCGGTGCCGACAGCGTAGGGCATCTGCGGATTGGTGCGGTTGCGGTCGGTTTCGACGCGACCAAAGCGTTCCTGCTTCGTATCCACAAAGCCTGCGCCCTCGTCGATCAGGATCACATAGCTTGATTCACCGGGCTGCGGCTGCGGCCGTTCGCGCAGCTCGGCACGCAGATATCCGACCTCTAAATTGGCCGCCGTGCCGTCCTCCATGATCTCGCGCGTGGCGTAAACGCGGTATTGCAGCTCACCGTCGGCATCCATAAAGACAAACAGGCGGTAGGGCGAATCAAGCGGCAGGCGGATATAGCCCTCGTTGAAATCCGTTTCATAGAAGCTGAATCGGCCGTAGGCGCTTTTGGGCTCACCGTTCAGCTCCTCGTACACGGAATCGACCGGCTCGGTATACGGCGCTTTGGTCGGCGGAACAAACGTGTGCCCGACGCCGAGCGTATCGCGGCAGCCGATTGCGCAGAGCAGAAACAGAGCAACAATCACCAAGGACAGGCGTTTCATCGGCATTTTCCCCCCGTAAAGAATGCGTAAGAGACCTTTCCTCTTTTATCTTACGGGAAGGAAAGGTCTCTGTCAAGGCGCAGTTATGAACACAACCTGTAAAGTTTTTATGACAGCCCGCACCCGGCGCGGTCATTCAGAGTTTACGGCATTTTGTTTACAGGTTCTCGTTTTTCAGCGCGTCGATCGGGTTGTCCTTTTTGATCTTATGCGCGGCATAGAGCATCGTCGCAAACACGACCGCGAACACCGACAGCACCGCGATCAATACGCTGTGCCACGGGATATAGAACGACTGTTCGATGGAGTCGGACATGACCTTCCAAATCAGGAACGTAAACAGCGCGGCAGCGGGCAGACCCCACAAAAGGCCCTTCAGCCCATAGATCACACATTCATAGTTCAGCATTTTGCGGAAGCCCTTTTCGCCGAGGCCGATGGACTTGAGCATCGCAAACTCCCGGCGTCGCAGCAGGATGTTCGTGGTGATCGTGTTGAACACGTTTGCAACCGCGATCAGCGAGATCAGGATGATGAACCCATAGGCGAAGATGTCCACAATCACGATCAGCAATCGTTCCATCTCGTTGTTTTCCGCCAGATCGGAAACGCCGAGACCGTGCATCGTTTCGGCGACGTTCAGCATTTCGGCCGTTGCCGCAGCGTGGTTGTCCGCCTTGAAGCCAAACGCGGCGTTCTGCCGGATCACGGCAGCAGTATCGGTGTCGAGCACCTCCGACATGCGGCTGTACGGATACAGGATCGCGCTCTTATCCGGGAGGATCAGGCGGCTCGTTTGACACGGAGCGGCGACGGTCAGCGTATACGTGCGGTACAGCGTGTCCTCCGAAATGATCTCGAGCTTGCTGCGGTCGAAGATCGAAACGTCGAACGTGCCGGTCTGTTCGTAAGCCAGCAGCGCATTGCCGAAGATCGAATTGCCGCTTTCGTCCGACGCATATAGTTCTTCCATCGCTTCCGCATCGTATAAGCCGATCTGTCCCTCCTCGATGCCGAGTGCGCGGAGCGCCTCGGTCGGCAGGATGCCGTCCGCTGCGAACGGCACCGTGTTTTCCGGCGCAGCAAGCGCATACGTCGCCTTCATTTGGATCGGGAACGCGGCGGGGTTGACGGTTTCGAGCGTCTTATACACCGTTTTGCCGTCCCGATAGATGCGCTCGGTTGAGGTGTTGAGGATCATGCCCTGCGGTGCGAAGTTGAAATACGCGTCGGCAAGCTGTCCGTTTTCCGCGGCGATCTTGCGGAACGTATCGTCGTCCACAAACGCAACCGTTCGATAGGTATTCGCCTCGGCTTCGCTCGGATCGAGCTGATACAGTTCTTTATAATCGGCGGAAAGGTCCGCCATACGGAACGCTGCATCAAAGCCGCCGTAAATGATATAGTTGCCCTCGGTGACGGAATCCGCCGCGGCAAGCTGTCTGTACAGCACTTCTGGCGCTTCCTCGCCATGGTAGAACGCATACACGTCCGCGGCGTTCACATCGCCGATGATGTCGTTGATCGAATCGCGCAGATAGGCGGTCAGCGAGCTGGCCGAGATGAACAGTACGATGCTTAAAAACAGCGACAGGACGGTGGCGCGGTAGCGCTTGCGGTTGCGCTTGAAGTTTTTCGACGCCATCGTGCCCTCGAAGCCGAACAGCTTCTGCGTCAGGCGGGACGTTTTGACCTCGCGCACCGACAGCTTAACATCGTTGCTCTGCCGGATCGCGCTGATCGGGTCGATCTTCACCGCGCGGCGTGCCGGGATGCGTGCCGAAAGCAGCGTCGTCAAAAGACAGACGAGCGCCGAAATGCCGAGCATGACCGGGCTGATCACAAGGCGCATCCGTACACCGGCCGCGGACGAGGCGTCGCTCATCATGCGTGCCAGCATCGGTGAGATGATCCAAAGCGTGACGCCGATGCCGACAAGACCGAGCACAAGCCCAAGTCCGATGCCCGCAAAGCCGAGCAGCAGCGCTTCGTAACGCACCATAGCACGAACCTGCTTCTTCGTCGCGCCGATGGAGCGCAGGATGCCGAACTGGCGCGTGCGCTCGGATACGGAGATCGCAAACGAATTGTAGATCAGCGAGATCGAGCCGAACGCGACAAGCGCGACGAGCATGCCCGCGATGCTGTACAGCGTCACGATCAGCGCGTTATCCGATGCACCGTAATAGCGCAGGATCGAGAGATGCCCGATAACATTGTCGGACACCGCCTGCGTTTTGCGGAAGATTTGATAGAACAGCGGCATCTTCAGCGTGGCGAACACGCGGTATTCACCGACGCCCTCGCCCACGGTCAGCGCACGGTAGCAGTATCGCTCTCCCTCGATGAACCGGTCGAAATCGGCATAGACGCCGACGACCGTATAGGTGCGCTCCGCGCAGTTTGTCAGCGTTTCGCCGTCCCCAAAGTGATAGGAGTCATGCTCATTTAGGGCATCGCCGTTTGCATCCGCACGCTTTCCGACCGGCAGGGTCAGCGTTTGGCCGATGGCCGCCTGTGCGCGTTTGCGCATTTCCCGGCTTGTCAGCCCGTCCCCGGCGAACCAGTCGGCGGGCAGCAGCAGCTCGGTATCGTTTTCCGGCATCCGGCCCTCCGTGAGCCGCACCGATAAAAGTCCCTTCGGATCGGCGCCGAGCGCATCGATGCAGAGCAGCGGGCGGCGATGCTCGCCCTCGCCGGTGGCGTCGGACCAACCGACAAGCTCCCACATCGTGCTGTCCTTCACGGCGTCCTGCGTCGCGGCACGGACGGCGGTTTCCTTGTCGAGGCCGTAATAATAGAGCTGATAAAAGCCGTCGGTCGCGCCCTCGGTGCTCAGCATGAACATCAGGCCGCTGTATGCGCCTTCCAGCACGGCGACGGTCAGCGCCATCGACAGCATGATGCCGATGATCGTGACCCAGGTGCGCGTCGGGTTCTTGGCGAGCATCCGGCGCGTCAGTCGATGCAGAATGTTCATGCGTTCTTCCCCCGGATGCGCTCGTCCTTGGTAATGCGGCCGTCCTCGATGGCCAGGATGCGGTCGGCCTGCAAAGCGATGTTCTCGTCATGCGTAATGACGATCAGCGTTTGGTTGTATTTGCGGTTACTGAGGCGCAAAAGCTCGATGATCTCGCGGCTGTTCTGCGAATCGAGGTTGCCGGTCGGCTCGTCCGCGAGCACGACCGTCGGCGCGTTCATCAGCGCCCGCCCGATCGACACGCGCTGCTGCTGTCCGCCGGACAGCTGATTGGGCAGGTTGTTCTTCCGGTCGGAAAGGTTCAGCGTCTGCAGCAGCTCGTTCAGCCGCGTCTCGTTCACCTTGCGGCCGTCCATCAGCACGGGCAGCGTCATGTTCTCGACGACGTTGAGCACCGGAATCAGATTGTAGAACTGGTAAATCAAGCCGACCTGCCGACGGCGAAAGATCGCAAGCTGCTCCTCGTCCTGCGCGTATACGTCCTGCCCGTTCAAAAAGACCTTGCCGCTTGTCGGCCGATCCACGCCGCCGAGCGTGTGGATCAGGGTCGATTTGCCGCTGCCGCTCGGCCCGATGATCGCAACGAACTCGCCCTTGTCCACGCCGAACGATACGTCGTTCAACGCCCGCACCTCGTTTTCACCGGCACCGTAAATTTTCGTCAGGTGTTCGACCTCCAAAATATGCATACTCGTATATCTCCTTCGTTTGATGCTGTCAGTATACCGCGCCAAAGTGACAGTTCGGTGACAGCTTTCTTAAGAAATCCGGTTTTTTTATGAATAATTCATGAATTCTGCGGACTTGTTTGAATTATCACGCAGTTCGTTGTGCTTTTGCAGCGGGACTTGCTTTTTATGCACATTCGTGATATTATATACAAACAGTAAAAATTTTGACAAAAAGGAGGCAGGCTATGGGCAGTATCCGGCTATGGACGCGGGCGCACGCGCTGATGGACGCCCCGATTCCGCGCGGCGACGAGCTGGCGTTCGTGCGGCTGTACCGGTTGCTGGAGCACGGCCTGCCGCTGGTGCTGTCGGACGGCAGGGAATGTCTGTATGTGCAGGAGGAGCCGTCCGAGCCCGCATGGATCTGGACGGCGAACGATATTTCCGACGAGCGGCTCGGGGAGCTTTTGGAGGTGCTTAGCTCGCAAAAAGCGCACGGGTATCTGCCGTCGGTGATCGTAAAGAACCGGCTTGCGCGGCTTTTGCCGCTTGTCTTTTCCGACGAGCCGGTTTCGCGGCGGCAGATCGAGGTCTACCGGATGCGCGCGCTGTTCCCGCACGAAGCGGCGGGACACGCGGTGCCGGGCCGGGCGGTTTCGGCAGAGGACGCCGGGGAGCTGATCGGCCTGTTCACACACGACGACGGCTCGCCGATTCCGCCCGCCGAAGCGCGGCGGATGGGCGAAGCGTTTGCCGAAAGCGACGCCTCCCGCGCGTGGCTCACGCCGGACGGCGCCTTGGCCGCGATTGCCAAGCGAGCGGATGTCGGCACGCGCTATTCCGATCTGCACACGGTCGTAACAAAGCCTTCGCTGCGGCGGCACGGCTATGCGAGCGCGCTGCTGTCGGACATTTGCCGAACGATACTGGCCGAGGGACGGACGCCGATGCTCTACGCCGAATGCGAAAACGAAACGGCGAATCGCGTTTATCGCTCGCTCGGCTTCGAGCCGAAAGCGCGGTTCAGCCGAATCACATTCGACGAAAGCGGAAAATAGGATTTCGGGGCTTGTGAAACGGTCCTGTTTCCGCTATACTGAATAGGAAAAAAGAAGGAGGACGGACACATGGAGGACGGACTGAAAAATAACTGGAAAAAGGTCGGCAAGGACTTTGCAACGCTCGGCAAGGATTTCGGCAAAACGCTTCTGAAAACCGTGAAGACCGGCGTAGACGCGGCCACCGAATGGGTCGATAAAGAGGAGAAGAACGCGCAGCCCGCGGATCCGGTTGTGACCGAAGCGGAGCAGGCGCAGGCCGATACCGCCAAGCCGGTGGAAAAGATCTGACGATGCGGAGGACGAACGACAGGCCATGAAACGATTGGGTTTGCTGCTGCTTGCGGCGCTTCTGCTGCTGACGCCCGCAGCGGTGTTTGCCGACAGCAATATCAACAAAAACTGTACGATTGAGATTCATGCGGACAACCCCGTGATGAAATATCTGACCGACAACACGTATTCCACGACGGTCACGTTCAACGCGGGCGACTGGTTCCGCGTACAATGGACCGAAAAGAATCCCGTGGCGGCGCTGTACTGGGAATGGCGCTACATTCCGCAAAAGGCGCTCGTCGAGCAGCTCAACGACGCGGGTGAGGTGGTCGCTTCCCGCGAATACGCCAACGTGATCCGCTTTCTGACCGTATTCCCCGAGGAAGGCGTTTCGGAAATCCGCATGACGGTACTGGAGGGCAGCGGCGCCATGGCGGAGCTGTTCGCTTATAACGAAAGGCAGGTACAGTCGAAAGCTATCGTTTGGGAGGAGCCATACGATAAGGCCGACATCATGCTGGTCGAAACGCATGGCAACGACGACGTACTGGTGTTCGCCGCTGTTATCCCGCCGTATACCGAGCGCGGCTATCACATCCAGGTCGTCGATATCGGATGCGATACCATCGGGCGGCAGCGCAAAAGCTCGCCCGGCTCCTATCTGCAGGGCTTGACGCATTTCAAAACGTTCTTCGAGTTCGCAGGCCTTCACACAGTGACCTATAACTCCTTTGTCAAGGCGTGGATCGAGCAGGATCCGCGCGATCCGGTGGAAATGCTTGTCCGACAGATTCGGCGCGTAAAGCCGGAGGTCGTGATCACACACGACATCAACGACGGCGATTTCGGGGACGGCTCACACAAGCTGACCGCCGAGATCACGCAGCAGGCGGTCGCCGCCGCTTCGGACCCCGAGCAGTTCCCTGCCTCCGCCGAGGAATTCGGTGTTTGGCAGGTGAAAAAGCTGTATTTCCACATGTACCCGGAAAACCAGATCCTGATCGATGTGGACACGCCGCTGCCGAACCACGGCGGCAAAACCGCGCGCGAGCTGTCCGTGCAGGGCATGATCCTGTGGGACAAGAACGAGACCGGGCAGATCAACGGCATCCGCAAGGATCGCTATAAAGCGAGCGAATACGGTCTTGCATTCAGCACAGTCGGCGAGGACGTGAACAAGAACGATTTTTTGGAAAACATCCCGCCCGAATGTCTGAGCGACTATGTCCCACCGACGCCGTCGCCCACGCCGGAGCCGACGCCAACCCCGACGCCAACCCCGACGCCGACATCCACGCCGGAGCCGACACCGACCCCGACGCCGACACCGACCCCCGTGCCCACCGCGGCGCTCACCGTCGTTCCGACAGAGGCGCCCACCGAAGCGCCCGCGGCTGTGCCGGCCGAAGCCGGAGCCGCGTTCCCGACACCGTATGTGATCATCGGCGCCGTCGCGTTTGCCGTGATCATTGGGATCATTGTTGTGCTTGCCCTGCGCAAGAGAAAATAAACGGCATACATGATAAAAGCCCCGCTGCCGAAAAACAGCGGGGCTTTACTGTACAAAATACGGGGTTACACGGCAACCAGATAGACGACGCCGCAAATCAAGGCTATCACACCGACAACCAGCTGCACTACGGCGAGCAGCGCGGAGATCAAACCGATCACCCATGTCGCAGTGTGCTTCCGTTTCAAGCCGATGATGAAGGCCGCAATGCCGAAGCCGAACGACAGCGGCGTCAGCAGCGCGGTCAAAAAGGCGAACAGGATCACCATACCGGCGACCATTCCGATCATCAAGCCGAGCAGCGACAGTGCGCCGCAGGTAAACGAAATCGCCGTGAGGATCAGCGCCACCGCCGCCGTAAAGTGCAGTCCCTTCGGCGGTTCCTCCGCGATCGAAACGACTTCTGCCGTCGGCGCGGCCTTCGGCTCGGACACCTGCCCGGCCTCCGCCGTCGGGATCACTTCGGCTTCCGGCGCCGCTTCGGGTTCAGCCGCGGGCGCTTCCGGCTCCGTAATCGGCTCTTCTGCCGACGCTTCCGGCTCCGGCACGTGGGCTTCCTCCGTGGGCAAGACTTCTTCGACTAAGGGACGAACGGCAAGCGGCGTTCCGCATTCGGGGCAGAATTTAGCGCCCTCCGGCAGCGGCTGTCCGCAATTGGTACAGAACATAGTGATCACTTTCCTTTCTCTGCGCTCTTTTTTCGATAATGCTGCAGCAAATACCACAGCAGCACAAGCACCTGCATCCCGCCTGCGAGGGCAAACAGCAGGCCGTTGCCGACGATTCCGCCCGCAAGCAGACGCAAAAACAGATAGACGGTGATTGCCACCGACCACACCAGTACGCTGACGGACACGCATTGCAGCAGAATCCCGCTCCAGATGTGGCTGAACACGACCGCAATGATCGCGCTGATCGGCACCGCGCACACAAAGCACATCCACGCATACGGCACGCGCAGAACC
Organism: uncultured Clostridia bacterium; assembly: GCA_946185305.1. Taxonomy (GTDB): domain Bacteria; phylum Bacillota; class Clostridia; order Christensenellales; family CAG-138; genus UBA3792. The sequence goes on along the minus strand of CAMHJE010000078.1, from coordinate 2,075 downwards.
GTCAAAATATAGTATACGACGGCGGCGACAAGGAAGGCCAGCCCAACCGACAGCAGCGAGATCAGCCAATGCCGACGGCGGCGCTCGGACGCCGGCCGCTTCAGCATGCCCTCGTGCAGGAACTCATCGACGGGGATTTCATACAGCTCGGCAAGACGGCAAAGCACAAGCAGGTCGGGCAGACCGTCGCCCCTCTCCCACTTGGATACCGACTTGTCGGAATAATTGATTTTTTCAGCCAGCTCGGCTTGTGTCATATTGGCTCGTTTCCGGTACGCCGTCAGGCGCGCGGCAACGATCTGGCGAATGCGCTCGCTTTCCATGGAAACCTCAAAAAGCCCCGAAAACGGGGGATTCTATTATGGGTAGAGTGCCGAAATACAAACTCTACCGCATAGATCCGCAGCAGTAGAGAAAAAATGCGCGTTCGCTGCGGCGGCGGGGCACAAATGTCCCCTTTCTGCTTCTATTATAACGGTTCCGTCAAAAACGCGCAAGATAGAATTGCGGCACAAATATGACTTTCGCGGGAATCTTTTATGAATCGACAGGCCGCTCCCTTGCATTTTCAACGCGGCTTCTCGGTTTTGCCGCCGTTTTGCCGAAGGATTTGAGTGCAAAGTTTTTGTCCGAGACCTTGCTTTTGGCGCGAAACCAAGGTACACTAAGGCTACATACACTATACAAGAAGGAGCTTCTGCGTCATGCCATCGACCGGAAAATGTCAATATTGCGACTCCACGATCAGCTCGACCGATCAGCGTTGTCCGTACTGCGGCGCGCCGAACCCGAACTATGTGGAAAATACCGAACGTACCGTCTTTCTGCCCAAGACGATTGCGGAGTTGAAGGAGTACTGCGCCGAGCGCGGTATGCCGCTTCTTAGGATGCGCTTCTTTATCGGGGAGGATTACCGTCAGCCCCGCGCATTCGGCATCTATCAGGACGGCAACGACTTTGTCGTATATAAAAACAAGTCCGACGGCTCCCGTGCCGTGCGCTATCGCGGACCGGACGAGGAGCACGCCGTCAGCGAGATCTTCGCCAAGCTGCTCGAAGAATGTCACAATCGCGGCATCTATCCGGACGGCAAGCCGACGCCGGAGCAGGAGGCCGAACGGCAGAAGCGCGAAGCCAACGCAAAACGCAGCAAGCGGACGCTGCTTCTCTTTGTCGCAGGCTTTCTGGCGTTCTCGCTGCTGACCGCCCTTGTTTCGCGCTGCCAGCATCGCAACGACGGCTACTACCAGTTCAACGACGGTTTGACATGGTATCATTACGGCAACGACTGGTACTATACCTACAATGACACGAGCGTCGGCAGCTGGTATGAGGGCGACGCGCCCTACGGCGATTACGGCAACTACTATGTCGGTGATTCATTCGATTCCGACTGGGGCGTTTCCGATTTCAAGAATTCCTCGATGTGGGATTCGATTCAGGAAAGCCATTCCTCGTCCTCCTCGGACTATGACAACTGGGATTCCGGGAGCACGGACTGGGATTCGGATTGGTAAAGCCAATAGACAAGAGCCCTCTCGAATGTTTCGGGAGGGCTCTTTCTTAAGCGGTTCAATTTGTCGCTTCATCCGGCGCGTATTCGAGAAGGTCGCCGGGCTGACAATGCAGAGCTTCGCAAATCGCGATCAGCGTAGAGAAACGGATCGCGCTGATATGGCCGTTTTTCAGCTTCGAGAGGTTGACGTTCGCCACGCCGACCTTTTCGGAAAGCTCGTTGAGGCTCATTTTCCGGTCCGCCATGACCCGGTCGAGCCGCAAGATAATTCTGCCCATGGTTCACCTCACAGCGTTTCGTCGGCTTCCTTCTGGAGCTGTGCGCCATAGCGGAAGATGATGGTGAGGAACAGGACGATCAGCGCAATCAGGATCGGAGCGAAGCTGAACGACAGCTCGAAGCCGGTATCCATGCCCGCCGGGTTCAGCGCAAAGGACAGGTCAAGGCTGCGCTGCATCACGGCGTTCGCCGCGGCCTCGGCAACGCTCGTTACGACCGCGCCGCCGACCAGCACCCACGCAAACACGGTCATGCGCTTTACGACATCATCCGCAAACGG
>CAMHJE010000077.1:0-10796 GCA_946185305.1 uncultured Clostridia bacterium | reverse complement strand
CGTGTGCTCTTCCGATCTCTTCATTCCAGGCAGACTGCGCGTCCTTCTCGGTTTGACGCGGATTCGCGTTGTCATAAGCGATCGTGGCGCCGATCTCGAAATCGCGGCTTTCGATCACGTCGTGCGAGTTGTTGCGAAGCGATACCGTATAGGTGCCGGCTTCCAGCAGATAGCAGCCCGTTGTGCCGTCGCCGTTGTCGTGCAGGTAGGCGTAGGACGCCATGTCCTCTTTGGCAAAGGTCAGCGTCAGCGTTTCGCTCTTGCCCGGCTCCAGAATGCCGGTCTTATCGAACGCGATCAGATTGACGGTCGGTTTTTCGACCTTGTTCTGCTGATCGTACTCGGTGTACGGCGCGGTGTAATAGAGCTGGACGACATCCTTGCCCGCCTTGTCGCCGGTATTGGTGACCTGCACGGAAACCTTTACTTCGTCGCCGTTCGTGTTGAAATCGGTGATCTTCTGCTCAAAGGTCGTATAGGAGAGACCGTAGCCGAACGGATAGACGACTGCGCTATCATAATCGAGCGCGCCAATGTCCGATGCGGTTTCAAAGTAGCGGTAACCGGAATACATGCCCTCTTCGAGTTCGACAAAGTACAGACCGTTGGTAAAATTCATAAACTCGACCATAACGCCGTCCGTGTTCGCATAAATGCGGTCGGTGCCGAAGTTGACATAGACGGGGTTCTTCGTAAGGTCGCGATCCCAAAGGTCCGCTGTGCGGCCTGACGGGTTCACATCGCCGACGAGAATATCGCCGAGGGACGCAAAGCCGGTTGCGCCTGCGCCGCCGACCCAGACGATCGCGTCGCATTCATATGCGCCGCCCTCCATCAGATCGCCGAGTTCCATAACGTTGGAGGACTCGATGATTGCAACAACGTTTTTGCAGTTCTGCCTGGCAAACGTGAGCATTTCCTTTTCATAGGTGGTCAGCGCCAGTTCGTGCGGCGTGCCGTCGGCATACGGCGTGATCTGCAGGTTGCCGCCTTCGCCACCGACTCTGCCGATATATACGATTGCGGTCGTATCGGCACAGGAGGCTTCGGTGCCGGTATACACGGCGGCGTCATACTCCAGGAGGGAAGTCGTCGCGCCGGTAAAGCCCGTTTCTTCTTCATTGCTTGTGCTGACGGCGTTGGCACCGTCGGAGGTCAGTTCGATGACCTTGCCTGCACGGAGCTTTTCGACCATCGTGCTGTTGACGTCAAAGTTCATAAGACCCTTTTCCGCGGTCACAATGTAATCCTTGCTCGCATCCACGTTGCCGGAACCGGTGCCGCCGTACAGCGGGTTCAGGAAGCGGTAGCCGAACGGCGTGACCTTCGTGCCTTTGGCAAGCGGCAGAACGCCGTTGTTCTTCAGCAGCACTTCGCCCTCATCGGTGATCTGCTTGGAAACCTGCAGACCGTAGGACACGGAACCGGTTTTGCTGTTTGTGTCCGTATACTTCTGATCGTAATACTTGGTGTCCCACTTGTCCGCGCCTTCGATCTGCACGGTGTAGCGTTCGCCTCTGCCGAGATAGGTGTCCATTGTGCTGGACAGCAGCGGCATCACGATCGACGCCGCAAGCGCCACGACGACCAGCACTGCCATAACGGCAGACAGGATCGCAGTGAACTTTTTGTTGCTCATCTTCCGCTTCATTTTTTTGCTTTCTCCTCCGTCAATTTGTTCTGCTTTTTGCAGCAAACTCATTATAAAAAGAAGGTAAAACAAAAACAACCGGCTTGGCACGGCCGGTTGCAAAAGCGGCATAACTCGTCACGCTTCGGTATGATGAAACAGAATATCGAGGTGGAACAGATCGTCCTTGACCGTCACCGTCAGCGTTCCGTGATATTTTTCCGTAATGCGCTGCATCGACTTCACGCCGAATCCGTGCGCCGCCTTGTCGGCTTTATCGGTTTCGGGAATGCCGTCAACGATGCGGATCTGTCCGTTAAATGTGTTTTCCAAATGCACGGCCGTATAGCGGTCGCTGCCGCTGACGGATAAAAAGATCAGCCGCGGCGCTCCTTCCGGCTGTTTGACGACCGCTTCGATCGCGTTGGACAGCGCATTGCCGAACAGCGAATACATATCGTATACGTCCATGAAAGCAAGCCGCTTGCCGTCCGCCATGCAGTCGAACTCGATCCCGTACTGATGGCACAGCATCCGCTTTTCGGTTAAGATGATATCGAGCGTTTCGCTGCCCGTTTTGGCGGCACTGTCGAACAGAAAGATCTTGTCGGAAATGTCCGCACGCTCCGTCTCGGACAGCACGGCGTTGTTTGCCATCAGCGCATTGATGCGGTGCTTCAGATCGTGCAGCGATTCCATCGTTGCCTTGGAGATTTCGTATTGCCGGATGTTTTCCCGATACAGGTTGTTCAGGATCTCGGTTTCGCGTTCAAGCCATCCGCGTTCGAGCATGCCGAACAGGATAAAGATCGCAAGGAAGCCGGAAACGCAGTTATACAGCTGTACAGCGGTCACGGAACTGTCGATCGAATCCGCGTGCATTTTGGTCATCATAGCGTAGGAGCTGATGACGATATTCAGCAGTACCACAAGAAGCGCCAGCAGAACCACGCGCCGACGGTTCATCAGCGTCTGCGCGCTGCGATTCCGATGGAGCAGCGCCAGTATGACGGTATAGGTGACAGCGAGCGAGAGCAGATACAGATACAGATACGGCGGCTCGAAAACAGACAAATATGCGCCTTGCCAAAACAGTTCGGCAAAGATAGAGGAGATCGTTCCGGCAAGGTGATGGGAGGCGTAGCCGCCGATCGCGCAGAACAGACAGTTCACCCACGAAGCGCGCACAGAAACGCCGACGGACAGCGCAGAAAACAGCAGAAGAGCCATGTACATCAGAATGCTGTAGCCCCAATCGATCCAAAAGGGGAGGGGAGGAAACAGCGGAATGAAATAGGCCAGCGCGCCAAAAACGACGGTGCTCAACAGGATCCGCAGCGGATACAGCCGACGCTTTGGCAGAAAGAATCCCAGCGCCTGCGCCATAACGACGGTTTCAAGGTAGATGACCAGATTGATCGCATTGACATAGCCGAACATTACAGCGAACCTCCGAGATACCGGTTGAAAGCGTCCACCAGTTCCTTCTTGCGGGCGCGACTGATCGGCAGCGTTTCGCCGCTGTCAAGGAGAAGGTCCGTTTTGCCGATGCCTCTCACATGGCGAAGATTGACCAAAAAACTGTTGCCGGATCGCGCAAAGCACGCCTTGCTTAAAGCCGCTTCCGTGTCCTTCAGCGAGCCGCGCTCGGTGAAAACACCGCCTAAAGTGTGGTAAGTGACGTCGTGCTTGTAGACTTCGACATACAGGATCGTCTGCGCGTCGATGATCTGCTTGCCGCCGCCGATGGACACGGACACACCGACCGGGCGGTTGTGCTGCACACGCCGCAGGAGTTTTTTCATCTTGACGGCAAAGATGCCCTCGTTCAGCGGCTTCAGAATATAATCCGAGGCGTCCACCTCGTAGCCCTGAATGGCAAACTGCCCCATCTGCGTCAGAAACGCAAGGACAACGTTCCCATCCGTTTCGCGGATGCGCCGCGCGATCTCGATCCCGTTGCCGTCCGGCAGCTCGATATCCAAAAAGATCAGATCAAATTGTCCGCAAAAGGCGGAAAGAAACGCGGCCTGCGTTTCAAATACGGACAGCGAAAACGGTGTCGCATCTGTCTTTTGATATGCCTTAAACGCGGATAGAAACTGTTCCCGATCTTCCGTCGTATCTTCGACCAAAGCAATTTGAATCATGCCGTTACCCTTCATTCTAACAAAAATCTGCATTCTCGCTTTACAAGAATTATACAAGATTTGGGACGAACCGTCAACCGCTCGAAAGACAAAACGGATCATGAACCGGAACTGTTTGCCACACAATCTGCGCGGTAAAGCATGAATTCGTCATTGCTGCTGCGACCGGATCATGACAATACACTTGGGAGGACTTTGGGAGGAATAGAGATTTCCGAAAAAATCGAATTTTTCGGCTCCTCCCAAAATCCTCCCAAATCGCTTTTTCAGCACTTCCCAAAACAAGAAAAAAGCCCTAAAAAGCGAGATACCGATAAGAAAGCAAATAAACCATATCGAGGTTCGCAGTAAGGGCAAAGGTTTCGGAGAGAGCGAAAGGCTCTCTCCGATTTTCATAGGAGCGCTATCGCAGACAGTTGAAGATAACGAAGCGGATCCCTTTTCCTGACAATTCTGCCCAATGACGATGACCATACCGAATAATGCCGGCGATCGGCAGAACGGCAAAGCGCAGGGCGGCTGATCCTGCGCTTTAGAAAAGAACGGTTGCTGTCAGTACGACTTGATCCGGTTCAAAAACGGCTCCCACGGATTCTGCGCGCAGCCGTAGCCGTCGCGATAGAGCGGATAGGCGGCGGAGGGAACGAGAATGCGGAGGCGGTCTGCGCCGTCGAACGTGTGCTGTGAGACGCTGCAGGGCTTTTGCGTGTGGGTCAGCACCAGACGGGTAAGGGAAGGACAGGACGAGAACAGTCCGTCCGGCAGCGCTTCGATGTTCGGCGGAAGGGTCAGCTCCTCTAAGGCTTCGGCGTCGGACAGCGCGGACGGCATAAAGCCGATCACCGGCTTGCCATCGTGCAGGGCGGGCACGGTCAGGGCGGCGTGTTCTTTGCCTTCTGCCGTAAGCCTTTCGATAAGATAAGCGGCATCCCCGACCGATGCGTAGGTAAACGCCTTTTCGTCCCCGGCGCTTTCCGAAACGGAATAAACGGGTGCGGGCATCTCGGGCAGCGGACAGTCGATCGGCTCGGTGCAGCCGAGATAGGCGGCAACATCGCGCGCAAGCTCCAGCGTGCGAACGACTGCGCCCGCGCTGTCCAGATGAAAATTGGAATCATAGAACCAGCCGCTGTCCATCAGATAGCGATTCGGATCGCTGATAACCGGGCAGGGGAACGCGTCGCGGATGCGGGAAAAATACGGCAGAACCTGATCCGGATCGGTCAGCGCGGCACGGTTCAGCGGACTAAAGCTCAATAAGACGCTTGCGCCGACGCGCTCCGCGGTGCGGCAATAGGCGGCTATCTGCTCACAAAACGCTTCCGACATCGTGACCTCGGACAGCGTGACCGGCTGCGAAGCGTCGTACCCGAGCGGCATCGTGTTTCCGGGACGGTCATAGACGAGATCGCAGCGCTCGTCGAACGACGCTTTGGCATAGACGCCCTGCACCATGGGCGCGGTACCGCTTTGGCGATAGGCAAAGCGGGTTTGCAAAAACCCGATCGCATTGCCGAGCATCGCGCGGCGCTGATCGGCGTTCAACGCAAGCAGCAGGGACGGGTCGCTTTCAGCGCATTTCCAAAAGGCGGTCGCGCCGAAATAGTCGGACAGCGTTTCACTGACCGGCTCCGCGACGATCACAACAAGATCGCCCTCGCGCAACTCCCGTTCGGACAGGGAAAGCATTGCACTCGTGCCGACCGCGCCGTACAGCCCGAACGGACAGACTGTATAGGAAAAGCCCTTTTCCGAAAGCAGAGATTCCAAAAGCGCACCGTCGAGCCCGAACGCCACGTCGCTGTTGCCGAGCACGATGAGCCGCGGCCCTTCGGCAGAACGGATGCGCTGTCGCATGGCGGCAAGCTCGGCATAATAGGAGTCTTTATAATACTGCGGCAGAAACAGCCCCGCCGACAGCAGCGAACCGGGAAGGATCAGTAAAAGCAACAGCAGAAGCAGGATTCTGTGGATTCGTTTCATCATATCCTCCTAAAACTGAAAATACGCGAAGCCCGCGAGGTCCTGACTCTGCAGCAGCGCAAGCCAGCAGAGCGCGATCACAAGCACGAAATAGGCAGTGACCGCAACGCGCCGCATCTGGATACGGGGATTCGCGGCGGGCGGCAGGTCGTCTGCGGTCCACGGATAGATTGCCGCCATACCGAGCAAAATGAGGGCAAGCTGCAAAAGTCCGAATCCATTCAGTCCCATCATCGAAAGCGACGCAGAGACGTCAAACCCTGCGGTGAACAGGCGCAGAAGCATCGTTCCGGCATCGGCAACGGACGGCGCGCGGAACAGGATCGCGGCGGGAAGAAAGATCAGAAACATATAGACCCGGCGAAACAGTACGATTCCGGGATGCGTGAGGTCGATGTTGCGGCGGGTAAGCGCCGCCTCGGTACGCTTCAGAAACAGACTTTCGAGGCATACCCAAAACGCCGCGTACAGTCCCCACAGCACGTACGTCCACCTTGCACCGTGCCACAGCCCGCACAGCGTAAAGACGATCAGCGTATTCAGGATTTTCCGCGCCCGCCCCCTGCGGCTGCCGCCGAGGGGAATGTAGACGTAGCTCGTGAACCACCGGTTCAGCGAGATGTGCCAGCGACGGAAGAATTCGGCGTAGCTTTGCGAGAGATACGGGCGGTCGAAATTGCGCACCAGTCGGATGCCGAGCAGCCGCGCGGCGCCCATGGCGATCTCGGAATAGCCTGCAAAGTCGCAGTACATCTGGATGCAGAACAGCGCGCTGCCCGCAAGAATCGCAAACGAATCCGCCGTTTCGGCATGGGCGAACACCGCGTTCACATAGATGCCGCAGCAGTCCGCGACGACACACTTGCGGAAGAAGCCGCAAAGCAGTAGCCGCACGCCTGCGGCGGTGTCCGCCCAATTCGGACGGTGTTTGGCTTTCAACTGCGGCAGAAGGTGCGCCGGGCTTTCGATCGGTCCCGCGACGAGCTGCGGAAAGAAGCTGACGAACAGCGCGAAGACGACAAAATCGCGCTCGGCGGGCGCGTCGCCGCGATACACGTCGATGCTGTAGCTCATCGTCTGGAAGGTATAAAAGGAAATACCGACCGGGAGCAGCAGATGCAGCATCGGCACATGCGGCGGCAGACGCAGCAGCGCAAGGAGTGCGTTACATTCGCTTGCAAAGAAATCCCAGTATTTGAAAAAGAACAAAAGACCGAGGTTCATCAGAACGCTGCAAAGGAGCAGCGCTTTTTTGACGCGCGGGCGGTCCGAAAACCGCTCCATGCCGCGCCCGCAGCCGTAGTCGATCACGGTCGAAGCCAGCAACAGAAGGAGCAGCAGCGGATTCCAGTAGGCATAGAAAAACCACGACGCCGCGAGCAACCAGTATTTGCGGAAACGGTGCGGCAAAAGCCATGTCATTCCGACGACGGTCGGCAGAAAGAGCAGAAAGGCGAGCGAATTGAAATTCATCGTGCGCCTCCCCAAAAGAGAAGCAAAAAGACAAGCAGCAGCGCCGCAGCCTCCCAAAGCGGCGCGCCGTACAGGAGCAGCACGACCGTTGCCGCGATCGAAACCGCGGCGCAAAGAAATGCCAACCACCCTTTGCCGCCATGGCGGAGCCGGTCAAGGAGCCAAAGCAACAGCGAAAGCCCGTACAAAAGCAGCGCCGGGGGCGTTTTTAGCAGAATCCAGTCGGTCATACGCGCAGCGCCTCCCGGATCGCCTGCTTATCCGGCTTGCCGAGCGGCGTCATCGGCAGCTTCGATACCGACATGATGCGGACCGGCAATTCGTTTTTGTGCAGTTTTTCGGCAAGCAGAGGAAGATCCGCCTGTCCCACGATCATCGCGCAGGGGACTTCGCCCTGCATCGCATCCGGCAGACCGACGACGGCCGCGGCGGACACATCAGGCATCGCCAGCAGCGCCGCCTCGATCCGCGCACAGGAGAGGTTGTAGCCGTTGCGGATGAGGATGTCCTTTTTCCTCCCGCAAAGGTGCAGTACGCCGGTTTTGTCGAGATATCCGAGATCGCCGGTGGATAGATATGCGTCCTTTGCCATCGGCTCGCCGTAATAGCCGAGCATCCGCATCGGCCCGTTGACCTGAATTTCCCCGATCTGTCCGATTTCGGCAGGCGTCCCGTCCTCCAGAACGATCCGTCCGCGGTTCTCCGCGTAGAACGGACCGACGCCGCCCGCGCGAACGTCCTGCCGGTCGCGCCAGTCGGAACAACTGATGCCGATGCACTCGGTCATGCCGTAGACCGAGATCAGCGTCATGTCGAGTTTTTCTTCTATATGAAGAAACTGCTCCTTCGTGACGGGACCGCCCGCGATAAACCCGGCGCGAAGCGAGGAAAGATCATAGTCCTTTGCGCGTTCCGCCATGCGAAGATACAGCGATGGTACGCCGTTCATGCGCGTAATGCGTTCCGATGCGACGGCAAAAAGCAGCGAATCCACATCGGTGCTTTTCGGAAAATATAGCCGATAGCCGAGAACGATCGTGCCGAGCAGCAAAACAAGCCCGAACACATGGTCGAGCGGAAGCGCGCCGAGCGCAATGTCGTCCGGCAGGTACAGCCCGAGCGGCTCTGAAACGAGCAGATCCACGATCAGATTGGATTCGGAGAGCACGACCGCCTTTTTTGCGCCGGTCGAGCCGGAAGTGAACAGCAAAAACGCGGCATCATCCGAATCGTAATCGGGATCGAAAGCGGGTGCAGCGGAGGGCGAAAGGAAAACGGTCGCCGTATACCCGTCCGACAGGCGCGTGACGATGATCGACCCGGCGCTGTCCGAACGGACGGAAAACGCAAGCGGCAGTTCGGTTTCGCATTCCGAAAGGATATCTCCGGTGCTCTGCCGCGGATCGCACAGCACGGCAACCGCGCCCAAAAAGCGCAGGCCGAGCAGCAAAACGGCAGTTTTCGCTGTTCTCCGTGCGGTCAGGGCAACGAGCATACCGCGTGCGATGCCGAGCAAAGAAAACGCGTTTGCCGCGGCGGTCGCTTCTTTGAGCAGCGCCGAAGCGGTCAGCACGCCGCTGTCATCCTTCAGGATGGGACGATCCGGATCCGAAGCGGCAAGCGAGGAAAGCCGCTGATACAGATTGCGCTTTTCAAACGGCCGCATTTCGTTTCCTCCTAAAATAACTACTTTCACTGATACACAAAGTATAGCATGCGGAAAAAGGGGGAGAAAAGGCAAAAATATACCGAAAAACCATGAAAATATACCACCCCCATGACAGAAAATATTCTGCTGTGTTATAATATTTCAACTAATATCATGAGCATCTTATACGGAAAACCGGATTTGAAGGGGTCAGCATGAAGAACGGAAATATATGGGTCGTCATCTTGGAAGATCATCCGCGGGACAGTCTGCGTTTGCATGGGTTCATTCAGCAATATGGCAAAGAGCACGATCTGCCCGTGGAGGTTTCCGTGTTCACGGACGGGACCGAGCTTTTGGAGCATTACGACAAGGGCTTTGATATTCTGTTTATGGACATCGAGCTGCCGACGATGAGCGGTATGAACACGGCGGCGAAGGTGCGCGAGATGGACGACGTAATCCCGATCATCTTCACGACGAACATGGCGCAGTATGCGATCCAGGGGTATGAGGTCGCCGCGATCGGGTTCATGCTCAAGCCGATTCCGTATTTTCAGTTCGAAACGTTCTTCACCAAGGCGATCGAACGAACGAACCGCACGCGAGATCTGCTCAAAAACAGCATGGTCACGCTCGGCGGCGACCGGATGTTCAAGCGCGTTTCCGCCAACGAGATCGTCTATATCACCAAGGACAAGAATTATATCGAGTATCATTTCGAAAACGGCACGACGTTCCGGGAGCGCGGCACGTTCAAGGATGTGCTTCCGCGGTTCGAAAAGACGTCGATCAAGCAGATCGCAAGCGGCTGCATGATCAACCTCCGGCACGTTGCGAAAAAGGACGGAAATGATGTGTATGTCCGGGACATGGTCTTTTCGATCACGATGCCGTACCGGAAATCGTTCACGCAGGAACTGATGGACTATATGCAGGGGATGTGACGTATGGAAATGCGGGAAATAGGACTCATGGTGTTGCTGTTCCTGATGCAGCTGTTGATATGCGAAGTCGGTTTTCTAGTCGCGTTTTCCAGACGGAAGCACTTCGTCTGGCGGATGCTGTTCGGCCTGCCGTGCTGGGTGCTGCTGTCCATGCTTTCGGCAATTCTGCCGGGACTGCTTCCGGGCAATGAAAACTATGTGATCGGGCATTTGAAAGAGTTCGTGTATTTCATTGCCGTGATTCTTTTGAATGCGCTGCTGGTGTACAGCTGCTTTGAAATCAAGTATTCCGGCGCGCTGTTCACGGCGATCGGTACCTACTCGATCGAACATATTGCAAGCCGGTTCACCTATATCGTGAAAGCCTGCATTTACGCCGATCGGGAAGTGCCGCCCGTGATCCTGTACGGGGTGTTTGATTTTCTGATCCCGGTTTTGTTTTCGCTCGGCTTCTATTTTCTGCTGATCCGCAAAAGTATCGCGGATAAAAAGATGCTGTACAATGACCGGAAGGTATTGATCCTTTCGGGAATCAACCTGTTTATCTGCCTCGCTTTGAGCATCTTTGAGCCCAACATCGGCGACGGTTCGCTTGAATCCATCCTCGTGCTCTGCTCCAATTACGGCTGTGTCATTTTAGCCTGCGCGCTGTGCCTTCTGACGCAGATCGGCTATTTCCGCGAGAACGAGCTGGATGAAAAGAACCGCATCCTTGCGGAGATGCTTGAGGTGGAGCGGAAGAAGCAGAATCTGTCCAAGGAAACGATCGAGATCATCAACCGCAAGTGCCATGACCTGCGCCATCAGATCCGGCTGCTCGAGGAACAGTCGCCCGAGCAGCGCACGGATTCGTTTAGAACATCCGCGACGCGATCCACATCTACGATTCGCTCGTCAAGACCGGCAACAGCTCGGTCGATCTCGTGCTGATGGAAAAGAAACTGTTCTGCGAAAAGTACGACATC
>CAMHJE010000076.1:0-10799 GCA_946185305.1 uncultured Clostridia bacterium | reverse complement strand
TCGGCTTGGAAAATGAAAAAGCCCGATATTCTCGGGCTTTTTCGGTGGCTCCCCAGGTAAGACTCGAACTTACAACCCTTCGGTTAACAGCCGAATGCTCTGCCATTGAGCTACTGAGGAATATGCTGCTCGCTCTCTCGAACTCGAGATTTATTCTAACTGGATGGGTAAAAATTTGCAATTCCAGATAATTGGAAATACAAGCAAATAGAAAACTGAATCTTTTGAATTCTTTGAATTTCTTTGATTTTCTTTCTCTTTGATTGACGGAAGTGTTTTTTTGGTGTACAATGGGGGCTATGGAAGACACAATCCCCGTATTTTTGCATACTGAGGTCGCGGAGCCGCGGCGGCGTATCGTTCGCAGCGATGCGGCGCTGTATCTGCTGCTTCTGCTCGGGGCGGTCGGGTGCATCCTGCTGTCACATTGGCTGGCTGAACGGTTCGCGGCGATGCGGCTGCTGTTCCAGCTTGCGCTGTATGCGGCGCTGTTTTCGAGCGGCTATGCGGTCTACCGGCTACGGCTCATGGCGTTTCGCTACACGCTGACCGACCGGGAGCTGCTGGTTTATCGAATCGTCGGCCGCAAGGAGACGCTGCTGCTGACCGTGCCGCTGCGCGGTGTGACGGTCGGCGCGTGGCAAAACGGTTTGCCGGGCTACGAGGGACGCACCTACGTAGGGCGGCGGGCGGACACGCTCTGCTTGACGTATGACGATGGCAGGCCGCACGCGGTATGTATCTCGCCGAGCGATACGCTGCATACGAAGCTGCTTGCGGCAATCGACACATGCAAGGCGGGAACCGAGGGCGACACGATCCCATCCACGGAGGAAACGAACACATGACGAACGAGGAACGGCTGCGGCATATCGAGGCGGGCGACTGCCCGCACGCGATCCTGCTGGCGGGGGCGCCGGAAAGCGACTGGTCGGGCTTTGCGCGGCGGGCGGCGGCGCGGTTTCTGCTGCACACCGACGACGTGACACGGCTCGAAGGCTGTCCGTTTTATCTCGAGACGTCCGACTATGCGATCGACCCGATGCGCGACGTATTGCGGCTTTTGAATGCCGAGGCGTTTGAACGCGGACGGCGGTGCGTCGTGCTGCTGAACGCGCACAAGATGACGCCGCTTGTGCAGAACGTACTGCTGAAAACGCTGGAGGAGCCGCCGGCGGATACGCTGCTGCTGCTGACCGGCGTCGAGACCGGCATCCTGCCGACGATCCTTTCGCGCTGCATGATTATCCGCGCCGAGACGGAGCCGTGGGAAACGATTGCCAAGCGGCTGACGGCAAACGGCATTGACGCGGCGACGGCGGAGCAATGCGCACGGCGGGCGGACGGCGTCTACGGTCGGGCCGAAAAAATGGCGCAGGCCGATGCGCTCGCGTTCCGCAAGGGTGCTGTCGACTGCCTTGAAAAGTATCGCAAAGGCGTGCGGCCCTTGCCCGAAGCGGCGGCGCTCTGCACGCGCGCGGAGGCGGGGGAGGACGGCGACGCGAAGAAGAAAACGCGCGTGAGTCCGGAGCTTGTCGATACGTTTTTCGACGTGTGGCTGGAGCTGCTCAGCGATGCGCTGAAGCTGCAGATCGGCTCGCGGGATATGGACAATACGGATTGCAAACCGATTGTAAAACATCTTTCGGATGCCTTTACAACCGCCCGAATACAGGGTATGATACAAACGTTGCTGGACGGAAAGCGGCAGCTGACCTTCCGCGCGACGGCCTCGCAGACGCTCGACTGGGTGCTGTGCAGGCTGCCGTAAAGAAAACATCGGATCGTCCGCACCAAGGACGCACAAAACGGATACAGACAGAACCCATAAGGAGCAATATGGTTAAGGTTATCGGAGTTAAATTCAAAACAAGCAGCCGCGTGTATTATTTCGACCCGCTCGATCTGCCGTTTGAAACCGGCGACGGCGCGATTGTCGAGACTTCGCGCGGGCTTGAATTCGGCGAGGTGGCGCAGGGCATTAAGGAGGTCGAGGAGACCGAGATCGTCGCGCCGCTGAAGCCCGTCCTTCGCATCGCCACCGACGAGGACAAGCGGATGCGCAAGGAGTATGCGGCCAAGGAGCCGGAGGCGTTTGCGATCTGCGAAGAAAAGATCAAAGAGCATAACCTCGATATGAAGCTCGTCGATGCGGAATACATCTTCAACGGCAGCAAGATCGTGTTCTATTTCACCGCCGATGAGCGCGTGGACTTCCGCGATCTCGTTAAGGATCTCGCCTATACGCTGCGGACGCGGATCGAGCTGCGGCAGATCGGCGTGCGCGATGAAGCCAAGATGCTCGGGGGACTCGGCCCGTGTGGACGGCCCGTGTGCTGCAACGCGTTCTTGGACGATTTCCGCCCCGTTTCGATCAAGATGGCGAAGGAGCAGAATCTTTCGCTCAGCCCGACGAAGATTTCCGGCCTTTGCGGACGATTGATGTGCTGCCTCCAGTATGAGCAGAATGTGTACGAGAGCATGAAAAAGGTCATGCCCAAGGTCGGCAAGGAGATCAACACCATCGACGGCGTCGGCGTCGTCGTGGAAAACAACGCGATCACCGAGCGCACCAAGGTTCGCCTGACGATGGAGGACGGCTCCATCGACGTGCGCGAGTATCCGTATACACATCTCGGCCCGGTCGGCGAACCGCTGCCCGAAGTCGCGACCGCACAAACAGAGCCTAAGCCCGAGGGCGAAGGCGACTTTGCTGCGATGGCCAAGCGTGAGAACGCGAACCGCCGAAGCCGCCGCTCCGCCGCGAACAATACACGGCAGACCGCGCCGCAGACCGGCAAGCCCGCACCCGAAAAGAAGGACGAGCCGGTAAAGGAACAGCCCAAGGCCGAGGACGGCAAGGGCAGAAACCGCAATCGCGGCAAGAAGCCGAACGGTGCAAAGCCCGACGCCGGCGAACAGAAGCAGACGCCCAAGGCCGAAGCCGCGGCCAAGAAGCCGAACGAGGGCAAGCCGCAGGGCGAGCAGAAGCCGAACGAGCAGAAGCAGCGCCCGCCGCGCCGCAAGCCGCAGGGCGAGCAGAACGGCCAAGGCGCCGACGCCAAGCCGAATGCCGCAAAGCCGCAGACGGACAATACCCCCTCAAACGGCGAATCCAAACCCGAGGGCGCCAAGCGGAACAACCGCCGTCGCCGCCCGCGCCGTCCCGGCAACCAACCGAACGGAGAGCAGGGCACGGCCAACGCGCCGGGCGAAAGCGCAGAATAAAGCAGACAGGGAACCGCCGCGCGCGGTTCCTTTTTGCATTCGGGCGGCGCAGGGGAAACCGGACTTGACAAATCCGCTTCCCGCGCCGTATGATGAAGAAAACAAACGGGAGGAAAGCAAGATGAAGGTATTGCTGCTGAACGGCAGTCCGCATAAGAAAGGCTGCACATTCGTTGCGCTGAACGAGATGGTGAAGGTGTTCGAGGAAAAGGGCATCGAGGCTGAACTGGTGCAGGTCGGGAACCTCGCGCTGCCCGGCTGCATTGCGTGCGGATTCTGCGGCAGGAACGGGCGCTGTGTGCGAAACGACATCGTCAACGAGCTTGCGCCGAAGTTCGAGGCCGCGGACGGCCTTGTCGTCGGCAGCCCGGTCTATTACGGCGGGCCGAACGCGACGCTGACGGCGGTGCTCGACCGGCTGTTTTACAGCACGTCCTTCGATAAATCCTTAAAGGTCGGCGCGGCGGTCACAAGCTGTCGGCGCGGCGGCAACGAAACGACATTCGACCGGCTGAACAAGTATTTCGGCATCTCCGGTATGCCGATTGCGGGCGGACAGTATTGGAACGGCATCCACGGCGCGAACGCCGAGCAGGCCATGCAGGACGAGGAGGGGCTCCAGTCCATGCGCACGCTCGCGCGGCAGATGGCGTTTCTGATGCAGTCGATTGCACTGGGCAAGGCGCAGCTCGGCCTGCCCGAAAAGGAACCGCACGTCTGGACGAACTTTATCCGGTAAAGCGCATATTCTCTCAAACCCCAAAGCCGCCCGCAAAAGCAGACGGTTTTTCGTTTGCTCTGCACAAAGCCTCAAACCCCGCAGAATCGCGGCTTTGTACATAAAAAATATATGAAATCTATTGTGCATAGGAATAGGCTGTGCTATCATATAACAAATTCATCTCTCGGAGGCTTCTATGCGGATTCATATTACGGCGGACAGCACCTGCGACCTGTCGCCCGCACTCTGCGAGCAATACCGCATTGCGGTCTGCCCGCTGTATATCGTCATGGGGGATCGCGCCTACCGGGATGCCGTGGATATCCGGCCGGAGGATATCTACCGCCATGTGGAGCGAACCAAAACGGTCTGCCATACGGCCGCGCCGAACATCGACGATTACATGGCGTTCTTCCGGGAAAATTTGATGGATTACGACGCCATCGTGCATTTCACGATCAGCAGCGACATGTCCTCCTGCTATCAGAACGCGTGCCTTGCGGCGGCGGAGGTCGGAAACGTGTATGTGATCGACTCGTGCAGTCTGTCGCTCGGGATCGGGCTTTTGGCGCTCGACGCCGCGGAGCTGGCCGCCGAAGGGAAAACGCCGCAGGAGATCTGCCGGGAGACGGAAGCCCGGCGGGATAAGCTGGACATCAGCTTTGTCCTGGACACCCTGCAATATCTCGCGCTCGGGGGACGGTGCCATGCGGTCGTCGCGCTCGGTGCGAACCTGCTCGGGCTGAAACCGACGATCCTTGTGCAGGACGGCAAAATGACCGTCGGCAAAAAATACCGCATGTCGCCCGACCGCGCGGCGATGCGGTATATCCGCGAGCACATCGGCGATCCCGCTTCGGTCGATCCGCGCCGCGTGTTCATCGTCGATTCCGGCGTATCGCCCGAAATGCGGGAGGAGGCGGCGCAGCTTGTGCACGAGCTGCTGCCGGAGGCGAACATCCTGTTCGGCCGCGCGGGCTGTGCGATCTCCAACCATTGCGGGCCGAACACGTTCTCGTTGATGTTTTACAGAAAGGCGCTGTAACGTCTCGCGGCGGACGGCGACAAAACACAGCTTGGGGAGGGGACGATCATGCATTTCGGTTTTTCCTATGTCGGCTTGCTTTTTCTGCTGCTGCTGTTCGTTCCGAATCTTATGTGGGCAAAAAACAAGCCGCAGCACTATGACGAATATGCGGCGCACGAAAACAAAGTGCTGCTGCTCCTTGAACGGGTCGGCGAGGTTGCCGTGACCTGTCTGGTGCTGCTTTTCGAGGACTTTAACCCGCAGGGGCTTCATCCTTGGCTTTTATGGCTTGTCGCCGCGCTCGTCTGCATGGTGCTGTATGAGCTGTACTGGATCCGCTATTTTCGAAGCGCCAAAACAATGGAGGATTTTTACGGCAGCTATTGCGGCGTTCCGGTGGCGGGCGCAACGCTGCCGGTTCTTGCCGTTCTGCTGATCGCCGTTTACGGGAGAAATCCGTTCCTCTTTGCCGCAGGCGTTCTCTTGGGGATCGGGCACATCGGCATCCATGCGATGCATAAAAAGGAACTTGCCGAACGGCAGTAACCAAGCAATCTCCGCGAGGAAAATCATAACGACAGAAAACCCGATCCGTGCTTTCTCCGGATCGGGCATTTTTATGCGGCGGGGCGGGCGGCCCTGCGTTCCTTTAGGTAGGCCGCGATTCCCGCGGCGGCGGCGCCGAGCGCAAACGACAGCAGCGCATCCGCGGCGACGGGCAGGCCGAGCGAGAAGCTGCCCGCAAACAGCGAAAAGAGCAGCGTGGACAGGACGGTAAAGCCAAGCCCCGCAACGCCGCCGAACAGCCAAGCGTTTTCCGACACGCGGCTGCCGACCCACAGTCCGCAAAGCACGGCGGCAAGTACCTTGATGATCGTATTGACGGTCGGGACGGCGCTTTCGGGCAGCCACTCCCTGTAAATGAAAAACGCGAACAGCAGCAGTAGCACCGTCGCCGCCGCTGTGCCGAGCAGGATCGCCGCCGATACGGGCCAAACCGGCGCGGCGGAACGCTTCTTTCGATGAGCCTTTTTTGCCATGGTCGTCCTCCTTTTGCCGCATTGTATGCGCTTCGGGTGAACCGTATACCGTGCAAATCGTGTAAAAAAAGCCCACAACTGTGGAAAAATTGAGCAAACGCCTTGCGCATCATATTTGTTTATGATAGAATAAAGCAATCTAATAGATGGAGGCAGCCTTATGCGCATTCGTGTTACGTCGGACAGTACGTGCGACCTTTCCCCGGAGCTGATCGAGCAGTTCCATATCGGTATTTCTCCGCTGTATGTCGTGCTGGACGGCAAATCCTATAAGGACACCGTCGAGATCAAGCCGGACGACATTTATGCGTATGTCGCCAAGACCAAGCGCGTCGGCTCTACGGCGGCGCTGAACGTGTCGGACTATCTCGATTTCTTCAAGGCGCAGAAGGAAGGCTACGACGCCATCGTGCATTTTACGATCAGCAGCGAAATGTCCTCCTGCTATCAGAACGCGTGCCTCGCGGCCGAGGAGGTCGGCGACGTGTATGTGATCGACTCGCGCAACCTCTCCACCGGCATCGGCCACCTCGTCCTCGACGCCGCCGAGCTGGCGGAGGAGGGCAAGACCGCCAAGGAGATTTTCGATATCTTGGAGGAGCGCAAGAAGAAGCTCGACGTGAGCTTTGTCATCGACACACTCAAATACCTCGCGCTCGGCGGACGGTGCAGCTCGGTCGTTGCCCTCGGCGCAAACCTGCTGAACCTCAAGCCCACGATCCTCGTCAAGGACGGCAAGATGATCGTCGGCAAGAAATACCGCATGTCGCTCGACCGTGCGCTGCCGCGCTATGTCCGCGATCAGCTCGGCGATCTCGATACCGTCGATACCCGCCGCATCTTCATTACCGACTCCGGCATTGCGGACGAGGCATGGCAGGCCGTCGAAAAGCAGCTTAAAGAGCTGCTCCCGTTCGAGCATATCTACCACACCCGCGCCGGCTGCACGGTTTCCAACCATTGCGGCCCGAACACCTTGGGCATTCTGTTCTACAGAAAATAAAACCTACATATAAAACAGTTCCCTTCGCTGCTGCGGAGGGAACTTTGCTGTCTATGGATTTATCCTTCGTGCGCGTCGGTCAGCACCCAGCCGAGGCCGGCGGGCGTTTTCAGCGCGGTGCCGCAATAGCGGCAGTTTTTCGAACCGACAATCGGCAGCGGCGCGCCGCAGTTCGGGCAGTTGAACGTCTTGATCTCGGTCGCGGGATCGTCGGTAAACGCCGCAAGATAGCGCAGCACAAGGCGGCGCTGCCGGAGCTCGCCGGTCGTGTCGGTATACTGCACGGCGGCCTGATAGGTGATGAGCCGATCCTCGGCACGCGTATCGTAGGCATGGAGTGCGACGCGGTGCACAAGGATATCCCCGCCGACGCCGTCGGGCAGGGCGGCGGCAAAGGCCTCCCGGAACGATTTGGCCGTGCCCGTGCCGAACAGCACGGTGTTCCGCCGTCCGCTTTCATAGTAGGTGAATGCGTCGGACTTGACGCGCTCCGCGATCACGGCGCTGTTGTATTCGGGGAAATCGCGTTTCACCTGCGGGAGCAGGATGTTTTCGAGCGAGGACAGCGAGCGCGGCTGCGCCTGCTCGGTGCCGGACAGCGGCTGCGTCGCAAGCTCGGACAGCAGGCCGCGGACAAAGCCGTTCACAAACCAGCCGATCCGGCGCACCAGTACATACACGCCGAACACGATCCCCAAAACGCCGAGCGCCACAATCAGAATCATCCACCAAGTCACCGCGATCACCTCCCGCATCCATGGCTTTCCTATATGCAGTTTGCGCGATTTTGCGCCGGTTGTCAAGCCCCAGTCTCGGAATGCCCGAAAAAACGCCGCCGAATTTGTACGAATCCTTTCTAATGTCGGCGTCCGAAGCATAAAGTGGTATATACCGGTACAAAACCGGCCATGCTTACCGCAGAACACAGTAGGAAAGGAAATCGAACGATGAAAAGAACACATACCGGCTGGAGCGCCGAGGAGGACGCGCGCCTGCTCCGTGCCGTACAGGACGCGCGCCGGCGCCATGCTCCGCTGCAATCCGCTTTCGATGCGGTCGCCCGCGATACCCAGCGCCGCCCGAACAGCGTGCGCAACCGTTACTACACCGCCTTGCGCGGCGGGGCCGATCCCGAACCGCTGTTCCAGCCGTTCAGCGACGACGAGGCCGACGCGCTTGTGCGGGCGATCCTGCTCGGTCGCGCGGAGGGGCTTTCGGTGCGCGCCTGCACGCTGCGGCTTGCCGAGGGCGACACGCGCCGCATGCTCCGCTATCAGAACAAGTACCGCGCCCTATTAAAAACCGACCCGCACCGCGTCGCCGCCGTCCGTGCCGCGCTTGCAGCCGAGGGCCGTCCGACGCCCGATCCCTATCAGCCCGACCCGCACGCGCCGCGCGTGGGCCGACCGCCCAAAACGCTCGCGCCGATCCCGGCTTCCGCAATCCGGCAGCTTTTGGACGCGCTGTATGAGGATCTGGTGGCGCTCGCCAAAGGGGACAGGGCAGGGTAAAAAAGGACAGAAAAAACAGGAGCGACGGTGATTCGCTCCTGTTTGCGTATGATGCTTTATTCCTTCACAAACGCCATCTTGGTGACATCGAACAGGCCGAGGTCGGTGAGCCGCGCTTCGGGAATGACCGGCAGCGCGAGAAACGAAAGCAGCACCAAGGGGTCGTTTGCCTCGTCGCAGCCGAGCGCGTGCGCGGCGTCGAGCAGGGCGCGCTGCTTTTCGAGCACCTCCTCAATCGGCGCGTCGGTCATCAATCCCGCAATCGGCAGCGGCAGGCAGGCAAGCACCTCGCCGCCCTTGACGACGCAGTAGCCGCCGCGGCAGTCGATCAGCGTCTGCACCGCCAGCAGCATATCGGGGTCGTTGTCGCCCGCGACGACAAGGTTGTGCGAATCGTGCGATACGGTCGCTGCGACCGCGCCGCCCTTGATATGCAGACCCTTCACGATGCCGAGGCCGATATGCCCGGTCGCGTGGTGGCGCTCGATAACGGCCAATTTATTATGCTCGCCGTCCGATAGGAACAGGCCGCTTTCGTCGGTCTGCACGGCTTCGCGGACGAGCCTTGTCACAAGCTGGTGCGGCACCGTTTCGATCAGCGGCGTCGGATTGACATGGATCGGGAGCCGGAACGAATCGAGCGTGACCGGCGCGGGATGCACGGTGTCGTATACCTCGGCGGGGGCGGGCCGTCCGGCAAGCGGGAGCGCGGGATCATACAGCGTGCCGCAGGTGAACACGGCCTTGGGCTGCACATCGGCAAGGCTGTCGAACAGCACCATGTCCGCACGGTAGCCGGGCGCAATCGCGCCGGTGCGGGACAGGCCGAATGTCCGCGCGGTGTTCAGCGTCGCCATGCGGATCGCGTCGATGGGGGCGATGCCGCGCTGAATTGCACGATTGATAATGCAGTTGATATGCCCCTCGCGCAGAATGTTTTCGATATGCTTATCATCCGTGCAGAAGCAGATCGTATCGGTCGGCAGATGCTCGGACACGATGCCGTCGAGCATTTCATCGACGCCGTTCGCCGCCGAGCCGACGCGGATCAGAATCGCCATGCCGTTGCGCAGCTTTTCCTTTAATTCCCTGAAGTTGGAGCATTCATGGTCGGTGCGCGGGCCTGCGATGCAGTAGGCGTTCAGATCTCTGCCCGACAACAGCGGCGCATGGCCGTCGATCGGACGGTTAAAGAACAGTTTGAGCTTTTCGATCATCGCGGGATCGGCGCTCACGGTGGAAACGTAGTCCATGACCTCGCCGAGACCGAGGACGCGGCTTTTCTTCTGCATGAATGGAAGAAAGTCCACGGCGGTCAATTTTGCGCCGCTGTTCTCAAACGGCGTGGCCGGAACGCAGCTCGGCAGCATAAACAGCACCTGCAGCGGCAGATCGGCGGACTGGCGGTAGATCGCCTCGAGGCCCACCGTCCCTGCGACGTTGGCGATCTCGTGCGGATCGGCAATGATCGTTGTCGTGCCCTTGGGCAGAATCACGCGGGCAAACGACGCCGGAGTCACCATCGAGCTTTCGATATGCACGTGCGCGTCGATAAAGCCCGGAGCCAGGTACGCGCCCTTTGCGTCGAACACATTGTCCCCGTCGAACGAGCCGACGCCGATGATCGTATCGTCGCATACCGCCACGTCGGCCTCCATGATCTCGTTGGTGAACACGTTGATCACGCGGGCGTTCTTGATCACAAGGGTCGCGCGCCCGTCCCGCGCGGCGAGAATCAGCTTCGATAAATCGGTTGCCTGCATACAAAATCCTCCTTATCGCTCTTTGTACTATTTTACCACAACTTTACGATTATGCAACGGAAAATATAAAAATATTTTAGGAAATCTAAATATAATTTTGCTCCCGCTGCGGCACGGTTCACAAAAATCTTTCCTTTATGTCCCATTCCGGCGTTGCAAGGCGGGGGAAAATACGCTATAATGGCAGCATATCATGCGAGAGGTGTATCATGTCCAGACGCGACCGCACCCGTAAGGTACAACCGAGATTTCTGCTTTTCTTAGCTTCCGTATTCATTCTGCTCATCAGCATTACGCTGCTGATCGTGGCGATCGTATACGGCAGCTCGTTCTGCTCGCCGACAAACTGCGGCGGCTCGCCGGACGCGCTGACGCTCATGGTTACGCTCGCCGCGCTGTGGCTTCTCGCGCGGATCGTCAGGCGGCCGCTTTATCAAAGCGGCCCTACCGATGGCGGTCGCGGGGCGACACGCCCTACCGATCCGCCGGATTCGCGCGGCGCGTTG
>CAMHJE010000075.1:0-10860 GCA_946185305.1 uncultured Clostridia bacterium | reverse complement strand
AAACAGAGCAGATAATCTCTTTTGATGCTTACACGGCGGCCATTCTGGAGCTGACGAAAGCCCTGAAGGATCGTGGTGTCCGCGTCGTCATGCAGACGCTCACGCCGCGGGAGGGCTTTGTCAAAAAGGGCTATACGCCGGAGATGGAAGCCCTGCGCGTGAAGATCAACGCATGGATCCGAAGCTGCGGGTTGTTTGATTATGTATTTGACGCGGATCGGCTTCTGCGGGATGAGAAGAATCCGTCTTGGGTAGATGAGCGTTACCATCAAGGCGACCACCTGCATCCCAATACGTTGGGCGGCGAGCGTATGGCGGAGGCTTATGATCTGACAGCGCTTACCGGCGAGGAGCCGTAAATGGGAAGAAAGTATTTTACGCTCAGTTTTGACGACGGTCTTGAGCAGGACAAGCGGATTATCGCCCTGATGAAGCAATACGGCTTGAAGGGAACCTTCAATCTCAACTCCGGTTTGTTTGGACAGCGTGGCGAGGTAATGGGGCTCGGCACGTTCTCCTTTCGGGATTGCGAGGAAAACGTTAAACATCGTTGGCCTTTCTCCTATGTGCCGCATAACCGGATCCCAAAGGACGAAATCCTGCAGGTTTACGAAGGTATGGAGATCGCCAGTCACGGCTTTCAGCATGAGCCGCTGGGAAAACTCGATGAACAGGGGCTAAAGGCTTCGGTCGGCAAAGACAAAGAAAATCTGGAGCGTTTGACCGGCGGGCCTATTGTCGGCCATGCCTATGCGCAGGGTTCCGTTTCGCCGGCCGCGGAGGCATTCCTCAAGAAGCTTGGTTACCTTTACGCCAGAGCCGTCTATCCATCCGGCAGTTTTGCTTTCCCCGCCGATCCTCTGCATTATCGTCCCTCATCCTCTGTGATCCTCGGCAATGTCATGACGCTGGCAGAGAGCTTCAAGCAGGCAGAAGCGATGGAGGGTGATCTGCTTTTCTATCTCTGGGGCCATGGCTATGAGATGGACTACGGGAAGGGACAGGCAAGCTGGGACGGCTTGGAACGTCTCTTTGCCTCCATCGCCGGACAGTCGGACATTATCTATTGCACAAACAGCGAAGCGTTTCGCCATATCGAAGGGAGGTAAGACCCATGAGAAAGACTGCTTTTAACGATCATTGGACCTGCAAAAAGCTGGGCGACAGCGCCGAACCGAAGCCTGTCACACTGCCCCATGATGCAATGCTTTTTGAGAAGCGGGACAAAAATGCTGCGACTGCCGGCGCCTGCGGGTATTTTCCGGGCGGCGCGTATGAGTACGCCAAACGCTTTTTCCTTCCGGAAGAGGAGAATGGCAGGACGCATATTTTGGAATTGGAAGCCGTCTATAAAAACGCAAAGGTGTATATCAACGGCAGCCTTGCAGCGGAGCGACCCTACGGATATTCCGGTTTCTTTGTGCCGTTGGACGAATATCTTCGCTTTGGCGCGGAAAACGAGATCACTGTCATAGCGGATAACTCTGCCGTTCCCAACTCCCGTTGGTATTCCGGAAGCGGTATCTATCGCAATGTCAGCTTGTACTCCGGGCATTCCTGTCATATCCTCCCGGATGGCTTGCTGATTTCCACAAGGAACAATGACACCGTGCAGGTGAATGTCAGTGTGAGCGGCGGTGAGGCGATCCGCGTAACGATCTGCGACGGCGATTCCGTCGTCGCCGAGGGCCTTGCGCCTGTTTCCGAGGGCGCGGCGAATGTATCGCTTAAAGTCGCGAATCCCAGTCTGTGGGATGCTGAGCACCCGGCGCTGTATCGCTGCTGTGTCAAGCTGCTGCAGGTTGGAAAAGCGGTGGATGAGGCGGAGGACTTCTTCGGCTTCCGAACGTTGGCTTGGAACGTTAAGGGCTTTTTCGTCAACGGAAAGGAGACCCTGCTCCGCGGCGCATGCATCCACCACGACAACGGCATCTTAGGCGCGTGCTCCTTTTCCGCAGCGGAGGAACGCAAAGTGCGGCTTCTGAAGGAGGCGGGTTTTAACGCTATCCGCAGCGCCCACAATCCTGCGTCCAAAGCGCTTCTTGAAGCCTGCGACCGACAGGGCATGTATGTGATGGACGAGTTTTGCGACAACTGGCTGGTTCATAAAAACCCCTATGATTACGCTGATCGGGAATTCCGAGCTTGGTGGGAACGGGACCTCACGGCTATGGTTCTAAAGAACCACAATCATCCCAGTGTAGTGATGAATTCCATCGGGAACGAGATCTCCGAGCTGGCAATCCCGGAGGGGCAAGAAATGTGCAGACAGCTTGCCGTTCTGGCAAGAGCGCTTGACCCGGACAAGGCCGTGACATTGGGCGTAAATCTGATGCTTTGCAGCATGACCGCCAAGGGCGGCGGCATCTACGGCGATAAAAAGGACGGCAAGGAGAACAAGAACGGCAGCCAAACGATGGACAATCTGCCAACCAGCGCCTTCTTCAATCTGCTGATGAACCATCTCGGCGGGATCATCGAAAAGGCTGCGGCCAAGCCTGCGGCCGATAAAGCCACGGAGGTTGCGTTTTCATATTTGGACATCGGGGGCTACAATTACGCCGCCTCCCGTTATGAGATGGACGGCAAGCTGCACCCGGACCGGGTGATCGTAGGCTCAGAAACGCTGCCGAAAAATCTCTATCACAACTGGCAGCTTGTCAAAAAGCTCCCCTATGTGATCGGCGATTTCATGTGGACTGGCTGGGACTATCTCGGCGAATCCGGCATCGGCACCGTGCGGTATAAAAGTTTCAAAAAGCCGGGTGAGGATGCCCCTATCATCTCAGGCGGCTGCGGCGTTATTGACATCTGCGGCAAGCTGCGCCCGGAGGTGCAGTGGAACCGCTTGGTCTGGGGCTTGAGCAACAAACCGGGCATCGGTGTGGAACCCCTGACGCACGCGGGAGAAACAGGATCGGTCTCCATGTGGCGCGATACGGACGCGGTGGCAAGCTGGTCTTGGAACGGCTGCGAGGGAAAGAAGACCAAGGTTACAGTTTATGCCTCAGGTGCCTCGGCGGAACTGATCGTCAACGGCAGATCCTATGGCAGAAAGAAAACCAAAGCATACAAGGCCATCTTTCCGAAGGTAATCTACCGGCCGGGTACCGTTACTGCCATCAGTTATGACGGAAACGGCATGGAGATAGCAAGGGAGACCTTGCAAACCGCGGATGGCGCGACAGAGCTTTGCCTTCGCCCGGATAGGACTGTGCTGCGTGCTGATGGACAGGATCTCTGTTATTTGGAGATCGACCTCACCGGCAGGGACGGAATCACCAAATCCTCGGAGGATGTTCCCATAACAGTAGCGGTGAGCGGCGCGGGCAGTCTATTGGCGCTTGGCTCAGCCAAGCCGAACATGGGCGAGAGCTTTACCGAAAAGACGCACACCACGTATTACGGTAAGGCATTGGCCGTGATTCGCGCGGGAGACAGAGCAGGGAAAATCCAGATCAAGGTCAACGCACCCGGCATGGCAGAACAATGCGTCGAGCTGCAGACAGAGTAAGAATAAGAAAGTGGGATCATAGATGCCGATTGCATGATAATAATCTTGCATCGTATGAATAAAGTATCGTAATCGACCAATGAATATTCAATGACATCCTCGGCTTATTTGAACTATTGGGCGGTTTCTGTTGAAACCGCCCCAGCCCGTCAAAGAACCCGATTGTCAAGCGGCAATATGCTCTACGTTTCATACCGAAATACGCAAAAAAGTCCAGAAAATCTGGACTTTTTTGACAGGCTGAGCACCCCGAGATTCTTGGGGTGCTGTGTATGTATGGAGCTTCATCCGTTGTTCTGCGCTTCTAAAGCGGCTTTGGCCTGCTCGAGCATTTCTTCTGTGCAATGGCTGTAGATGTTCAGCGTCGTAGAAACATCCGCGTGCCCAAGCAGATATTGTAAAGTCTTGATGCCGATTCTCGGATCGGAAGCGAGGTTCGTCGCAAATGTATGTCGGAGGGAATGACAGCTGAACTGCGGCAGCAGGACGGCCGGTTCGTCGGATTGCAGAAACGCCTGATCGTTGCAGTCCCGGATCATGCGACGGAAGGCCTTGTTCAGCACGTTCTGCTGCAAAGGCATCCCGAAGCGGTTGAGAAACACGAAATCAGAATAGCCGTCCACTTCAACCTGACAGAAAATCCCCTGCGCCTGCTGCTGTTCGCGTTCTCTCAAAAAGGCCTCCTTGACCGTGGTCGTCATGGGAATCCTGCGCTTGCCGGCGGGCGTCTTGGTCGCATTGATCGCAAACGAGCAATGGCGGTCTCCTTTATCATAGTAGACCAGCGTGTGGTTGACATCAATGATCCCCTTTTCCAAATCCATATCACACCAACGCAGCCCCGTGAGCTCGCCTACACGCATCCCCGTACCGAGAAAAACGGTGACAATCGGAAGCCAATGCGCATAGACGGGGCTTTCCACCAGAAACCGCAGAAGAAGCGACTGCTGCTGCTTTGTAAGAGCAAGCGGCTTCTTGTGATCAATGTTCCTTGCGCGCATCAGCTCTTTTACGGCGCTGTCGGCAGGGTTGCATGCGATCAGTTCATCATCTACAGCCAACTGTAGTATCTGGTGCAAAATCGTATGAACGCTTTCTATCGTCCCTACTTGCAGTCGGCGTTCGTCGGCAAGATAATTATAGAAGCGCTTTATATCCGATTTCTTCAAAGACGAAACGTATAGTCTGCCGATGCTGCTCATGATGTATCTTTGATACGTGTCGCAATAATGCTGAATAGTTCTGTCACGAATCCCGCGCTTTAGTTGCCTCCATAGATTAAAAAGAGAATCTACCGTCAATGTCCGCCCAAGATATGTTTTCCGGAATTCGTTTTGCTGGGATGTGATCTGCGCTTCTTTCTCCCTAAGGCTCTCCAGCGTCTTGCTGTAAAAGGAGAAGGAACGCCCGAACACTGTATACCGATATTCATAGGAACCGTCCGCTTTCTGATACTCACCGGCCTTCAGCCGCACATGGTCTTTGCTGTAGCGTATTGCGTTCTTCATTCTTTTGTCCTCCGTTAGATCGAATACGCATTTTTGAGGAATTTCTCAAAAGGTTCTCTCTTGATTAGACATTTGGTCCCGACCCATAGAGCAAACGGACAATGATCCTGTTTCGCCAGGCGCCGCAGCGTATGGCGACCAATGTTGGAGTACGCAGCCGCTTCGTCGATCGTAAGATTTGCTTTTTCCTGAATGGGGATGGTTGAGTTCATAATAAGATCCTCCTTGATAATGATTTGCCTTTCGGCAAGTTAATCATAAAACATGAGGGAGAATCAGCAATAGGGAATAAATATTCAATTTTAACTTTAGAAAAGAGACATTGCCTGTCGAGGAGAATTGATGTTCCGTCTGTTTTACCAGTAAAATAGGGCATTTCGCCTTTTTGCATACTCTGGTATCAGCTTGGCGTAAATTGGCGGATTTCTACGAAAAGAGAGTCAGAAAATCCAGTAAATTCGATGTTTTTAGTGGCATACACCGCATTGTTTGACAATGAAGGACGTCGTGCATAAAAATAACTTTCCATATCGTCTCACAGCTTTTCAACATGCATTTGGTGTACCAAATGGTACAATTTTCGCTGTCGGAACGATATGGAAAGTTATGACGCCGTATAAAAATACAGTTTAACTCTTTGGACGCATCGTCGGGAACAGAATAATATCGCGGATCGTGGGGGCGTCGGTCAAAAGCATGCACAGACGGTCGATGCCGATGCCGATGCCGCCCGTCGGGGGCATGCCGTATTCCATCGCAAGCATGAAGTCCTCGTCGATCGGCATGGCCTCGTCGTCGCCCTTGGCGCGCTCCTGCGCCTGCTGGATAAAGCGGCTGCGCTGGTCGATCGGGTCGTTCAGCTCGGTATAGGCGTTGCCGTATTCGTGGCCGCAGATGAAGACCTCGAAGCGGTCAACGATGTCCTTGCTGCCGGGCTTGAGCTTGGTCAGCGGGGAGTTTTCGATCGGATAGTCGGTGATGAACGTCGGCTGGATCAGCTTGTCCTCAACGAACGCGTCGAACAGCTCGGCCAGCACCTTGCCCTTCGTCGCGGTCTTGTCCTTCAGCTCGACGCCGAGCTCTGCGGCAATCGCGCGGGCTTCCTCGTCGGACGTGCAGCCGTAGATATCCTTGCCGGTGTATTCCTTGACAGCATCGTTCATCGTGAGACGGCGGAACGGCGGGGTGAGATCCACGTCCATGCCCTGATACGTGATCTTTGTCGTGCCGTTGACAAGCTGCGAGCAGCGTGCAATGATCTGTTCGCACAGGTTCATCATGCCGCGCAGGTCGGTGTATGCCTGATAAATCTCAATCGACGTGAATTCCGGGTTGTGCGTGGCGTCCATGCCCTCGTTGCGGAACAGGCGGCCGATTTCATACACGCGCTCCAGTCCGCCGACGATGCACATTTTGAGGTGCAGCTCGGTCGCAATGCGCATATACATGTCGATATCGAGCGTGTTATGGTGCGTAACGAACGGGCGGGCGCTTGCGCCGGACGCAACGGTGTTCAGCACCGGCGTCTCAACCTCCATAAAGCCCTCGCTGTCGAGATAGCGGCGAATTTCGGCGACGATGGCGCTGCGCTTGCGGAACGTCGTGCGGACATCCGCGTTCATGAACAGATCGACAAAACGCTGCCGGTAGCGCAGCTCCGGATCCTTCAGCCCATGGAACTTTTCGGGCAGCGGGCGCAGGGACTTGGATAGCAGCGTCACGCTCGTCGCATGGACGGAGACTTCGCCGGTGCGCGTCTTGAACACAAGGCCCTTGACGCCTACGATATCACCGATGTCGTAGGCCTTAAAGTCGGCATAGGCTTCCTCGCCGACATCCTCGCGGCGCACATAAAACTGAATATCGCCCATGCCGTCCAAAAGGTGCGCAAAGCTCGCCTTGCCCATGATGCGCTTGGACATCATGCGGCCGGCGATGGAAACCTCCTTGCCCTCCAGCTCGTCATAATGCGCGACGATCTCGGTGCTGTGGTGGGTCTGGTCGAAGGTAATGACGGCAAACGGGTCACGTCCGGCAGCCTGCAGCGCGGCGAGCTTATCGCGGCGGATCTGCAAAAGCTCCGAAAGCTGTTCGGCGGTCGGTTCGGTTACGGTACGGTTTTCTTCCATGGACGGTCTCCGTTACTTGCCGATGGAAAGCACTTCGAGATGGAGCAGGCCGCCGGGCGTCTGCACGGGAACCTTTTCTCCGACGGAGTGCCCCAAAAGCGCGCCGCCGATGGGGGATTCGTTGGAAATCTTGCCGTGCATCGGATCCGCCGCAGCGGTGCCGACGAGCTCAAACGTCGCCTCCGCGCCGGTTTCGACATAACGCACCACAACGTGCGAGCCGACGTTGACGACATTCGTATTCAGCGCCGAATGGTCGATGATCTTGGCAATGCTCAGTTCCTTTTCGAGCGTGGCAATGTCGATCTCGTTCTTCTGCTGCTCGGCCTTGGCAGCGTCATATTCTGCGTTCTCGGATAAGTCGCCGAAGCCGCGGGCGATTTTCAGCATCTCCGCGATTTCGAGCGTACGGGTGCTCTTCAGATATTCAAGGTGTTCCTTGCGCTTATCGAATTCTTCTTGCGTCAACCAAATTTCAGCCATTGTTTTTCTCCTTCTGTGTTCTCCGTTTCGGAATCATTTCATTATAAAATTTTGCCTGTCACGTGTCAAGAGATAATCTGTAAACCCGCGATTTTCGGGCATTTTTTACGTGCAGATGCTCGGAATGCGGCGCCGCGGCGCTTGCAATGGGCGCATGGTTTATGGTATGATGGCGGCGAAAGGAACGGGGGATATGAACGGAAATCTGTTATACGGCAAAAAATGGGCGGTCTGCGGCGACAGCTTTACCAACGGCAACTTTTCCGGTGCGCCGGACGGGGAACCGCTGTTTGCGGACGGACCATTTGCGGGCAAGCGGCGCACCTATGCCAACCTGATCGCTTCGCGCAACGGCATGACCGTGCAGCACCTTGCGGTTGGCGGCATGACGATGGCAACGCCCTCCGACGCGGAGTTTATCAACACGTTTTCGGGCGGGCTGTATCGAACCATCGACGCTGACGCGGACTATATCACACTGTACTTCGGCATCAACGACAGCCATCACCGCCCGCGCTCGACCGGCGACGACGGCGAGGTCAAGCGCGGCACGATCACGCTCGGCACCATCGACGATACGCGTATCGACACGTTTTACGGCGCATGGAACACCGTGATGACGTACCTTGTTGCGCACCATCCGTTTGCGCACATCGGGATCCTTGTCTCGAACGGCTGTGAAACCGACGATTACCGTCTTGCCGAAATCGCGATTGCCCAAAAATACGGCGTGCCGTACCTCGATCTGAACGGCGACGCCCGCACCCCGGCAATGGGGCGCTCGACCAATCCCGCCATCGACAAGGCCGTGCGCGACGCGCGCACCCGCGTCTTTGCCGTGAATCCGCCGAAGAACACGCATCCGAACGCCGCGGCACACGCATTTGAAAGCGTGTTTATCGAAAACTGGCTTCGGTCGATCTGAGAAAACATGTATACAGAAAAAGGCCGTCGGGGAATCCCCGGCGGCCTTGCCGCTTTGCCTTACAGAACCTGCTTTAAGAACGCTTCCAGCTGCGCCTTCGGGCGCGCGCCTGCGGACTGATCGACGATCTCGCCGTCCTTGAGCAGCACAAGGTTCGGGATCGACGCGACGCGGAAACGCTGCGCAAGACCCGGTTCCTCGTCCACATCGACCTTCACAAAGGTCACCTGATCGCCGTACTGTTCGGCGAGCTGCTCCACAAACGGGGACACCATGCGGCACGGGCCGCACCAGGTCGCCCAGAAGTCTACAAAGACCGGCTTGCCCGCGTTCAGCAGGGCGTCAAAGTTTTCGGAAGTTCCGACCGTTACATTAGCCATAATGTTTGCCTCCTTGGGATTATTACAGTTATGTTCCTTCATCCGCAGCAGCGGACGGCACATTATTCAAAGTCCGTGACCGCGATGTGCAGCTCTCTTAACTGCTTTTCATCGACGGGATCCGGCGCGTTGGTCAGCGGGCAGGACGCGTTCTGTACCTTCGGGAACGCGATCACGTCGCGGATCGACGGCGAGCCGGTGATCAGCATGGCCAGCCGGTCGAGACCGTAGGCCAGACCGCCGTGCGGCGGGGTGCCGTACTTCAACGCGTCGAGCAGGAACTTGAAGCGGGCTTCGGCCTGCTCGGGCGTGAGGCCGATGACCTCGAACATCTTCGACTGCAGCTCGGACGAGTGGATACGGATCGAGCCGCCGCCGATCTCGTTGCCGTTCAGCACGATGTCGTACGCCTTGGCGCGGACGGCGCCGGGGTCGGTGTCGAGCTTGTCGAGGTCCTCGTCCATCGGGGACGTGAACGGATGGTGCATGGCGACGAAGCGGTTTTCTTCCTCGCTCCATTCGAGCTGCGGGAATTCGGTAACCCACAGCAGGTTATACTTGCCCTCCGGGATCAGACCGAGCTTGTCCGCCAGCTTCAGGCGCAGCGCGCCGAGCGCCTGCCACACGACCGCATTCTTGTCCGCAACGATGAACAGCACGTCGCCCTGCTCAAAGTCCGCCGCTTTTTTGATCGCTTCGAGCTCGGCTTCGGTCAGGAACTTGGCGATCGGGGACTGAAGACCGTCCTCCTTCCAGTTCATCCATGCAAGGCCCTTGGCACGGTAGGTCTTGACAAACTCGCCGAGCGCGTCGATCTCCTTGCGGGAGAAGTGCTTGGTTGCGCCCTTGGCGACGATGCCGCGCACGCTGCCGCCGTCCTTTAAGGCGTTTTGGAACACGGAGAACATCGAATCCTTAACGGCTTCGGACAGATCCTTCAGCTCCATATCGAAGCGCGTATCCGGCTTATCGGAACCGTAGCGGTTCATGGCGTCGATCCACTTGATGCGCGGCAAGGGAAGCTGCACGTCGTAGTCCAGCGTTTCCTTGAACAGGCGCTTTAAGAAGCCCTCGTTCATCGCCATGACGTCGTCGGCCTCGACAAACGACATCTCAAGGTCAATCTGCGTAAAGTCCGGCTGACGGTCGGCGCGCAGGTCCTCATCGCGGAAGCACCGCGCGATCTGGATATAGCGGTCGAAGCCGGACAGCATCAGAAGCTGCTTAAACAGCTGCGGGCTCTGCGGCAGGGCGTAGAACGAACCCGGATGCACGCGGCTCGGCACAAGATAGTCGCGCGCACCCTCCGGCGTGCTCTTGGTGAGTACCGGCGTCTCGATGTCGATAAAGCCGTTTTCGTTGAAGTATTCGCGCGCAATGTGCGCAATTTTGCTGCGCATGATCAGGTTCTTCTGCATGCACGGGCGACGCAGGTCGAGGTAGCGGTACTTCAATCGCAGCAATTCGCTTGCGTTGCAGTTGTCGCTTGTGTCGATCGGCGGGGTCTGCGCATCGGACAGGATCTTGAACTCCTTGACGAGCACCTCCACGTCGCCGGTCGGCATGTTCGGGTTCGGTGCGGACCGCATAGCTAAGGTGCCCCGAACCGCCAAAACATATTCGGACCGGATCGTGCTGGCCTTGGCAAAGTCCGCCTCGGACAGCGTGTTCTGATCGAAAACGATCTGCATAAGGCCCGACCGGTCGCGCAGCTGCACGAAGATCAGCGCGCCGAGGTCGCGGCGCACGTTGACCCAGCCCATAAGCGTGACTTCCCTGCCCGCGTCGGCCTTGCCGAGCTCGGCGCAGTAGCAGGTGCGTTTCCATCCACTCAATAATTCTCCCATGGTTTTATCCTCTCAAATGCTTTGCAATTTCTTCCGGGTCGAGCGCGGTTTCAACCTGCTCGCCGGTCTGCATG
>CAMHJE010000074.1:0-10893 GCA_946185305.1 uncultured Clostridia bacterium | reverse complement strand
ATTTCGCTTCGACCGGAAGTCATGGAACGATATGAGAGCATGGACGCGGATGCGATTGTGTCGGAGATTGAAGAACTCGATGAACGGTATTATGCCGCTTTTCCGCCTTTTTCAGAATTGGCGCAAGCATACGGCGATCCCGATGGCAAGAAGATGTACAGGATCAGGGATCTGTACGCGCGTTATCGTTCTTTTTATGCGGCGGAGCACGGATTGCATCTCTACGATGTAACGGATGAACGTCAGTCCGGCAGTCGAAGATATTGATGACAATATTCTATTTGAAAAACATGGGCAGACCGTTTGACAATCGCCAAAATGGAAACAACGCGCCGAGGGGTTGGCGCGTTGCTCCGGGGGAGTATTATTAGGAAGTATAATGGAGGTTGTAGAGGTTCTCTCTACGGTGATTAGTATAACCGCCATAAATGGCAAAAATACGTGCAGAGTTTGAACTTGGTGTGAAATGTAGTAAAAGAATAGTCGAAAATCTGCGGTTTGGCACAAAATGAATCCGGTGCTTTTGCAGCATTGCCGGGACATAAAAACTCTCCGTTGCAGAGTGGAGAGTTTTTGATAAAGTGCTATTTGGCTTTCTGTATTGCCCGGATGCGCTGATCGAGCGTCGGGTGACTGTATGTCAGCTTAACGAGCAGGGGCGAGGGGGAAAGGTCGCCGAGGTTTTCGCGGTTCAGCTTCTTCAAGCCTGCAATCAACGGCTCACCGTAGCCCTCCGAGACAGCCTGCGCGTCGGCGCGGTATTCGTGCCGACGGGAGAACCACGAACGCAGCAGATCCATCAGCGGCGAAAGGAACGCCATTTCTATATCAAACAGCAGCACAAGCGCAAATCCGTAATTGACGCGATCAAAACCGAAAGCTGCTGAGACAGCGTCCGTTCGAACATTCAGCCAGAGGAACAAGGCTAAAATGGCAATCGTAAGGATGTTCAAAAGCTGCATCTTCAACGTGTCCTTATGCAGGCCGTGTCCCATTTCGTGAGCAAACACAGCGCAAATTTCATCGTCCGAAAAGGATTCCAAAAGTGTATCATAAAGAACGATTGTTTTCATTCGGCCGAATCCGGTAAAGAAAGCGTTGGATTTACTGGACCGTTTCGATGCATCCATGACTTGGATCGCCCGCACTTTGTAGCCGTGTCCTTCCAGAAGCGCCGTCAGCTTTGTCCGCAATTCACCGTCGGGCAAGGGTGTGAACTTATTAAAGATCTTGAGAAAGAACGGAGAAAGGAACGAAATGAACAGAATAAATACAAACAGAATGATGCCGGAGAGGAGCAGCACCCAGTCCCCAAGTGTTTGATGCAGCAGTACAAACAAACACAGAAGGCCGACAATCGGGATTAGTCCGAGCAGATAATTCTTGACTTGATCGAGCCAAAACGTTTTGGCGTCGGTGCGGTTGAACCCGTATTTCTCTTCAATGCGCATCGTCAGATAATAGTCGAACGGAAGCTCGACAAGAGTTCCGATGAACTGATAAAACACGACGACAAGGATTGCAACCACATACGGATTTTCGCGCATCGGCAAAGCAACAGCAGCGTAAGCATTTGTCAGCAGCAACAGAAACGAAACCAAATGCACGACGGTAATGCGCACAAGACCGAAACGATTCTGTTCGGCGTTATACCGCTTCCATTTGTTATAGGTTTCCGCGTCATATACGTCCTTAACGGTGTCGGGAATCGGATTATGCTCTGACCGTGTACGCAGCCAAAGCAGCAGCAGATTATACAAAAAAGAGATCACAAAAGCAATCAAGCACAGCGTTTTCAACATAAAGAAACCCTCCAGCGTATAGAAACCGGCAAATATGCCGGTTTTCGGTTATTCGATATTTTTGATTACCTTCACAGCAACGCCTTGAATGGATAAGTGCTGCACAGAAAGGTCGATGGTCTGCACCTTGAATTCATCATTTTCCGGAACGAGCTCCACGCGGCTGTTGCGGCGCGGGTAGTACCGCTTTAAGGTTGCCGTATCATCATCGACGAGCGCGACAATGATCTGCCCGGGCTCGGCGGATTCCTGCTGACGGATCACGACGAGATCACCGTCGTTGATGCCGGCATTGATCATCGAGCGGCCGTTGGCACGCAAAATAAAGAAATTGCCTTTGCCGACAAGCGTTTCGGGAAGACGAACATATTCTTCGATATTTTCCTCGGCAAGAAGCGGCGCGCCGCATGCGATCCGCCCGATAACCGGCATGGAGATGGTTTCCTCTTTCATTTTTGCTTCGGCGCGCGTTTTGATTCTGCGATGACCGGCATACTCAATCATTCCGTGCGTGTGCATATAACGAAGATACCGGCTGATCGTAGCCTGCGGGATACCGGTTGCCGCGACAAGCTCCAAAATCGTCGGTGCAACGCCGGTTGCCTCCCGATGCTGATTGATCGCGTCTTCCAATATGGTAAAATATTCGGTTTTCAGAGGTTTCATAGCTCTACACCTTCCCGATAATTTGATTTCATTATACGATTTTTCTATTGGAAAGTCAATAAAGCGAGCGTAAAAATGAGAAATATTTCTCGGTTAATCCTGCCGATCCCCGTTGCCGAACACTTCACAAAACCTTGCAGAGAAAGAGGGCTCGCGGCCTGCGTTCAGAAGATGCGAGATATCGCCGATGGCACTTGCGCGGAAGGATGCGATTCCCGGACGGCGTTCTTCGGAATACACGGTCGTCACAGAAGTCGGTGCCATCGCCAGACTGTGCCACAGGATCATCGGTGATACATTGAAAAGATGGGAGAGAAGCACACAGGAAACACCGAAATGGCAGAAGAAGGCAAGCGTATCCGTGTTCGGATATTCCGCGCGATACCACCGCCCGTCTCGAACATAGCCGTGAGCCGCAAGTACTTTGTCAAATGCTTCGGTTACATGCGCGTAAGAGGCAGCGATATCCTCCGCTTGCAAATATGCGTTTTCCGTCCATAGGCGATCCGAAAGGAACCGTTCATCGGAAAGCCAATCCTGAGGCAGCCAATCCCAGCATACCCGCTTTACACCGTTGGTATCGGGTCGCACAATAGAAGGGCCGAATTCACGAAGCCAATCACATTCGATGGCAGTCCGTCCCGTTCGCTGCAGGGTAGGTGCAATCGTGGCCTTGGCTCGCCCCATCGTAGAAACATAGAATTCGGTGATCTCCATAGGCGCGATACGGTCGGAGACCAGTTCCGCTTCTATACGGCCGGTTTCTGTTAAAGAGTCTATCGAATAGTCGGGATCGCCGTGACGAATGAATAACAGCTTCATTTTTCATTTTCCTTTCGCTCATATTTATGCCAGCGGCGCATAACCGCATAGCTTGATCAAAGATTGGCCTTCGGCAGACAGCAGCCAGTCGATGAGCCGCTTTGTATTGCCCTTTGGCTTTCCGTTTGTGACGGCATAAAAGTACATCGTATAGGGATACAAACCGGAACGAATGTTTTCGTTCGTCGGCTCGATACCGCTAATTTTGAGCAGCTTCGTATCGGGATTCGGAAACATCGTTTGCGCAAAGAAACGGAATGAATACCCAAGCGCGGGCTGCACACCGCGATACCGTACCGAGACCTGCTGCATTAAGCTATTCGAGCCGATCAGCGCCTTGTTCGGAAGCGGCTGCGGTGCAATGATCGGCAAATCGCCCATGACCGTTTCCAAGCCGGTCTGACTGCCGCTGCCGTCGGGACGTTGAAACGCAATGATTTCGCCGCCCTCTCGCCAGCCAAGCGTACCCCAAAGCGACGTTTTGCCGGAATAGATGTTGTGAATCTGTTGCACGGAAAGATCATCAATCGGATTCTCAACATCTATACCGGGAAGAGATCGGAAGAGCACACGTCCGTGAGAAGGGACCGATCGAGATTGTCTTCCAGCCGATCGGCGTCAGCACCAAATCGACGCCCGCGGCGGCAGCAGCGTCCCGCTGGCTTTTCGAAGGTCCTGCACAGAAAATCACGTCGCGTTCACCGGCAATGATGCCGTCATAGGCACGGAGCGTGTTCGTAAACATTACCGCATTCGGATCGAATGTCGCCTTATCATAGACGGCGTCCGCAACAGCCGCATAGACGGGGTAGAGCGCCAGCGCGCCGTCCATCACCGGGAAATCCTCGGAAATCGTCAACGACGCAGGATGATCGAGCTTTGCGGTTGCGTTGCCGGGCGTATGCGGCGCATAGATTGTAATGTCGGGAGTGTCACCGTTCGCTTCAGTCGGCTTTTGCAGCCACCAATTCTTTTGTACGGCATTCGGGAATAGCGCCAAGGCTAATATCGTTCCGACGGTCAGCGTTAAAAATGCGGAAGGTCTTTGCCATTTGACGATACAGAGTAAGATCATACCGGCAATAAAGCAAAGCAGCAATACAATCGGCAGCATCCCAAGCGGATTATCAACCGCAAGGAAATTGCCGAAATAGTCATAGCGATACAGAAGATAAGAAGAAAGCGCAATCGCCATGCACGGGAAAACAATCCGCATGAAAAGCGGAATGGGTTTCATTTTCATCGGGAAGCAATTCCTCCTTACATCAATCGAAGCACGCCGGTGGAGAACAGTATGGAAATCAATCCGATCCAAAAGAAAGGATGTACGATGGAGCCTATCGAAAGCACATACCCGATCGGACGTTTACGCTTTGTGAAAAGGTATACGGCGCCAAGCACGATACCGGCAAGGATTTGCAGTGGAACAAGCATAGATAAGCCATACTGCAACACACTTAAAAGCGTCTGCAGCCAAGCGGAGAGTGCCGAGGACCCCAAGCCTAAGGCGGCATAAAGGCTTTCGTTGATCATCAGATTAATCATAAGAATAAGCATAAATGTTACCGGCAGCAGCAAATGACAGGCCATAGCAAGAATCGGCAGCAGGAGCGAACCTTTCTTTTGCGTTGCAGTATTGGATTGCTGTTCCATGATTGATCATCCTTTTTTGTTTCAGTATAGCAGATTGTACATGGATTCGCAATGTCCCAAGACAGCTTTACGGAACAAGTGAACGGAAAATTCAGATTACGAAAACGTTTGCACTTGCTTCCCGTCTATCGTTATGGTATCATAATCAATAGAAAGAAACGGAGGTCAGTTATGAAAGCTATATTGATCTTGGTAGACAGTGTATGCCGCAGATTTCTGAAATGCTACGGCTCGACAGAACCGGCTTTTACGCCGAATCTTGACCGGCTTGCAGCACGCGGCACCGTGTTCGAGAACCATTGGTGCGGCTCGGCACCCTGCATGCCTGCGCGGCGGGATCTGATGACGGGACGGCTGAACTTTTTGGAAAAGCCGTGGGGAGGGATCGAGCCGTTTGATCAGCCGCTGCCGAAGATGCTTGCCTCGGAAGGCGT
Organism: uncultured Clostridia bacterium; assembly: GCA_946185305.1. Classification (GTDB taxonomy): domain Bacteria; phylum Bacillota; class Clostridia; order Christensenellales; family CAG-138; genus UBA3792. The sequence goes on along the minus strand of CAMHJE010000074.1, from coordinate 5,516 downwards.
GTTCAGTCATATCGTGACCGACCATTATCACTATATCCGTATCGGCGGCGAGAATTACCTGAACGCGTTTACGACGTATGACCTTGTGCGCGGTCAAGAGAAGGACCCGTGGCGACTGCATCCGCGGGCAAACGGTAAACTGCCTGAAAGGCCGGAGGGCTATATCGGTCAGTTCTCCGCGGCGCATGAGGATAACATGACCGCTTTCACCGAGGAGCAGACCTATCCGACACCGGTGACAATGCAGAAAGCGGCCGATTGGCTCGAGCAGAATGCCGAAGCGGACAATTTCTTCCTGTGGGCGGAGGGCTTCGATCCGCACGAGCCGTTCGATGTGCCGCAAAAGTATCTCGATCTCTATGCCGATGAAGCGAAGGTGGACGAGGGAGAGCAAAACTATTGGGCGCCCTATGCGCCGAATACCTTTACCGAGGAACAAACCAAGCATCTGCGCGTGCGCTATAAGGCACTGCTCTCGATGACGGATGCGTATATCGGTAAGATTTTCGATGTACTCGACCGCAAGAATCTGTGGGACGATACCATGGTGATCTTTACAACCGATCATGGCTACATGCTCGGCGAACACGGCTACTGGTCGAAAAACTATATGCCTGCCTACAACGAAGTGTTTCGTCTACCGCTGCTGATTTGGCATCCGAACGCAGTGCAAAAGCACGTTGATGCCATGACGCAGAATATCGACCTGTACCCGACCTTGCTTAACCTATTTGGTGTGAATCCGTCGATACTCCATCATACGATTCACGGAAAGACCCTTTTGCCCTTGCTCGCGGGTGAAGCGGACAAGGTACGCGATGCAGTGCTGTACGGTTATTTCGGCAAGAGCGTGAACTGCTTCGACGGACAGTATACGTATTTCCGTGCAGCGGCGAGGGAAGATAACCGTCCTTTGAACGTCTATACGGCCATGCCTGCCACCTCCGGAAAGTATTACGGCATAGATTCGATTGATCCGGAGGAGTATAAAAAGATCGGATTTGCAAACCTGTCGTGGACCGAGTATCCGGTATATCGCATCCCCGCGGAGATCGTGAACATTACGGCGTCCTCCGGCGGCTTCGGCCCGCGCAGCGCGGATAATGCGGATTCCCGCATCTATGACTTACAGAACGATCCCGCACAGGAACATCCGATCGAGGACGACGAACTGGAAGATCGCTTAAAAAATACGCTGATCGGTCTGATGCGATCGCATGATGCACCGTTGGAGCAGTACGAACGACTCGGCCTATAAACAATTGAAAATATAAAAAGGCGTGCCCATAGCGGACACGCCTTTGTCGTATACGGTTATACGGGCTTTACCGTCCAGTCAATCGGCGTTTGTCCGGAAGCGATCAGCGCAGCATTGGCTTTTGAAAAATGCTTGCAGCCAAAGAATCCGTTATACGCAGACAGGGGACTCGGATGCGGCGCTTCGAGACGGACATGGATCGGATTGCGGACGATACGCGCCTTATTCCTTGCGTTTGCGCCCCACAGCAGAAATACGACAGGCGTTTGTTTTTGATCGAGAGCCGCAATTACGGCGTCGGTCACAGCTTCCCAGCCGCGATTTTTATGACTGTTCGGGATATGTTCGCGCACGGTCAGTACCGTATTCAGCAGCAGCACGCCCTGCTTAGCCCAACAGGTCAGATTGCCGGTCGTCGGTTCGGGAATGCCGACATCATTTTCCAGTTCCTTAAAAATATTCAGCAGCGAAGGCGGCGGCTCCACACCCTCCTGTACGGAAAAGCTCAAGCCGTGTGCCTGGTTCGGACCATGGTACGGGTCTTGCCCTAAAATGACGACTTTACAATTCGCATAGCTTGTCAGCTTCAGCGCGTTGAAAATATGGTACATATCGGGATGAATACGCTGCGTGCGGTATTCCTGCGCCAAAAAGGCACGAAGCTGCCGATAGTTTTCTGAAGCAAAAGTATCCTTTAAGATCTCATCCCAATCATTTCCGATATTGACCATAGAGCCCTCCTTGCACAATGGCTTGCTTCAACCGTTCCAAAGCCGACAACAGATTCGCCTTAGGACACGCGATATTCCACCGAATAAAGCCTTCGCCCGCGTGGCCGAACATCGCGCCGTCATTCGGATACAGCAGTGCCTTTTTCTCTAAAAATGTGAGAAGCTCGGTATGCGCCATGCCGAGCGCGCGGCAGTCGATCCACATCAGGTAGGTACCTTCCAAGCGCACAGCATGCAGCATCGGCAGCTCGGCTTGCAAATAGGCTTCGACGGACTTTCGGTTATCTTCTAATCGGAGCAGCAGCGCATCGAGCCATGGTTCTGCTTTCTCGTACGCCGTTTTACAGGCAATCAATCCGAGAACATTAACATTATGCGCGCCGCCGCCTTCTTCAAACTGCTTTTTTCGCGCTTCATCAAAGAAGATCAGGTTCGAACAGGCAAGCCCCGCAAGATTGAACGTTTTGCTCGGCGCGGTGCAAAGCAGGATGTTTTGCCGAAGCGCGCTCGGAAGTGTGCCTGCACTTGCAAAGGTAACACCGGGAAGGATCAAATCGTTGTGAATCTCATCACAGATCAGGTAAACGTTATTTTTGAGACAGATTTCAGCGATCCGGGTCAGTTCGTCACGGGTATAGACCTTGCCGATCGGGTTGTGCGGACTGGAAAGAATACACAGGGTCACATCCGAACGAGCAGCCGATGCGGCAAAAGCATCGAAATCAAAGGTATAGACGCTATCCCGATAGGAGAGATCACAGGTCACAAGCGTGCGGTTTGCTTGCTCTACGGCATGAAAAAACGGATGATAGACCGGCGTCGGAACAAGAACTGCGTCGCCGGGCTTTGTGAAAATGCGTACCGCCGCATCAAGAGCCGGTACAACGCCGTCCGAAAGGACGATCTGCGACCGATCAACGGAAAAACCATGACGACGCTGCATCCACCGGCTGACGGCGTCATAGTATGCGTCGGTCGGCCATGTGTAACCGAGTGTGTTGTGCTGCAGATAGTCGATCAGCCCTTCGTTGATTTCCGGCGCAGTTGCAAACTCCATATCCGCAATGGAATAAGGGAGAACATCGGCAGGTAAAGCACCGCATTTATGCAGCATCAATTCCCATTTGATAGCACCGACGCCGCGGCGGTTCGGCGCCTGTTCAAAATCATAGTTCATAGCGCCTCCTCAATGCGGTTTTGATATAATGCAGCGGCAAGAATTTTCGGGTGATCGAACGCAATGCCCTGCGCTTCCTGCCTGCGGTAGCGGAGTTGCCCGGCGGCTTCATACGGCTCGGACAGGACAGCCGTCAATACTTCGTTGCCGTTTGTCAGCATCATGGACAGGGAATCATCTTTTGCAGAGAAGGAAATACGGAACCAGCTTGCCTCCACCGCATCATCCATGCCGACGGCACGGATATCGGCACGAACAACTTCGCTGCGATAGGCGGAGGTTACAGTCCATCCACGCGGATCGCGTCCTGCTTCGGAAAAAACGCCGACCGGTTCATACCGCAGCCCTTCCACGCCGGTCTCCTCAGCGAGCTCGCGTGCAGCGGCGTCCTCAACGGTTTCCCCTTTTTCGACAAAACCGCCGGGAAATGCCCATGCGCCGGCAAAGGGCGACCGTCCGCGGCGAATCAAAAGCACATACACATCGTCGCCTTCCCGTGCATACAAGCACATATCGGCAGTCAAAGAGGGCTTAGGATATTCCATCTTGTAAATCCTCCTAAGAATGATAGACACAGTATAGCACGTTCACAAACCCTTTACAAGATAGTACGATAAAACGGACAGAATCAAACGTATGCTGATCCCGTTAAAGAAAGGGAGGAAACAACCATGGAAGCATTACAGTATTGGTTCTTGAAAATCCGTTTGCAAAAGGAGATTGCCGCTTATTTGAAAGCCGCCGATAAACATGTATCGTGCGATCATAAAGCGACGTTGCTTTACTTCTTGCATTGAAGCAAAAAATATTGTATAATGACCACATGAAAGAAACGGATCGGCAACAGTCTGTTTACGCGGAACGGATGAATAAGCCGCGTCGCGCCACAACTGCGCAAAGGACACGGCTTTTATTGCTCGGCACAGTTCTGCTGCTGCTCATTGCCGGAATCGTATGGACGCTCGTTTCGCGGCATCCGATATCCTGTACCGCCAACTCCGAAACAGAGATATTGACCGCACCGGTTCCGACGCCGGAAGCGTTTGCCGACCGCCCGCTCCTCTCGGTTAGCGTTCTGGATGTGGGGCAGGGTGATGCAATCCTTCTAAAAAGCCCCGGCGGAAAGGTCATGCTTGTCGATGCGGGGCCGGAGGAATCCTATTTTGCTCTGCGGCGGGATCTCGAAGCATACGATATTCATAAACTGGATATCGTGATCGCTACGCATCCGCACGCGGATCATATCGGCGGAATGCCGATGCTGCTGCGTAATTATGAAGTCGGCACGTTTTACCTGACGACGTTTCCTGCCGATACATCGGTGTATGAGCAGATGCTGCTTCGGCTGCAGCGGAACGGATGCGCCGTGCGGGATACCGATGATGAAACGGTCATTTTGTGGGATCCCGATGTTCGGATCGAAGTACTGAATCCGTTAAAAGGACAGGTGTATGAGGACGCCAATAACGCTTCGATTGTGCTGCGGGTTCGTTACGGGGATGTTTCGTTTCTGTTGACCGGCGATATGGAAACACGAACCGAAGAGCTGCTTTTGCGGCATTATGATATGGAACAGCTGCATGCCGACGTTTTGAAGCTCGGGCACCATGGCTCCTATACATCGACAAGTGAAGCGCTCTTACGGGCCGTTGCGCCGCGGTATGCCATAGGCTCCATGGGGAAGGACAACGAATACGGACACCCACACCAAGCGGTGCTCGACCGCTTATCGGAGCATCAAATTACGTTATACAGAACCGACAGGGAAGGCGTCATCACTGCCTATACCGACGGAAAAAACATCATTATTGTACCATAGGAAGGAGAGTTTGCCATGAAATGTCCTAACTGCCAAGCTGAATTGAAGGATACCGCCAAGTTCTGCACGGAATGCGGCACGCCGATCCCCGCAGCGGAGGCGATCCCGGAGTCGCCGGCCGCTCCGTCGGAAGAACCGGTACAAGCAACATCCGAAGAACCGATTGCCGCGCCTGCCGAAGCGTCTACTTTGGAACCGACACAGGAACCTGTCGCTGTACCTGCGCCCACGCCGGAGCCGGAGCCTAAAGCACCTGTCGCCGAGCAGCCCGCAGCGGAACCGATAAAGGAACCGGAATCCGGCTTCACATCGGTGACCGATTCTCGCCTGCTGCTGACAACAGCACAGTATTTCTGGCTCACTGTCTTGTTCCACATTCCGGTCATCGGGTTTATCTTCCTGTTCGTTTGGGGCTGTGGAAAGCCGCGCAATCTGTCGCTGAAACGGTATTCGCTTGCGATCCTCGTGATGCGGCTGCTGGGTTGGCTTCTCTATCTCGCCCTGACCGTTTTGCTGCTGCTCGGCATGAAC
>CAMHJE010000073.1:0-10991 GCA_946185305.1 uncultured Clostridia bacterium | reverse complement strand
AACGCGCACGACCGCCTGTTTGCGCGGCTCGAGGTGCCGTTTTACAGCGTGACGTTCCGGCTCGACGTGACGGCGCTGCACCGCTTTTGCAAGGCGGAGGGGATTTCGTTCTACGCGGGCATGATCTGGGCAACGATGCGCGCGATCAACGGGCTCGAGGAATACCGCTATGAGATCCGCGGCGAGGTCGTATACCTAAACGAGTAGCTCGACCCGTCCTACACGTTCCCGCTGCCGGACGAGCTGTTCGGCATCAACACGATCCCGTGGATCGAGGGCGAACCGCTTTCGGACTTTGCCGCGCGCATGAAGCGCACCGAAAGCACGCTTTCCTCCCCGCTGCCCTCCGCCGAGGCCGACGAAGCGGGGCACAACGTCTACATCTCCTGCCTGCCGTGGTTCGATTACGAGCACGTGACGCAGGAATTTCCGCTGAACCGGGACGACAGCACGCCGCGCGTGCTTTGGGGGCAATTCACTTTGGACGAGCGCGGGCGGCTGACGCTGCCCTACACGGTGCAGGTGAACCACCGGCTGATCGACGGCGTGCATATCGCAAAGCTGAAAACCGCGCTGACCGCCGAGCTTGCCGCATTCGGGGCATAGAAAGGAACACATGGAAACATCTAAACGCAAATCAAAGAAAACCAAAGGGCTGCCCAAGGCGATCACGGTACTGCTGTTCATTTTGGGCGGGCTGACGCTGCTGCTGCTTGCGATGGGCGGCACGATCCTGGTGCAGCAATCCCTGCGCCCGGCAAAGGCCACGCCGCGGCCGACGGCGATCCCGACCGACACGCCCGGCCCGACGCCGCTGCCCAACCGCAGCTATGACGCGGACCGGCACCCGGCCTTTGCGCCGGGCCTTGACAAGCTGGGCCTTAGCGCAGAGGAGATCGAAAACTACGGCGCAGAATCCTTTGCCGCCGAAAACTGGCTCGACATCACGCCCCCGGAGCTGCAAAGCGCGGCCGACGCGTCGGTGATCCGGCACATCGGGCTCGGGTATTCCTACCTTGTTCTGGACGGCGACTATTACCGGCTCGGCGAGGGCGACGACGGCAAGGGCGTGCTGGACGTGATCCTGTGCGACCTCAACTATGACGGCGAATGGGATGTGCTCTATACCTATCATTTCGGGCACGGCGACGGCACGCAGGCCAAGGTTGGCTGGTTCGACCTTGCGGCGCGCACCGGGGCGCTCTCGCCGTTCGGCACGGCGGGCGATTACCTTGCGCTGAACGAGGAGGACGGCGCGTACATCCTCTATCGCTGTGAGCGCGCGGTCGATGAAAACGGCGGCTTTGCCTTAACGTTCACGGATCGGCTCGGCGAGGTCATCGAGCAGAACGGCGGCCTTTTTTTGCTGCTGCATTGAATCGATAAACACATCATGAAGCGGTTTCCGAAGGGGGATCGCTTCTTTCTTATTATTACATGACGAATTTGTTAAATTACAAATTATCGGTTTTCTTTTCCTGTCGAATATGGTATGATGTAGGGTATGAAAAAATGGAAATGTATCCTGCTGGTCGGGCTTATGCTGCTGCTTGCCGTGCTGCCCGCCGCGGCAGCCGCAGACGACGACGCGGAAAACGTAACGAGAAAATGCACCCTCGACGCCGGAGAATACCGGTATGCTGCGACGCGCATCCTGGACGATCTGCTGAAGTCCTATCAGATCTTCGACCCGCACACGGGCTTTTCGGTGCTGTGGGAGGACAATGTGCCCGCCGCTTGGCTGTGCCTGCAATGGCTGGAGCTGCCGGACGGCGTGACCGTTTCGCTCTATGACGGTGCGGGCGCGCTGCTGGACGAGGTCGCTTTGGCCGCGCACCCGGAAACCGTGTTCGAGCTGCCCGCCGAGGCGCGCAAGGCGACGGTCACCGCGGGCGACGCGGAAATGAAGGTCTGTCAGCTGCGCGTGTTCAGCCACGGCGTGCTGCCGGAGCCGTACCATCATTGGCGCGAGCTGCCGGAGAATCTCGACTACCTGCTGCTTTCGACGCACCCGGACGACGACGTGCTCTACCTCGGCTCGGTCATTCCGATCTACGGCGCGGAGCGCGGCTATGTCGGCACGATCGCGTATGCGACCTACGGCTTCCGCGAGCGCATGACCGAGGCCGAAAACGGCGCATGGGCGATGGGGCTTCGCTACCGCCCGCTGTTCTTCGGGATGCCGGACGTGGCGCCGTCCGCGTCCGACGCGAAAAAGGCGACGTTCCAATACGACGAGCTGCTGCTGCATGTCGTGCGGACGTACCGGCAGTATAAGCCGCTGGTCGTGTTCGCGCAGGACGAGAACGGCGAATACGGGCATTGGCAGCACAAGCTGACCTCGAAGGCCGCCGTCGAAGCGTTCACGCTCGCCGCCGATCCGGCCTACGATCCGGAATCCGCCATGCAGTTCGGCACATGGCAGGTGCAAAAGGTCTATCGGCATCTTTGGCCGGAAAACCCGCTGCTTTTGGATGCGAATACGCCGCTCGAGGCGTTTGGCGGGCTTGACGCGTATCAGGTCGCGCGCGCGGCGTTCCGCAAGCATGTGACGCAGTTAAGCTACGGCTTTGCGGTCGAGCGCAACACCGGCCGCTTCCCGTTCAACGTATTCGGCATGGCGGCAGGCGTCGTCGAAGCCGGAGACGATGCGTTTGCGAACATCAGCGAAACGCTGTATTATAAGAACCTTCCGACCCCGACGCCGGTGCCGACGCCCACGCCGGAGCCGACCCCGACGCCCGAACCGACCGATACGCCGTCCCCAACCCCGACGGCGGCGCCGACCGATACGCCCTCCCCTTCCCCGACGCCCACGTCCGTCCCGACGGACGCGCCCGCGTCCACGCCGCTCCCCACCGAACGGCCCGGCACCGAGCCGCAGGGTGTTCCCGCCCGCACCGTCGGTCTTTTGATCGGTGCAGCGGTGCTCGCCGTGGGCTGCATCGTCGCCGGATCGTATCTGATGAAGCGGAAAAGAGATGCGTAAATGAAGCGGGTTTCTTTGATCCTTGCGCTGCTTCTGCTGCTGACCGTTCCACGGTTCACCTTGGCGGAGGAGCCGACGCCGACCGAGCCGCCCGAAGCGCAGACCGCACCGACGCCTGTGCCGTCGCTCTCGCCGTCGCTGCAAAAGCCGACCGCGATGAATATGACAAACGCCGTAACGTTCGACGTGGAGCTTCCGCTGAAGCGGCGTCTGGAGCAGCATATTCTGGATAAATGGATCGATGAATGCGTAGGCTTCGGCGCAGGCCGGACGCTTGCATTTTCCTGGGAATCCGCGCCAAACGTGCGGCAGCTCTGCATCCAATGGGAAAAGCTGCCGGGCGACACCGTGATTCGTTTTTACAACGCAGACGGCCTGCTGCTGGGGGAAGACATCTTTTTGGCGCGGTACGACACCGTCACCGCCGTTCCCGAAGGCGCCGTCCGCGCGGTACTGGTTGCGGGAAGCGAGGGCATGTCCTTGGCGCGGCTTGCGCTGTTCGGCGAGGGCATCCTCCCCTCTCCGTTTTTTGACTGGCAGGACACGCCGGACACGCTCGATTATCTTGTGATCGCCACGCACCCGGACGACGATGTACTGTTTATGGGCAGCATCGTGCCGATCTACGGTGCGGAACGCGGCTATGTCGGCACCGTCGCGTTTGCGACCTCTCCGAACCGGTTGCGCATTACCGAGGCGCTTGCGGGCGTATGGACAAGCGGATCGGTCTATTACCCGATCTTCCTCGGCTATCCCGATATTTCGTATCAGTATTGGGCCACGCACGGGCAATATTTTCTGCAGGGCGATGTGACGCGCTCCATCGTGCGCATGCTGCGGCAGCGGCATCCGCTTGTCGTGTTCACGCAGGACATCGGCGGAGAATACGGACATTGGCAGCATATTGTGGTTTCCAAGAGCGTCGCCGACGCCGTCAAATGCGCCGCCGACCCGGCCTATGATCCGGAATCCGCGGCGCAGTACGGCACATGGCAGGTGCAGAAGCTGTATGTGCATCTTTGGCCGGAAAACCCGCTGACGCTCGATATCGACACGCCGCTGGCGGCGTTTGGCGGCAAGAGCGCGTTCCGCGTCGCAGAGGCGGCGTTCCGGATGCACATGTCGCAAAACGGCGGGCGTCACGAGGTGCACGACAAGTACAGCCGCTATTCCATTGCCCATTTCGGCATGGCCTACGGTGTCGTCGAGCCCGGCGCGGACGCGTTCGACAATATCGACGAAACGCTGTTCTCGTTCTATGTCCCGCCGACGCCGACCCCGACGCCGGAACCGACGCCGACCCCAACGCCGACACCCACGCCTACCCCGACGCCGTCCCCAACGCCGACGCCCACGCCTACCCCGACGCCGACGCCTGCGCCGACAGACGAGCCCACCCCGACGCCGACCGAGCCGCCCGAATGTACCGAGGCGCCGGTTCCCGCGGCAAAGCCCGCTCCGCTGTGGCCGTGGCTTTTGCTCGGCGGCGCGGCGCTGCTGACCGGCGGCGCGATCCTGCTGCTCCGGCGCAAAAAGAAATCCTGAAAACTCCGGCGCATATCGCCGTTTCCCCGCAAGGGCGGGGAGCATTGAATCAGAAAGGCTGAACCAAACTGCAAATGAAACTGCGCATCCGAACTGTTATTCTGTTGTTATGCACGCTGCTGCTTCCGCTGCCGACGTATGCCGAAGTGCCGGACGATCTGTTCACCGACGAGGAGGTCGTGGTAGAGGATCGGGAAAACGGGCATTGGTCCTATTCGAGCGAGGCGCTCTCCATCGTGATCGACCGACATGAAACGAAGTTCTTCCCGGAGGATCGTCCGACGACCGAAATGCCGCTCGTCTATCTTGTCGCGCACATCTATATGCGCGAATACAGCACCTACCGCAGCGGCTTTGCCGACGACGGCGAAAACGGCACGACGATGACGCAGCCGTATAAGATCGTGCGCAAAAACAAGGCCGTGCTGGCCATCACCGGCGACAATATGATCAACGCCGAGCAGGAATGGAAGGGCGCGCTGATCCGCCACGGGCGCGTATACAGCAACTACGTCGGCGAGGCGGTCATGGCTTTCACCGACAACGATATGGCGATCCAGGTCTTTGAGCGCGGCGAGATCCGCGCCGAGGAGCTTCTGGAAATGGGCGTGCGTGACACGTATTCGTTCGGGCCGTGGCTGATCAAAAACGGCGTGCCGAATGACAACGTGCACACCTTCCGCGTCAACCGCGTGAATCCGCGCGTCGGGCTCGGCATGATCGAGCCGGGGCATCTGGTGGCGATCGTGGCGGACGGTCGGCAGAACGGCTACAGCTACGGGCTGACGCTGACCGAATTCCGTGACCTCTTTGTGAAGGAGGGCTGCGTGCAGGCGTTCAACCTCGACGGCGGCTGCTCCACCGGTATGCTCTTTATGGGCGAGCACCTGAATCAGCACGACGGCCGCCCCGGCGCGGCGGACTATCAGCGTCCGTGGGTGGACGCCCTGATGTGGGGCTATTCCGACCTTGTGCCGGACGTGAACGCGCCGCTGCAGCACAACGGCAATGCGGAGGTGCAATGATGAAGCATTTTCGGATTTTTGCCGCGCTGCTGGCGCTTTTGCTGCTGACGCTGCCCGTGCTTTCGACGGCGGACACCTACCTTGTCCCGGACGCTAAGGCGGGCAAGGAGAGCTTTCTTTGCGACAACAATGAAAAAACCTATCTGGTGATCCCGGCAAGCGGCCGCGTCGAGCTGACCGACATTGCCGAGGGCACCGACGGCGTATGGATCTCGTGGTTCTCGGTGCCGGGACGCGTCCGCGCGGACTTCTACGGATCGGACGGCATCGTGATGCGCACCGAAACGATCACGCCCTCGATGCTGAACACGTATCTGCCGCTGAACGGCGCGACCGCCGTGCGGCTGTCCGGCACCAAAATGGAGATCGCGGAGTTCGTGCCGGTAGCGGACGAGGCCTCGATCCCGTTTGCATCCAACGACAAGCCCGCCGACGTTGTGCTGCTGTTAACGCACGTCGGGGATGAATCGCTTATCGCCGCGCCGATTCTGAAAACGCTGACCGACTATCACCTTTCCGTGCAGGTCTGCTATATCTACAACGACCTTCGGGATCGCAAGGCCGAGTGCATCCAAACGCTCCGCGCCATGGGCATCCCGCGCGAGCCGATCTTCTGGAACTGGCAAAAGCCCGCTTACGACACGCTGAAGGGCGCGCAGCGCCGCTATCAGCCCTCCGAAGCGAGAAAGGCGTTTGCGTCGCTGCTGTCGCTCTGCGCGCCGAAGATCTGGATCACCGACGGCCTCGGCGCCGGGCAGATCGTCGAAAAGGTCTGGCCGACCGTGACAAACAGCGTTGTGAAAAACTATGTGCTGACCGAAAACGGCCCGATCACGCTGACGCTGACCGATGCGGAGGCCGCGCCGCTGAACGAGGCCTACCGCCTGCAGGCGTCGCGCCGCGTCTACCGCGACGGTGTTGCGCAGTCCGTTTCGATGCAGCTGCTGACCGAGGGCGCGGAGCCCGACCTGCTTGCGGGTCTTGCGCCGGAGAGCTTTCTCTCCTACGCGTCCCCGACGCCGATCCCCACCCCGACGCCTACGCCCACGCCGACCCCGACCCCGACGCCCACGCCGACCCCCACGCCCGCGCCGACCGACACGCCGGTTCCCGTGACCGAAGCGCCGCACTATGAGGATCGCTCCGTGCAGAACAGCACAGCAACGCCCAAGCCCGACGCGCCCGTCGCTGACGAAGGCGAAGCGCCGCACGCACCCGCAGGGCGTCCGCCGGTGTCCAACATCGTTTGGCTTGCCGTCGGCGCCGCCGCGCTCGGTCTGATCGTCATCGGCGGCATATCGCTGGTGCAGGCGATCCGGAGACGCCGCGGATGAAGTCGATAAAACACACGATCCTGCTGCTGCTTTGCCTGTGTCTTTTGCCCGCGTTCGCCGTGGCCGACGATGCGCCCGCCGCAAAGGACCTCTCCGCAAGCTGCACGCTGACGTATACGGGTCGCCACCCCGGCGCGGGAACGGCGATCCACAGCCGCTTCTTTGAAGCCACCGTCACGTTTGCCGAGGGCGAGCTGTTCCGGTTCGCTTGGACAGACGACGTACCCGCCTACTACCTTTGCACGCAATGGCTCACCGTGCCCCAAACCGCCCGTGTCGTTTCGTATGACCGGGACGGCGCGGTGCTTGCCGAAACGCCGCTGCCGCCGTATATGGACAGCTTCTATCCGCTGCCGGACGGCGCGCGCGCCGTGGAGGTGATCGCGGGCGAGGGCGGTATGACGGTCGTCCGCGCCCAGATGTATTCGGAGGGCGTCACGCCCCATCCGTACCACGACTGGCAGCCCGCGCCGGAGCACCTCGATTACCTGCTGATCGCCACGCACCCGGACGACGATACGCTGTTCATGGGCGCCTGCATCCCGCTTTACGGCGCGAAGGACGGCAAGGTCGGCACGGTCGCTTTTTTGACCGCCTCGAAGCGCGAGCGCATGACCGAAGCGCAGAACGGCGTTTGGGCGATGGGCTCCCGGTATTACCCGCTGTTTTTGGGCTTTGCCGACGTGCCGCAGGCGCGCCGTTCCACGGAAGGCTCCAAGTTTCTTGCCGAGGACGTGACAAAGGCGCTGGTGCGGCTGCTGCGCGAGCACAGGCCGCTGGTCGTGTTCACGCAGGACTACAACGGCGAATACGGCCATTGGCAGCACTCGCGTGTCGCGCATTGCGTCACCGAAGCCGTACAGCTTTGCGCCGATCCCGCGTATGACCCCGATTCCGCCGCGGCCTTCGGGACATGGGAGGTCAAAAAGTGTTATGTCCACCTCTATCCCGAAAATCCCCTGACGCTCGATATCGACACGCCGATTGCCGCGCTCGGCGGCAAGACCGCGTTTGAGGTCGCCAAGCAGGCGTTTGCCCTGCACGAATCACAGCAAAGCGGCCGCCACCATGTGAACGGCGTGCGCGAACCGTATTCGATTGCCCGCTTCGGCATGGTCTACGGCACCGTCGAGGCCGGAACGGACGCGTTCGACAACATCGACCCCGCGCTGCTGTATGCGAACCTTTCGACGCAAACCCCTGCGCCGACCGAAGCGCCGACCCCTGTTCCGACGGATACGCCCGCGCCTACCGACACGCCGACCCCTGTCCCGACCGATACGCCCGCGCCGACCGAAGCGCTGACGCCCGTCCCGACTGATACGCCCGCGCCGACCGACACACCGGTTCCGACCGAAGCGCCGACGCACGCCGTCTCCCCCGCCCCGGAAACCGTTTCCGCGCCGACCGTGTGGACGCTGCCGGTGATCGCGCTGCTTTGCGCGGCGGGGCTCGCCGCCGCCATCGGCATTGCGGCGCTTGTCGTTTTGCGAAAGCGGAAATAACAACAAAAAAGCCGGGATAGCCCGGCTTTCATTTCACCTATTGGGAGGTTTTTATGCTGTTTACCGATGCCCTGCTCTTTACCCCGACCGGCTATGTGCGCGGCGGGTTCCGCGTCGAAAACGGGCGGTTTGCCGAAATTCTGCCGGGGCAAGTGACCGGCGGCGAATCGCTTTGCGGCGCGAAGGTGCTGCCGGGATTGGTGGATATCCATACGCACGGCGCGGCGGGCGCGGACTTTTCGGACGGCGACGAGGCGGGGCTTTGCCAAATGGCGGCCTACGAAGCCGCGCACGGCGTCACGACATTCCTGCCCACTTCCATGACGCTGCCCTTTGCGGTGCTGTCCAAGGCGTTCCGCGCCGCAAGAGCCTTGCACGATGCGCCGAAACCTGGCCTTGCCCGCGTGCCCGGCGTCCACGTCGAGGGGCCGTTCTTATCCGAAGCGAAGAAGGGCGCGCAAAACCCCGCCTACCTGTGCAAGCCGGACTTTGCCGCTTTTGGGTCGCTCTATGACGACTGCGGCGGGCTGCTCCGGATCGTTGACATCGCGCCCGAAACGGACGGCGCGATCCCGTTTATCGAGCAGGCCAAATCGCTTTGCCGCGTATCGGTCGCGCATACCGACGCCGACTATGCCCAAACGCTTGCCGCGTTCGACGCGGGCGCGGATCATGTGACGCATCTGTTCAACGCGATGCCGCCGCTGCATCACCGCAAGCCCGGTGTGATCGGCGCGGCGTTCGACCGTAAGAACGTGACTGTCGAGCTGATCGCAGACGGATACCATGTGCACCCCTCCGTCGTGCGGGCGGCGTTTGCGCTGTTCCCCGGCCGCGTCTGCCTGATCTCCGATTCGCTGCGCTGCTGCGGCATGCCGGACGGCACGTATACGCTCGGCGGACAGGACGTGACCCTTTCGGGCGGCGTGGCGAGGCTTTCGGACGGCACGATTGCCGGCGCGGCGTCGAACCTGTTTACCGATCTTGGGAACGCGATCCGCTTCGGGATTCCCGAAGCCGACGCGATCAACGCCGCTTCGCTCGTTCCGGCAAGGGCTGCCGGACTGGACGACAGGCTCGGCGCCATCGCGCCGGGAAAATATGCGGACTTTGTCGTCTGCGACGCATCCTTGACCCTTCGCCGCGTGTATATCGGCGGCGAGCCGATCTGAAAGCATACGAAAAGGGAGCCGCAGCTCCCTTTAGTGTACTTGTATGTAACCCTTAATCCTTCTTCGGGCGCTCGATATGGCTGCCGATCTGCATAGCCTCCATGATCTCATAGCGGTACATCTGGAGGTGTTTTTTCATCTGCAGAGCTTCCTCGATCGGAATCTCGGTGATGTCGCCCTCCTGCGTGCAGATGATGCAGTTGCCGCGGCCCTCCGCAAACGCGCGCACGGCGTAGTAGCCCATGCGGGTCGCGGTTTCGCGGTCACGCGCGTTGGGCGCGCCGCCGCGCTGGATATGGCCGAGCACGGTCACACGCGGGTCGATGCCGACCTCCTCCTTGATGCGGCGGCCGATATCGACGGCGCTGCCGACGCCCTCGGCGACGACGATCATGAAGTGCGTGTTGCCCGCAAGGCGCGAATCCTGAATGCGCTTGACAACGTCGTTTTCAAAATTGAGCTCATGCTCCGGGACGAGCACCGCCGTCGCGCCGACCGCGATGCCGACATACAAGGCCAAAAAGCCCGCGTTGCGTCCCATGACCTCGACGACCGAGCAGCGTTCATGGGACTGCATCGTATCTCTGAGCTTGTCGATACAGTCAATCGCGGTGTTGCACGCGGTATCGAAGCCGATGGTATAGTTCGTGCAGCCCACGTCGTTATCAATCGTTGCCGGGATGCCGACCGTCGGAATGCCGAGCCGCGAAAGCTCGAGCGCGCCGCGGAACGTGCCGTCGCCGCCGATGGCTACGATGCCGTCCAGGCCGAGCATCTTGCAGGTCGCAACCGCCTTTTTACGTCCCTTCTCGGTCATAAAGTCCTCGGAACGCGCCGTGTATAGGATCGTGCCGCCGCGCGAAAGCGTATGGCCGACGGCCTCGCCGGACAGCTTCACAAAGTCGCTTGTGATCAGGCCCTGCCAGCCTCTGCGGATGCCGACGCACTCGATCCCGTAAGCGTCCGCCGTACGCACGACCGCGCGCACCGCCGCGTTCATGCCCGGCGCGTCGCCGCCGCTCGTCAGAACGCCGATTCGTTTAATGTCCTTGCCCATAATCCTTCCTCCTTGGATAAATAATGTATCGAAAAGCGGTCGGTTTTCTGCGGTCTTTGCCGCATTTCCGAGCCAAAAACAACCTCTCCCATATATATTTTACCATAGCCTTACCCAAAAGGGAAGCCCCGATTTGCAAAAAGGACGCAGCCTGTCGACAAGGATGGCAGCAGCCGGTTTCTCCGACCGAAGCGTGTTCTGACGCTACCGATAGCTATGCTGTAAAGGGTGGCTTCAAACCACTTCTATAGAATAGCTGCAATGGGGGATGGATAGTAAAATGTTGTTTGCGACTATCAGAAAGGATTTTAATCTTTTCGGCTTTAGTCGAACCATTATGTTATCTCGAGATTATCGAGAATGA
>CAMHJE010000072.1:0-11048 GCA_946185305.1 uncultured Clostridia bacterium | reverse complement strand
CTCTCGCTGCTGACCGAGGCCGGTATCTATACGACCGCGATCGAGGACGTGACCGCCGACAGCGACAGCGTCGAGTTGTATGATTATATCGGCGATTACATGGTCGTGCCGGCGGCGCACTTTGCGGAGATTTTGCTGACGGTCACGACGCGTGAGGGCGAGGTCTACACCGTTGCTTTGCACTATCCCGAGCCGGAGGAAGAGCCTGTCGTGCTGATCGACTACACCGAGAGCGATCCGCTCAAGCCGCAGACGCCTGCCGACGCGATTTGGGCGAACGACGTGCTGTATCTGACCGGCAAGATGCCGAGCGGCGCAGTCGTGGACTGCATGCCTGTCGAGGTCGAGATCGACGGCGAGTACGTCGTAGCGGCGTATGATATCAAGATTTACGCGAACGAAAATCAAAAGCAAAAGGGTCACCAATGGCAGCCGAACGGCGACAAGGTGCGCGTACACTTCTTTGCCGCCGAAGCCGACGAGGCAATGCACGTCTATCACAGCGACGACGGTCAAGCGCCGGAGCTGATCGGCACGGTCGTGCCGGAAGACGGCTGGGTCACGTTCGAGGCCGAGCACTTCTCCACCTATGCCCTGTCCTTCTTCGAGGATTTGTGGAACCATACGGTCGGCGCGGCGCTGAACAAGCTGCTGTATAAGAATACGGTTTTTGAAAACGATGAGATCATCCTCACCGGTAATTTGCCGCGCAATGCGATCATCGAAGCGAACAAGGTCGATGCGTCGGTCGAGGGGCAGGACGTCATTGTTTCATACGATATCAAGATTTATCAAAACAACTTTTTCAAGCTGCTGGGCGTCACCTGGCAGCCCAAGGACGGTACGATTCAAGTGCGGATGAAGTCCGACGCGCTGACGGATGGACGGAATCTGCTTGTTTACCATATCGCAGAAGAGGAGACGACGCCGGAGCATGTCGCTACCGTAGATGCGGAGGACGGCGCGATCACCTTTGAGGCGGAAAGCTTTTCCGCGTATGCGATCGTACAGGGACCGGAAGAGGCTTCCGTAGGGTGGAAGAAGGTAGAATCTTTCGACGAATTGATTGCTAAGGGCAGTGAGGGATTATATATCGGCCATCCGAACGGATACTACTACGGCAATCAATTGGTTTATGACAATCAGACGGCGCAGAGCGGTCGAGCAGGTATCAGCAAAACAAAGCCTGCACAAAATTATCCACCTGCGGATAAAGCGGTAAAATATTATTTTGAACGGGTGGAGGGCACAGATAATCAGATTTACGCATATTGCTATGCAAGCGACGGCACGACAAAGCAGTATGTTTATAACGGCGGAGACAACAGCCTGTCGTTTACGACGGAGGAGAATAGAACTGCCTTTACTGTAACCAACAACAACAACGGTACATTCAAGCTTAACAACGGCGATTGGTATTGGAACATGCAGGGCGGCGCCAACGGAAACAGGTTCTGCGCGTATAATGCTGCAAATGACGGGAACAACAATGTCTGTTTCTGGTATTATGAAGAGGTTACGACAGATCCCTATAACCTCAGCAACAAATCCTATGGCCTGATGTATTGGAACGACAGCATTTACGGAAAAGCGATGACGGCTTCTCCGAAGGACGATGCTGCGCTCTCCGCCAAAGAGCTGATCGTGATGAGCAAGAGGAGCGATAACTCGGATAAGCTGTTTGTGACCAACAATGGGGATATATCTCTATGGACCTTCGAATGGATCGAGGAAGATTATTACCGTGTCAAAACCATAGTGGACGGCACAGTAAAGTATCTCAGCATAACCAACGCCGGCATATCGCTGGCTGACACAGAAACAGCTTCCACCAAACTGCGGGTCATTCCGGGCAGCGGCACAAATGCCGGAAAAATCAGCCTGATGTCACCGAATGGCAAGTCCTTGACCTACAGCGGCACGCTGGAGAACGGTTTTACCGTGAACGGCACGGCGGGTACGGAATGGCTGTACCTTGTGGATATCTCCGAGCTGACAGAGGATTATTGGATGCCGTATACAGCCAATACGATCAGCGTGTCCGATCCTGCCGTGAAAAACGGTTCTCGCGTCATCGTATATACGCGCGCTTGGAATGATGTTACAAAAAAATATGAGCTTTACGCCATCGATCATAACGGCTCCTTGGTGCGCTGCTATGCGAGCGGCGATACGATTCAATGGCTGGGCGGCCGCCTGAACACGCTATTGTGGAATTTCGTGGAGTACTACTGGGAAGGCACCAGCAATCCCAACGGCTATTACGAACTTTATAACCCGTATTCGGAGCAATTCATTGCGCCGCAGCTTACCGGCGCGCAGCTTCTTTCCCCGGATACCATCGGCATCAATCTGAATGGTCGGCACGATGGATTCTACCAGTCCAGCATTTTGGCCTGGGACGAAGCAAGCTATGCCTATGCCGGGTTAAAGGTCGAGAACGGAGAACTTGTTGCTTGTCCGAAGGCAGAGGCGATGGATTTCTATTTTGCAACCATCCAAGACCTGCCGGTGGACGACGCGTTGACTACGGTTTCTACGGTGGATCATAAGCAGTATGGTATCACGGTCAAGATAAAAGACTATAACACAGCCATAAAAGCAAACGGCCAAGACACCTCGCAGGAACAGCATAACGTCTTGGGAACTATAAAATATGAAGACGGTAAATATGCGCCGGGAATGCTTAGCACTGATCTGAAAGATAACGGCTATCCAACGGTTATCGAAAACGAAAATTCTCTTTCTGCTTTGTATTCCGACGCAAGGGAAGTAAACCATCTGTTCATCGAAAGCACCTACAGCAGCAGCGGCTATTACGAGTTTGACAGCAGTCAAAACTTTGCGCATCTGAATGACGACAACACCTTTACCGTCTATAAAGAAATCGCAACCCATGATGCCAGCAGCAAAAACACGTTAAAGCATGGGCAATTTTTCCCGTTTAATGATATTCAAGCGGGCGTCTATGCTTCTGTGAACGGCAAAAATCTGTATAATGCGTTGGGAAACCCTTTGCCTAATGATGATCCGCGTAAAAATGAACGGCTTTATTTGATTGATGCCCCAAACTATTATTTCGGCGTAGAGATCGAAGCAGCCTTCACCATGACGCCGAACGGCCATGACGCTTGGGGTCACGATATCATCTATGAGTTCACCGGCGACGACGATTTCTGGCTCTACGTGGACGGAGAGCTGGTCATTGACCTCGGCGGCATTCACAGCGCCATGCCCGGCAGCGTCAACTTCTGTACCGGCGAGGTGAGCGTCAACGGGAAAAAGACCACCTTGTACGATTTGTTCAAAAGCAATATGGAAAGCCGCGGGATGGCGGGCGATGCGGTAACAGCCAAACTGAACGAACTGTTTGAAGAGAAAACAGCGGAAGGCGAAACGCAAAAGATTTTCAAGCCATATACCAACCATGAGATGAAGATCTTCTACATGGAACGCGGCGCGGGCGCCTCGAACCTTCATATGCGCTTCAACCTGGCTTCCGTCAAGCCGGGAACGGTAGAGCTGACGAAGGAACTGGACGGCATTGAGGAGGGCGTTTCCGTGCTTGCCGAGTTCCCGTATCAGATCGAGTACAAGATGCCGGGTGAAGCAGGCGGCGAAAATACCATACATGTTTTGAGCCCCAATAACGAAGAGGGTATTACCGTTCGGTATAAGGATACGGTCAACAACGTTACGTTTAAGGATACGTTCACCATTCCGGGGACGGAAATTACCTATCACAACGTCTTTATGGTGAAGCCGGGAGAAACGATCGTAATCAAGCTGCCGGACAATGCCATCGAATATAAGATCACAGAATGCGGCGTCAATACCGACGTTTATCAGAAGGTCACGGTAAACGGCGAGCAGGTCGAGGAAACTGCGATAGAGGGAAGCAGCAACCGAAAGGACTATGCGCTTGGTTTTGAAAGTACGAAAAGACGGCCGACCGTAAAATATGTCAATACAGTCAAATCGGAAGCATTGAGAACGCTTTATATTACCAAGAAGCTGTATAAGGAGAACGGAACCGACCCGCTCGACTATACAACAGATGCAACGACCTTCTCCCTGCGCCTGTATTTGGGTACGGAATTTGATACCGAACTGAGCGAAGCGCGTATGTATTCCTATCGCATTAAATCGCCGGACGGTAAATACTGCCGATGGGATGCAGCGGGGCAGCGCATAGTGCCGACAGACTGGACGGAGGTTTCCGGACTGTCCGATGCGCAAAAGGCAACAATCACCTTTGATACGTCAATTTTCGGCTCCATTGCCAAGATCCCGGCATTCTATACGATAGAGGTGCCGAACATTCTGGCGGGAACCACCTTTATGGTGCAGGAACGGCCGTGGGAGATACCGGATGGCTATTCGTTCCAAAAATATGAGTATAATTGCCATGATTATACGGGCAATCTGACCAACGCAGAAGAAGGCGTCCAGGATGTCGTAACGGCAAGCAGCAATCCGCAAGTGGATGTCTGCAATGTGCGCGGCTGGGGCCTGCGTGTCAACAAGGCTTGGTCGGACGAAAGCTATATGACAAGCCGCGACGCCACATATTTTGCCGTATATAAAAAGAATGGCGATAGTCTTACGCTTGTAGAATCTATTAACGTACAGGATGAAAACGGCGCATCCACCACGATCGTGCGGCAGATGCCGTATGGAAAAAACACCGTGTATTGGTATTTCCCGAGGCTGCCGGAGGGAACGGATCTTGCGGATTATGTGATTCGTGAGGTGACGCTGAGCGGCAGTTTTAGTGCTGACAACAAAGGAAACGTGACGCTGAACGATGCGACGGTAACGCCGATTGCCGAAGGAGAACAGCTGACCTTAAACGGCCGGCAGAAGGGCGAAAGCGAAGAACAGCAGTTTGCTTACTATGTGAAATACAAACAGGGCGCCGTAGCAGAGGGTTCGCAGGTGCGTGTGGATACGGTCGGCAACAATCGACCGGGTATTCTGCTGAAAAAGACCGACTGGAAAGGGAACGCGCTTGCCGGCGCAGTCTTTACGCTGAAGGACAGCACCGGCAGCACGGTCGGCACATTTACCTCCGATGCAAACGGCATCATCACCACCGCGTTCTTGAGCAATGACGGCGCAGAGTACACGCTGACCGAGACAAAAGCGCCGCAGAGCTATGAGGGGCTTCCTGCAAGCCTGACGATCTCGCAGAAAAACGGAACGATAACCGTTGCCGGCGCAAACAGTGCATATTATGAGCTTAAGCAATGGCCGGGTATAGAGACCGAACTGACGATTAAGAACAAGCTGTATACGTTTACAATCAAAAAGGCTGACGCCGATACGAATGAGCCGCTGGAAGGGGTCAAGTTCAGCCTATACAAGCAGCGCACGGTGGACGGCGTAACAAACTTTGAACCCTTAAGCGGATACGACGCACTCATAACGAACAGCGACGGTATCGTACCGAGAATAGACAATACCCTGCCTGCCGGCAGCTATCAGCTTAGGGAGATAACGCCCAAAAACGGATATCAGCCGTTAAGCGGCTATGTGTTCTTTACTATCAGCGAAACAGGGGTTATAAGGCTCGCCGAACATCCGGAGGCGACGATGACGGATGCAGCGGATATGAGCAGCGGCGTGACAGAGAACGTCATCACGATCAAAAACAGGGCTAATGCGCTGCTGACAATCACCAAGACGGTTACCGGTGAATTCGGGGATAGGACAAAGCCGTTCACGTTTACTGTAACCGGCGATCTTGGAGAAATGGTCGATGTGTATGAGAACGGCTCAAAGAAAGAAACGTTGCCTGTATCAGAAGGAAAAGTAACATTTACGCTCCGGCATGGCGAAACCATTGCACTTAAGCTGCCGATGGGAAAGGCGATCACGATCTCCGAAGCCAACGAGAACTACACGACAACGTGGAAGCTTAACGATGGAAACGCGACAACCGGTAGCGGAACGACTGTCACGCTGAGGGCGGATGCGACGCTTGCGGTTACGAACCATCTGAATGCGATCGGGCCGACGAATGTATCGCTTGCGACGCGGCCGTTCCTTTGGATGCTGCTCTTCGGCCTTGCGCTGCTGACGGGCGTTGCGGTGCCTGTATACATGAAAAAGCGCAAAGAGAATAACGCATAAGACGACGGCAAACGACAAGCCCCCGGGAATTGGTTTCGTCCATTCTCCGGGGGCTTTGGATTTCTTTTCGGGTGTGCTGATGCGGCTCGGCGGCTGTTACGCCTGCTCGGCGCCGATGGCGTTCAGATCAACGTCCTTGGTTTCCTTGAGGTTTTTGCGCACGAACAGGATCACAAAGACCATGATCGGGACAAAGAATGCAAGCTGCAGCAGGCCGATGTTCAGCGAGCCGATGAACTGGTAGCAGATGCCAATGATCATGGTCAGCAGCATGTTCGTGATGGCGGTATACTGGATGAGGCCGAGCACGGTCGCGCGCATTTCGGTCGGCGCGGACTCGGACGGGACGACGAGGAACAGCAGGTCGGAGAACGACCACAGTCCGCCGTACATAATGCCGTTGGCCAAGGCAAGCAGGATCGGGTGCATACCGAGCACGGCGGCCACGACGAACACGGCTTCGCCGACGAGCGCGACGATGCCGAAGATGACGCCGGACTTTTTGCGGCCGAGCCAGTCGGTCAAGAAGCCGCTGAAGAACGCGCACACGGCGTACACGATCGGTTCAACGATGTAGAACGTGTTCATGTCGGCGTCGGACTGGCCGTAAGCAAGCATCGTTTCGGCGGCATAGCCGGTCAGCGCAACGGCACATTCAAACAGCACGAGCACAAGCAGCAGCATCTTGAGTTGCTTATGCGAGAAGATGTATTTGACCGCCGCCTTGATGCCGCCGTTCTGCGCCGACTTTGTCTTTTCGGCGTCGGCAGCCGCCTTGCGGTCGGCCTCGGAGGTTTCGAGATACTCGATGCGGCGGCGCAGATACACCGGCGTTTCTTTCGTGAGGAAGATGCAGGCGACGCCGATAACCAGCGCGATGATCACCGGAATCAGATAGACCATGCGCCAGGTGGACAGGTTATTCGGATCGTAAAAGATCGTGCGGAAGACGCCAATCAGCGATACAGACAACAGCCCGATGCCCTTGGTGACGCTGCAGATCTTCGCGCGGTGCTTTTTCGGCGCGACCTCCATGATGTAAATGACCTGCATATCGTTCGGGGTGAAGAAGCCCCAGCACATGGAACCGACGATGAACCAGATATAGTTTGTTGCCAGCATACAGATCAAAAGCCCTACGCCCATGCCGATGGTATTGACGACAAGGAAGATCTTGCGGCCGAACCGGTCGGACAGCGTCTTATACAGCGGCAGCAGCGCCGTGATGATGTAGGTCGGGATCGTGGCAATCGCCATTTTGCTGACGGCGGACGCATACTCCGGCGCGGCGGCGTCCGCGTTCGGCACCTTGAACAGATCGAAGATCATGTACGGGCGCATGACGCCCATGTTCGAGGTGATCTCGTCCGCGATATACACAATCGTCAGCACGACGATGATCACGGACATGTACTTTAAGAAGGCAAGGCTTTTCTTTTCCTTGCTGCGAAGCTTAACAAGCTCGGCCTGTTCCTTCGCGCGACGGACACTTTCCATTTCCGGTTACCCCTTTCCGATCTGCGTGCATTTTTTCACGTATTTTACATTGTAACACGTTTTACTGAAAAAGCAAGATGAATTACAGGATAAGACGGCATAAAAAAGCCCTGCGGCGGCGCCGCAGGGCGATAAGCTCGGATGGATCAGGACTGCGCCGCGGCGTTTCCGGCGTCGTCGGGTGCGGCAGGTGCCTCCGCCTTGGCGGGCGGTGCGAACCGGCAATACAGGTACAGGAAAATGACGACGCCCATTTCGCCGACCATGCGGAAGAAGAAGCTGAGGTACGGCGTGCCGGTGACGGAGCCGAGCGCGGTAAACACGGTCAGCACAACGCCGCCGAGAAACAGGTACGGCGTGCGGTACTTTCCCCAGACGACAGCGCCGACAAGCACGAGCGCCAGCATCGCAGCATTTGTCACCATCGTTGAGATCGCGTCGGCGAGCTTGGCGGTGGATGGCGCGGACGTGAATCGGATGATGCCCGCGATATAGTTCGGTTCCAGCACGGTCAGAACCGCAGAGACGGTTCCGGCGGCGAGCAGCGCCACAGTAAAGGTCCATACGCTGAGCATGATGTTCTTTTTCAAACGCAGCGCATAGCCGCAGACCGGGAACAGCAGCGGGAGCAGCAGGGCGCGGGCGAGCAGCCGGACGCGGCTGAGAGGCGCGAGCACCATCACCGGCAGGAACGCGCCGCAGGCGATCACGAACGCATCCGTTAAAAGACCGAGCGCCGCAAGGCCGCTCAGCAGGCTGATGCGGGACGCCAAGGCGCGATCCCGGGCGGCGCGGCGCAGCACGGCCTCCTGAAAGAGCCGGAAGGTCAGCGCGGCTTCGACCGTGACGATGAACCACATCAGCGGCGGATAATATTTCAAAATAAAATTGAGCATAGCATCACTCACGTTCTTTATTGCTTTTACTATGCCATAACGGCGGCAAAATAGTCAAGTCTAATATGCCGGTTTTAGGCGGCCTCCTTTTTTTCGATGCGTTTTTCCGCCAGCATCAGCGTGAGCAGCTGCGCATAGATGAATATGACGGTGAGCAGCACCGTAACGCGGTTGGACCGGAGCGTTAAAAACGTGACGACGGCATAAACGACAAACTCGCTGAGCAGAAGCAGCCAGACTTGCCGTATATTGACGGCGGCGCGGTTCGACCAGCACACCGTCAGCGCAAGGCAGGCAAAGTACAGCAGCAGCGACGCGACGACCCAAATGGCCTTCTGCAAGGCGTCCACCTCCGGCTCACGCATGAACTCAAGGCCGTTGGTGATGTTGGTCAGGCTGAGGATCAGCACGATATGCAGCAGCATATAGGCCGTGGAACGGTTTTCCCGGCTGCGGTCCAGCAGCTTGTCGTAGACGATGCCGTAGCTGAAGAACAGCCCGGCGACGACGAGAAAGCTCATCAGCGAGAAGTAGAGCGTCGGGAAGCTGAAGCCCTCGGAAAAGTACCCTGCGACGGAGATGACCATTTCTCCGAATGTGAACACGACATAGAGCATCATGCGCTCGGTTAAATGCTCAAAATGCACGGGCGCATGGATCAGGAACATGCCGACAAACCCGATGATCATCGCCCATGCGCCGAACGCATAGCCGGTGACGCGATAGATCGGCACCGAGCCGAGCGCGACGGCGGCCTGCACAAGCAGCAGCAGAATGAACTTTTTAATCGTCTTGCGGGAGGCCGGATCGCTTTGCTCGCGGAGCTTCCAGGCGTATTGCCCGGCGAGGTTCAAAAAGATCAGCACCCATGCGGACATGTAAGCCAGATAGTTGGCGCCCCAATCGTTGACCGTGTTCGTGCCGATGAAGTAAAGCAGGAACATGTTGACGAGCATCATCAGCTTTTCGGCGATGCCGTTCTTTCCGAAACGGTTGATGAAAAGCACGGAGTGATACCAGATTTGCAGAATGATCAGCGAGGTCGAAAGATACGTGAACAGCGTATCGCCGGTGACAAAGCCGTTTTCGATCTGATCCATCAGCGAATTGTTGCGGCCGATCAGATAAACGAAGATCAGATCATAGATCAGCTCGATATACTCGACCTTCTTTTCGGAAAAGGTCCCCTTCAGCATTTCCATGGAACGAGCTCTCCTTTTTACGCCGCCGCGCCGATCCGCGAAAGCAAAAGCAGCAGCATGCAGAGCAGGAAGGTGCCGACGACCATCAGCGCAAAGCTGACATACCATTTGCCGTTCTTGTTGTAGCCGTAAAAATCCTCCCACCGCGCGGGCTTTCGCACGACGACCTGCCACAGATAAAATGCGCCGTACAGCAGCACCGGCACAAGGCCGAGCAGCGCGGTGCCGAAATGCAGCGCATAGTCGCGTTCCCCAAAGCAGAACGATCCGATGGCGAGCAGCGGCGCGATCAGATGCAGGTACAGATCCTGCCCTTGAAAGAGCACCTTATAGCCGAGCGTCGGGCCCAAGAACACCAGAACTGTGACAAGCGTGACGGCAACGGCAGCGGTGCCCATGTATTTCAAAAGCCACGCGCCGTAAGCCATCGGCGCGCCCGGCGAAATCAGAACGGCAAGCGCGCCCACGGCACAGAGGATATTGGACAGCACGGTAAAATAGCGCAGCGCCGTAAAGCCGGTGGCAAAATCCCATTTCCGATCCTTTCGGAAATAATGCAGCAGACATGCCTCCATGCCGCAGACCAGCACGGCGTTGATCAGCCGATCCAAAACCATAGCCCCCTCCTGTTTCGATTGCAAACGATATATTTTGATATATACAGTATAGCAAATTCGATCTGCGCAGACAACAAAAACCGCGCAATATTTTTACAGCGTTCATAATCCTGCGGCGCGGCGGCACAAGAAAACAAAACAACCTTCCGAAAAGCCCTTGCCCGAACATGAATTTTCCTATATAATTTTATTCGGAATCGCAAAACAGTGCGATCCCGATTTTGAAAACGTGACAAGGAGGACCTGCTATGGAAATACTGTCCCAACTGAACAGTCCGTTCCTGTACGCGGTCTGCGGCGGCATCATTCTGTTCGTCGCGGTGATCTGCGTCGTCTTTGCCGTCCGCGCGTATCGGACGGGCAAGGCGCTCGGCATCGACACGGAAAAAATGAAGCGTGTGATCACGGCGAGCGCCACGTTTGCCGTTCTGCCGAGCGTCGGCATCCTGCTCGGCGTGATCGCGCTGTCGGGCAGTCTCGGTACGCCGTGGCCGTGGCTGCGGCTGTCGGTGATCGGCGCGCTGCACTATGAAACGCAGGTCGCGGAGGCGGCGGCGGAATCCGTCGGCATCGGCGGACTGGCGCTTGCAAACATGACGCCGGAAGCGTTCTCCACGATTGCGCTGCTGATGAGCTTTTGCATTATGTGGGGCATGGTGCTGGTGATCTTTAACGGCAAGGCATATTCCAAACGCCTTGCC
>CAMHJE010000071.1:0-11155 GCA_946185305.1 uncultured Clostridia bacterium | reverse complement strand
AAATGATAAACAGCGCCGCCCGAATCGGGCGGCGCTGCTTGCGTACAGGTAATGTTTATTTTGCGGCGGCTTTCTTCTGCGTATACTTGGAAACCCAGATCGCGCAGGTGGCGTCGCCGGTGATGTTCAGCGTGGTGCGGCCCATATCGAAGAGCTTGTCTACGCCGGCAACGAGCGCGATGCCCTCGACCGGAACGCCGATCTGCACAAGCACCATGCCGAGCATGATCATGCCAGCGCCGGAAACGCCCGCGGTGCCGATGGAGGCGAGCGTGGCGGTCAGAACGATCTGCGCCATCTGACCGATGGTCAGGTTAATGCCGTAGCAGCTTGCGATAAACACGGCGGCAACCGCCTGATAGATCGCGGTACCGTCCATATTGATCGTTGCGCCGAGCGGCAGGACGAAGGAGGAAACCTCCGGATTGGCGCCGAGGTTGGTGCAGCATTCGAGGTTGATCGGGATCGTGGCGTTCGAGGACGTGGTCGTGAACGCCGTAATCATCGCAGGCCACATGCCCTTGAAGAATTTGATCGGGCTCATGCCGGACAGGAACCGGACGCTGCTGCCGTATACGCCAGAATAAGTGCCAGAGAACCGATGATTTTCGGACCGTTGACGGCAACGACGTTGACCATCAGGCAGAACACGCCGATCGGGGTGATGCGAATGATCATCATCAGAACCTTCAGCACAACGTCATTCAGCGAATGGATGAAGTCGGCGACGGTTTTGCCCTTCTCACCGGCGGCCAGCACGCCCGCGCCGAAGAACAGCGCGATCACGATGACCGGGAGCATATCCGCGTTGACAAGCGGCTTCACGGCGTTGTCCGGGAAGATGTTTTTGATCACATCCATCACGCTCGGCGCGGTCTTGGCTTCATAGGCAAGCCCCTCCAGATTGCTCTGATCGAGGGCGGGGAACAGCCCCTTGAACAGGTTCACGATCACAAGACCGATGACGACGGCGATTGCGGTCGTGCACATGTAGTAGATAAAGGTCCGAACGCCGACCGAGCCGACCTTCTTGATATCGCCCAGCTGAATAACGCCGCTCATGATCGAAACAAGCACGATCGGAACGATCAGGAATTTCAACAGGTTGATATAGATATCACCGATCGGTTTGATCCAGGTAGTGGTAAAGTCGGCCTGACCGATTGCCATAAACAGCAAACCGACCAGGATACCGGCTACCATGCCGATCAGTATCCATGCCGGCAAGGAAAGTCTCTTCTTGCTCTTTTCCATACGCTTACCCCTCTTTCTCATAATGAAGTGATTCCCGCCTCGGAACCGATGGGAGTCTCCCATTATCCCTACGGGAACACATTTATTATGACATACTTTTGCGCGCAATGCAATTCTTTTTTGTGAAAAAATATATTTATTTTCATTAGACACACAAATGATAAACGGTAAATCGTGAATCCGAGTGTTTCAGACGATACAGCCGTGCGTTTTCTCCGTCGGGCGGCCTTTGCGCTGCTTCGAGGTAGATTCGTAAGCGTTCCGCAAAACAGCGCCGCGGGTTCTTGCAATCATGCGGGAATCATGCTATACTCATTTTATATACGGGGCGAATGGGCTATGGCCTTTTCGGCTCCGCGAGTACGCCGAAAGGTTCCGATGGCTATGAATAAGCTCGCCGCGTTTTTCCGCGCGCTGCATCCCCGGTTCTGGGTTTACGATTTTGTGAAGTTTACATGGATTCCCGCGCTGTACCTTTTGCAGCGCCCGAAAATCCTTTGCTGCAACGCCGAGGGGAAGATGCCGAGAATCAAGGGGCGTGCGATCCTCGTTGCCAACCATACGTGGTGGATGGATCCGATCACGATGATTCTAACGTTCTGGCGCAGACGACTCTACACGCTGGCTGCCGTCGAAACGCTCGGCCCCGGCAAGTTCGCCCGCCTGATCCATAAGGTGCTGCTGTTTGTCGACGTGGATCGGAAAAAGCTCGATATCAAGAGCTTCAACCAATGTCTCGACCTCTTGAACGACGAAAAATGCCTGCTTGTGTTCCCGGAGGGACGGTTCGTCTTTGAGGACGAGCTGCAGCCGTTCAAGGGCGGCACGGCGCTGATGGCGCTCAAAACCGGCGCGCCGATCTATCCGGTTTACATTCACGGCTTATACGGCATGTTCCGCCCGATCTATATGGCCGTCGGCGATCCGATTGACGTGAGCAAGGAGATCGAGGGCGCGGCCGACGCGCAGAAGATCCAGCAGCTGAACGAGCTGATGCGCGAGCGTGTGAACGAGCTCCGGCAGAAGTTAGAGGCATGGATGCCCGCGGATGAGGCGGACAAGCTCAAGGCGTTCAAGGCCGCCAAGCGGGCGGCGCTTGCGAAAGGCCATGAGGAGCGCGAACGCGCCTGGCGCGAGGCGCAGGAAAAGGGACGCGTATGACGACGCTGCATATCGGCTGCCATCTGTCCCCGTCAAAGGGACTGCTGGCCATGGCAAAAACCGCTTCGGATCTCGGCGCGGACACGTTTCAGTTTTTCGCCCGCAACCCGCGCGGCTCCAAGGCCAAACCCTTGGACGAAGCCGACGCCGCGGCGATGGCGGATTATCTTGCGGAAAATGGTTTTGCGCCGGTGCTCGTCCACGCGCCGTATACGCTGAATCCGTGCGCCGAGCGGCAGGAGGTCATGGACTTCGCACGGCTTGCGATGGGCGACGACCTTGCCCGGCTTTCCGCCATGCGTCTGCCGCTGTATAACCTGCATCCGGGCAGCCATGTCGGACAGGGCGCGGCCGTCGGCGTCGAAAAGACGGCGGCGCTGCTGAACGCCATTATCCCCGCGGACTTTGCGGGAACGGTTCTGCTCGAAACGATGGCGGGGCAGGGCAGCGAGATCGGCGGCACGTTTGAGGAGCTTCGCGCGATCATCGACCGCGTCGAGCATCGGGAAAAGCTCGGTGTTTGCCTCGATACCTGTCATGTCTTTGCGGCGGGCTACGATATCGCGTCCGATCCGGACGCGGTGCTGACGCAGTTTGACAAGGTGATCGGCTTGGATCGGCTCCGCTATGTGCATCTTAACGATTCCAAATTCGGCCTCGGCATGCACAAGGACCGCCACGCGCCCATCGGTGCGGGTGAGATCGGGATCGAGGGCGTGCGGCGCATCGTGAACCATCCCGCCTTGCGGCATCTGCCGTTCTGCCTCGAAACCCCGCATGAGGATATGAGCGAATACGCCAAAGAAATCCGGCTGGTGCGAGGACTTTGCGACGGCGAATCAACCGGCTGTTCGCGCTGTCGGCAATAAAAGGGCATAAACGGAAACGTTTACCAATACAGAAAAGGAGAAACAAAAATGAAAAAGCTCTGGAATGAATTCAAGACCTTTGCGTTCAAAGGCAATGTGCTCGACATGGCCGTTGGCGTGATCATCGGCGGCGCGTTCGGCGCAATCGTCACGTCCCTGATCAACGACGTTCTGATGCCTCTGATCGGCAAGCTGATCACCGTGGACTTCTCGCAATGGTTCGTTGCGCTCGACGGCAACAAGTATGCGAGCGTCGAGGCTGCCACCGAAGCTGGCGCTGCGATCCTGAACTTCGGCAGCTTCGTGTCCGCCATCGTTTACTTCCTGCTCGTCGCGCTGTGCATCTTCCTCGTTGTCAAGGCTGTCAACACCGCGAAGAAGAAGGCGGAGGACATGAAGAAGAAGGACGAGCCCGCGCCCGAACCCGCCAAGGCTCCGCGTCTTTGCCCGTACTGCTTCGGCGAGATCCACGACGAAGCGACCCGCTGCCCGCATTGCACCAGCGAACTGCCCAAAGCGTAACCGGATAAGCCGTTTAAGGCGGCAGACCTTCGACGGATGCCACAGCGTTGGCATCCGCCGTTTCGAATGGATTGAAGAGGAGCAAAAACCATGCTGGAGAACGGAAAGATCCTTGTCGGCAAGGGAGAGAACAAAGCGTACATTCTGCCGTCGATGGCGAACCGCCACGGCCTGATCGCAGGCGCGACCGGTACGGGCAAAACGATCACGCTGAAGGTCATGGCAGAGTCGTTTCGTCCATCGGCGTCCCCGTGTTTTTGGCGGACGTGAAGGGCGATCTGTCGGGCTGCTGCAAGCCCGGCGAACGGAGCGCCGCGCTCGATAAGCGGCTGAACAAGCTCGGTATTGACCCCGACGCCTTTCCCTATACGCGCTTTCCCGTGCGATTCTGGGATGTATACGGCGAGGGCGGGCATCCCGTCCGCACAACCGTCAGCGAAATGGGCGCAAGCCTGCTGTCGCGCCTTTTGGGATTGACCGAGGTGCAGACCGGCGTTTTGTCCATCGTGTTCCGCGTTGCGGACGACAAGGGCTGGCTGCTGACCGATCTGAAGGATCTGCGGGCGATGGTGTCCTATGTGACCGAGCACGCCGCCGAGTATCAGACCGAATACGGCAATGTGTCCAAGCAGTCTGCGGGCGCGATCCAACGCGCGCTTTTGCAGCTGGAGGACGCGGGCGGCACAAAGTTTTTCGGCGAGCCGGACATTCAGCTTTCTGACTGGATGAAGACCGACGAGGACGGCCGCGGCTTTATCAATATCTTCCATTGCGCGAAGCTGTTCCAGTCTCCGCTGCTGTATTCGACGTTCATGCTTTGGCTGCTGGCCGAGCTGTTCGAGCAGCTGCCGGAGGTCGGCGACCTCGAAAAGCCGAAGTTGGTGTTCTTCTTCGACGAGGCGCATCTGTTGTTCAAGGACGCGCCGAAGGCGCTCAACGATAAGGTTGAGCAGGTCGTGAAGCTGATCCGATCCAAGGGCGTCGGCGTCTATTTCATCACACAGCAGCCCTCCGATCTGCCGGAGGCGGTGCTTGCACAGCTCGGCAACCGCGTCCAGCACGCGCTTCGCGCCTATACGCCGTCCGAGCAAAAAGCGATCCGCGCCGCCGCCGCGTCGTTCCGCACAAATCCTGCCTTTAAGACGGAGGAGGTTCTGCAGGCGCTCGGCACCGGCGAAGCCCTCGTCAGCTTCCTCGACGAAAAGGGCATTCCGACCGTTGTCGAGCAGGCGACGATCCTGCCGCCGCAGTCTATGATGGGCATGATCGACGACGACCGCCGCGCCGCCGAGATCGAGGCCGACGAGCTGTACGGCGTCTATGAGGAGGCCGTGGACAAGGAATCCGCCTATGAGATCATCAAGGGCGTGAAGAACGACGAGGCCAAGGCCGAGGAGGAGCAGAAGCAGAAGGAGGCCGAGGAAAAGGAGCGCATCGCCGCCGAAAAGCAGGCGGAAAAGGAAGCGAAACAGAAGGAGAAGGAGGAGAAGGCCAAAAAAACCGCTGCGTCGAAAAAGTCCTCCAAATCCAAATCGGCGCTGTCCAAGGCCGCATCGAGCACGATGAACACCATCGGACGCGAGATCGGAAAATCCGTTGCGCGCGGCTTGCTCGGTACGCTCAAAAAGTGGTTTTAAGGCGGGAACAACCCGCCTTTTCTTTTTTTCGACAGAAAAAGGAATTGTGTAAGAATCGTTAAGATTTATATAACCCCTTGAATCTGCTGACGGGCGGTGCTATACTTTATATAATAATGCACAGGTGAAGGAGGGATTCCTATGGTATTTATCGGGATTCTGTTGATTCTGTTGGGACTGGCTTTTGCCGCCTTGGGCTATTTGATTGCATTTCGCAGAAAGTATGCGTTGATCAATAATTTTGTAGACGACAAACATCGCGGCAAGTTTGACCAGTCGTATGCGGTACGTACCGGCCTCATCGAAATTTTCTGGGGCATCCTGTCGGTTCTGTTCGGTATTCTTGTGCTGGCGATCCACACGACCGCGTTCACGTGGACAGCCTTCTTGCTCATCGTTCTCGGCACGGCCGCGTCTCTGATCGCCCACACGCTGATTTCGATGAAGAAAGTGAAATAACGATTTGGCGGTCGCCTTACCTGGCGACTGCTTTTTCATATACGGAAAGGGGAGAAATAGGATGATAGAAATAGAAAAAACGCGACGCGCTCTCCAATACATCGAAGCCCTTGCCAACGGAATGGATCCGCTGACCGGTGAACCGGCAGGCGAGGAGGAGATCATCAATCGAATCAAGGTCTCCCGCTGCCTGTTTTATGTGGCCGAGGTACTGCGCGAGCAGATACGTGCGGACAGCGCCGAAAGAATCGAAAAATCATGGAAAACGCAAAGAAATAAAGACATACCGACTAAGCCGACAAGAAAAAAGGAATTTTACCTTTCACCGGAGGAAAGGGAGCATATTATTTTGACGGAGGATTTGCCGATCAGCCGCTTTGTGGCCTATGTGGATGCACAAATTGATACGATGGCAATGAAGAAGCTGAGCCGCAGAAAGCTGATCGGATGGCTTGTCAAGGCAGGATATCTATCCGAGGTGATAACCGATGCCGGTGCGACCGTTCGCAGACCGACCGATATGGGTAAGCAGATCGGCATTTATACGCAGGATCGCATCGGACAGTATGATACGCATTATTCTGTTGTCATGTATACCCCCGCCGCACAGCGTTTTCTGCTCGATAATCTGGATGTGGCGCTTGCGGAATAACAATAGATAAAGAAAAAGCAGCAGACACGCCGCCAGGCACTTGTCCGCTGCTTTTTGTGTGGTCCGATTTACGCTTCCACCCTTGCAGACTTTCTTGTCGGGAGCAGGAGCAGCACCACCGTACCGAGAACCAGTACAACCGTCACCGCGAGGCCGCCCTCCAGACCGAATGTACCGCCGTTCATCCATGCGCCTTGCTCCGTCAGCTCCGTGGAGAGCACGGACGGGCCGAAATCCTGTCCGCTGACGAGGATGCCGAGCAGGTTGCCCTGCGTGAAGTTCCACGCCGAATGGAGCGCCGCAATGCCCCAAAGGTTGCCGCGCCGCCATGCATAGACCGACGCGAACGCGCCGAACAGGAACAGGTTGACAAAGGCAAGCGGGGCGATGCCGCTGTTCAGCAGGTGTAACGCCGCAAAGAACAGCGAGTTCAAAACGATTGCCACGATCGGTGCGTAGCGGTTGGCAACGGAATGCATCAAAAAGCCCCGGCAAAGGACTTCTTCGGACATGCCCTGAACGAGAAAGCCGAGAAAGAAGAACACGATCGTCCACGAAAACGTCGGGGAAAGACCGCGCAGCTTTGCCGTGCCGGTGATAAGGCACAGCACCCATGCGAGCGCAAAGATGCCGACGCCGATAAGATAGCCGACCGCGTATTCCCCAAAGGGGTTCGGCCCCGCAAAGCCAAGACCGGACAACGGACGTTTTTCGAGCTTGGTGCAGTAGATGATGCAGACGACGATCACGACGACGGTGAGGAACAGCGACAGCACGGAAAGCCATGCGGGCTGCGCGTTCAGGATCGTCATGACCTGCTCCATGGCGCTGCTCGGATCGCCGTTTGCGATCGCCGTGCCAAGATCGGTGCCGGTGAAGAGCCAAACCATAAGCGCGGGCGTTAGGATGATACTCTGTATGCTTGTCGAAATGATCATCAGCAGCAGAGCGATCAGAATGTCGATGATCCAAACGTGACGCCAACGGGATTTTTTTGCGTCCGACGTCAGCGTTGTTTCGGGAAACAGTTTCATTTTTACCTCCGATTGCGAAAAATCGGCTAAAAGTATAGCACAGCCTATTGCAATTTGCAAGGCGACATGGTAGAATAGGACAAAATTCAATACTGCCTTATCAAGAGTGATGGAGGGACGGGCCCTGTGAAATCCGACAACCTGCCTTTGGGCAAGGTGCCAATTCCCGCAGCGTAAGCTGAAAGATGAGAGACACGGGCTCATCTTCGGATGAGTTTTCTTTTTGTCATTTGAGGGGCAGAAGAAAGAGGAGACTATGCAAAACTTTTTCACCAGCGAATCGGTCACGATCGGCCATCCCGATAAAATCTGTGACCAGATCAGCGACGCTGTGCTCGACGCGATCCTTGAAAAGGATCCGAAGGCGCGCGTCGCATGCGAAACCGCTTGCACGACCGGCCTTGTGCTTGTGATGGGCGAGATCACGACCGACTGCTATGTGGACATTCAGTCCATTGTCCGCAACACCGTCTGTGAGATCGGCTATGACCGCGCCAAATACGGCTTCGACGGCAGCACCTGCGGCGTGATCGTGGCGCTCGACAGCCAGTCTGCCGATATCGCGCTCGGCGTGGATAAGAGCCTCGAAAGCAAAGCGGGCATCGAAACCGACGATAAGGACACCGGCGCGGGCGATCAGGGTATGATGTTCGGCTTTGCGTGCAACGAAACAAGCTCTTTGATGCCGCTGCCCATCGACCTTGCGCATAAGCTGACCCGCAAGCTCACGGCGGTGCGCCGCGAGGGTAAGCTCCCGTATCTGCGGCCGGACGGCAAATCGCAGGTCACGGTCGAGTACGAGAACGGCAAGCCTGTACATATCGACACTGTCGTTCTGTCCACGCAGCACGACGAGCAGGTGACGCAGGAGCAGCTGCACAAGGACATTCTGGAATATGTGATCCGTCCGGCGCTGCCCGAAACCCTGTTCGATGAAAAGACGCGTATTTTGATCAACCCGACCGGCCGCTTCGTGATCGGTGGCCCGCACGGCGACTCCGGCTTGACCGGGCGCAAGATCATTGTCGATACCTACGGCGGCTATGCGCGGCACGGCGGCGGCGCGTTCTCCGGCAAGGACCCGACAAAGGTAGATCGCAGCGCGTGCTATATGGCGCGCTATATCGCCAAGAACATTGTCGCGGCGGGCTTGGCCGAGCGGTGCGAGCTGCAGCTTGCCTATGCCATCGGCGTAGCACAGCCGGTTTCCGTACGTGTCGATACGTTCGGCACCGGCAAGGTTCCGGCGGACAAGCTCGAAAAGGCCGTCCGCAAGGTGTTCGATCTGCGTCCCGCGGCGATCATCGAGACGCTCGATCTCCGACGCCCGATCTATCGCAAGACCGCCGAAAACGGACACTTCGGCAACCCGGCTTTCCCGTGGGAACGCGTGGACAAGACGGACGCGCTGCTCGAAGCCGTAAACGCATAACAGCACAGCAAAGCGGAGGTCACAATGGCCTCCGCTTTTATCCTTGAAAACGGACACTTTTCGTACAAATTATGAAAATTGGAACATACTACTGGACGGATTTGTGTAAATCGTGTATACTATATAGAAATTTGAAAATGCATCGGAGGAACATGAAATGATCAAATGTTCGGAACGATTGGCGTATGTCCATTCCGACATTCGCGGCCCGCTGTATCAGGAGGCACTGCGGATGGAGGGCGAGGGGACGAATGTTCTCAAGCTGAACACCGGCAACCCCGGCCGCTTCGGGTTTAAGCTCCCGAATTCCGTGCGGCAGGCGCTTGCGCTGCATATTGATGAGGCCGTGCCGTATTGCGACGTGCGCGGCATGCGCGACGCACGCAATGTGATCTGCACCTACCACATCGGCCGCGGCTTGCAGGGCATCATGCCAAACGACGTGTTCATCTGCAACGGCGTCAGCGAAGCGGCGTCGATGATCATGGACGCGCTGATCGGCCCCGGCGACGAAATCCTGCTGCCCTCTCCGTGCTATTCGCTGTGGAGCAACAACACATATCTGTCCGGCGGCACGCCCGTGTTCTATCGCTGCGATCCGAAAAACAACTGGAACCCCGATATCGAGGATATCCAAAGCAAGATCACCGATCACACCAAGGCAATCCTTGTGATCAACCCGAACAACCCGACCGGCGTGGTCTACAGCCATGAAATCCTCGTTGCGATTGCGGATATCGCGCGCAAGAACGGTCTTGTCATTCTGGCCGACGAAATCTATGACCGCCTTGTGATGGACGGCCTCCGGCATGAATCGCTCGGCGCGATTGCGCCCGATGTGCCTTGCGTCACGTTCAACGGCCTTTCCAAGAGCCATATTATCTGCGGCTTCCGCTGCGGCTGGATGGTGTTCTCCGGCCCGAAGGGCGAGCTGGACGAAGTCAAAAACGGCGTTATGAAACTGGCCTCCATGCGCCTTTGCGGCAACGCCTTAACGCAGCTTGTCATCCCCGCCGCTTTGGTGGACAGCGAAAGCACCCGCGAAATGATCGTCCCCGGCGGGCGGCTCTATGAGCAGCGCCGCGCCACCTGCGACGGCCTTGCCAAAATCGAGGGCGTCAGCTTTGTCGAAAACCAGGCCGCGTTCTATCTGTTCCCCGGCCTCGACAAGGAACAGTTCGATTTCGAGGACGGACAGGACTT
Organism: uncultured Clostridia bacterium; assembly: GCA_946185305.1. Lineage (GTDB taxonomy): Bacteria > Bacillota > Clostridia > Christensenellales > CAG-138 > UBA3792. The sequence continues at coordinate 932 of CAMHJE010000071.1, read as the reverse complement.
CGCCATGCAGTTCCTGCACGACTACCATGTGCTTGTAATCCCCGGCACCGGGTTCGACTGGCATGAGGATATCCGTTTCCGCATCGTCATGCTGCCGGAGCCGACCGTGCTGTTCAAGGCTATGAACGATCTCAAGCATTTCCTTGACCACCACAGAAAATAAAATCGAAGGATAAAAGGAATAGCCGGGCACTCGTCCGGCGATTTTGTATGCGATATAAAACCCGCCTTTCCGGCAAAGGCGGGCAGGGAAAAGCAGAGATTCTGTTACGGGTTAACGGAATAGCTCGTCGCGGTTGAATCGAGCGGCGTTTCGTAAATACTCATCAGATTGTCGCCGCTTTGCGTGATGATATCCTCCGCCAATAGGTCGATAATCTCCATGGACGGCGCGGTGTAGGGCAAAAGCTGTTTCATATATACCTCCGAATCAAATTATACTGTGGAATCCTTGTCAGTTTTGCAGTTCGGCAAAATATGCACAAGCTGTTTCATAATAGGCATACAGCGCCTTGCAAAGATTTCGGATGCCGTCGTCCCCATATCGGATACGATCGTTCGCATAGCTTAATGCCGCGTATTGGAAGCTGTATGTCTTATCGTTGTACAGTATTGTGAAAGTATACTTATGACCCAACTTCGTTGCGCCGATGTTCGGCTTTTCCACATAGTAGCCTTTGTCGTTGTGACCGACTGTATATTTGCCGCTGTCCGCGTCCGGAATCTTGATGGACTTTGAAAAATACAGCCGGATCGCCGTATCGTTTTGCAGCAGCAGCGTCGCGCCGAGATAGCCGACCTCGGCTGCATCGGCCGGAATGACCGGGTCAAACTGCGCACGATCCACGTACTCGTTCATGTCTTCCAACAAATAATTAGCCTTGAGTTCGACATTATGAAAATACGCGTCTGCATACGTACCGTAGTTCAAT
>CAMHJE010000070.1:0-11169 GCA_946185305.1 uncultured Clostridia bacterium | reverse complement strand
CGGACGACCTTGATGACCTTGATCTTCTCCGGGCCGACTTCCTTGAGGATGACGTCGAACTCGGTCTTCTCTTCGACTTCCTCAACGGGAGCCGCGGGACCCGCAACGGCAACCGCGGTCGCTGCCGCGCTGACGCCGAATTCTGCTTCGAGAGCCTTAACGAGCTCGGAAAGCTCGAGGACGGACATTGCCTTAATGTCTGCGATTAACTGTGCCTTATCCATTGTTTTTCTCCTTAAAATTTAGTAAATCTTTGGGTTGTTTTTGGCGATATCCGCCGGTTCGTTACTCCTGCGCCGCTGCGCCGGGGTCCTTCTGCTTTGCAATCTGATCGAGTACGATCGCGAGACCCGAAATGGGGGACATCATGCTGCCCAGCAAGCGAGCAATGAGCACCTCTCTGCTCGGCAGATCCGCGATAGCATCGACTTCCGCCGCGCTCGTCACCTTACCCTCGACGATGCCGCCCTTGACCTCGCACTTTTTGACCTTCTTGACGAAGTTCTTCAGCACGCGCGCCGGGGCAACCGCATCCTCGTGGCCGAAAGCGAATGCGTTCGGGCCGTGCAGCATATCGTCGATCGAAGCGTCGATGCCCGCTTCTTCGCAGGCACGCTTGACGCAATGATTCTTCAGAACGACATACTCAACGTTCTCTTTGCGCATTTCATTTCGGAGATCGGTCACTTCCGCAACGGTCAGACCACGATAGTCAAACAGGATGACGGACTTCGCGTTCTTGATCTTCTCCGCGACTTCCGCGACTTTCGCTGCTTTGGTCTCGATAATCTTTGCGTTTGCCATGGTTTCACCTCCTATAGATTCGGCTCGGTCCCGGAAACCGGTTCCGACAAAAAAGCCCTCCCGCCGCAAGACGAGAGGACACAAAAACAAAGCTGTATTGTTTTCGTTCCCACCTCGGCAGGATTTACGTGCTTGCGCACCACCGGCTGTCTTTGGCGACGAACTTTACCGTCGTTTAGTATAACAGACGCCCCCGCCGTTGTCAAGCGGTATTTTGGGTAAAATCACAATATACGATTTCGTCCCAAATGCCCGCAAAATCGGCGTTTTCCCCCCTTGGCAAGCGGCGTCCGGCACGCTATACTGAAAGAAACGAACAAGGGAGGCCGTTGTATGAAAAAAGAGCTTTTGGGTCAGGCGCTGATCAAGTTTGCATCGGGCGTGGCGCTTGTGATGCTGCTGACGTTTTTGCCCGCGGGCACGTTTTCCTATTGGCAGGCGTGGCTGCTGTGCGGCGTGCTGTTTATTCCGATGCTTGCGGCGGGGATCGTGATGCTGCAAAAAGCCCCCGACCTATTGGCAAAGCGGCTCAACCTTAAGGAGCGGCAGGGCGAGCAAAAGACCGTGGTCGCGCTGTCCGGCCTGCTGTTTATCGTCATGTTCGTGCTTGCGGGGCTCGGACGCCGGTTCGGTTGGTTCATGCTGCCGCCCGCCGTGTCGTGGATCGCCGCCGTGGTGTTCCTGCTCGGCTATGCGCTGTTTGCCGAGGTGCTGCGCGAAAACGCGTACCTTTCCCGCACCGTCGAGGTGCAAAAGGGCCAGACCGTGATCGACACCGGGCTGTACGGCATCGTGCGGCACCCGATGTATTCCGCGACGCTGCTGCTGTTCCTTTCGATGCCGCTGATCCTCGGCTCGCTGTTCTCGTTCCTTGTCATGCTCGGCTATGTGCCGGTCATCGTCCTGCGCATCCGTAACGAGGAATCCGTGCTGACCGAAGGGTTAAAGGGCTACGCGGACTACAGGACGCGCATAAAATACAGGCTGATCCCGTTTATTTGGTGAGCGGGTAAAAGCAAAAGTCGGGATTGCTCCCGGCTTTTTTCGACGGTTTCGTTTATTGCAGCGTTGCGCCGATGGCGGTGATGTAGGCCGCGTTTTCGGGGATGATGAACTTCACCTTATGCAGCCCGGCGACGCCCTCGAACACTTCCTTGGCAAGCGAATGGGAATCGAGGATCGCGCCGCAAACGAAGATCTTGCGGGTCAGATGCGACTTGGTCGCAAACGCGGCCATGACGCCGACGCTCTGGAAAATCAGGTTATACAGGCCGCGGGCGTTCGAAGCGTCGTCGGCCTTTGCCGCCTTTTGCAGGTTCGCCACGGTCGTATCGGGCTTGAGGTTGGAGATCGTGCCGTCGCAGATATCGCGCAGCTGCAGATCGCAGTTGGCGGTATCGCCCTGCTCGGCCAGCGCGCGCAGCGCCTTGGCGTCCGTGATGCCGAACAGCTTTTCGCCGAGCCCCGCGAGCATGCCGCCGCCGACGCCGCTGCCGCCGAGGTGCCGCGCGCCGAACGGCGTGACGCGGACGAACGACGTGCCGGTGCCGACCGACGCGATCACCATGTTATAGCTCTTGGCGACGGCGCTTGCGCCGCGATACAGCGAGGCAAATTCATCGACATGCACGGTACGCTTGCCCATCAGGTCGCCCGTGATATACGACGCGCCGACGCCCGTGACCGCGATATGATCGCAGCCCTCCAGTCCGAAGCGGTTCAGCACGCTTTCAAGCGGCTCGGATTTTTCGGCGTACATCGTGCGCAGGACCTTCTTGTGCCGGACAAGCGCGAGCTTCGTGCCGGACGCGCCGAGGTCGATGCCGAGCACGACCTTATGCGGCTGCAGGGCAAAGTAGATCGGCGGTGCGATCACGGCCGAGGCAAACATTTCGATCACGGCATTGATGCCCGCGGTGAGCACCAGGAACAGCAGCAGCGGCGTTTCACCGCGCATGTCCTTCAAAACCGTATTGTCGAACAGCAGGCCGAGCATGCCGAGGAACAGCACCGTATTGGTGAGCGGGCCGGAAAGCGCGGATACGAACGCCGCCACGCTGCGCCCGTGGAGCGGGTTTTTCGTCAGCAGCTTGAACAGCAGTCCCGGGACGAGGCCTACGAACACGCGCGTCACAACGCACACGACGAACGCGCCGATCGGGGAAACGCTGACAAGCAGCGCGCCGAACGCGTCGCCCATAAAGCATTGGGCAAAGCTCGTGAGGCCGAACACAAGGCCGAGCAGCGCGCCGTAGGCCGGGCCGAGCACAATCGCGCCGATGATCACCGGAATCGGGATCAGCGTGATCGACAGCACGCCGACGCGAAGGTATCCGAGCGGCGTAAACGACATCAGCAGGATCAACGCAATGAAGATCGCGGCCAGCACAAGCTGCCGCAGCTTTTCATGCTTCATGGAGCAGTACCTCTGTTTCTTCAATATATTGTGCAGGCTTTTGCACACGCCTACTATTATAACGATATTTCGCCGCCAGCGCAAGACGCGCCGCGCCCGGCAAGGTAAGTTTTATGTGAGGATATTTCGCGCCGCGCCCGTATAATCCGCGCCCGAAACCGACAGAATAAGGAAAAACGTGTTTTCCACGGAGGTTCCTATGTTCACCCGCAAACAACGGCTTATTCTGCTGATCGCGGGCGGCGTGACGCTCCTGCTGGTGATCGGTCTTTTCGGCCTGTCCGCCTGCCTCGGCCGTCCGTCCCCCGCCGTCCCGACGCCCTCGCCGCATCCGACGTTCACGCCTGCGCCGACCAAAAAGCCCACGCCCTCGCCTTCGCCGTCGCCGACGCCGAAGCCTGCGCCGACGCCGCTGTACCGGCTGCCGCTTGTGCCGCTGACCGAAGCGCCCGGCTCCCCCGCGCCGTCCGAAGCGCCTGCATCGCCCTTGCCGACCGCAACGCCCGCGCCGTCCGCCTTCCCCGAGGCCGACGGCGTATTTTCGCGCCGGTTTGACGCGGCCGGGGCGCTCGCGGCGTTTGCGCAGGCGGATGATAGGCACACGCCGATCGCCCCAAGCACGCCCTTTCCGCTGCGCTACGACGGGACTGTGAAAAACTTTCTGACCGTGGGGCTGTGGAACGACGAGCCGGCGGCGGTGCTGCTGGTACGGCTTGCGCCGCCGAAACTGACTGTGCTTTCGATCCCGTGCGAGGATGTGCCGACGGACGGCGTTTCGGCGCCGGAGGCATTGCCCAAGGGCATGACGCCGCAGGCGTATGCGCTGCGCGAACAGATCGGTCGGCGGTTCGGGCTGACCGCGCCGTATACGGTAACGGTCGAGCTTTCCTGTATGCCCGCGATGCTCGCCGCGCTGCCGTCCGTTTCGGGCGGCGGCATTGCGTTTGACGAAGCGCGGTTTACGGCGGCGCTCGAAAAAAAGAGCGCCGAACGCGCCTATGAGATGGCAGCGCTCGGCGTCGGGATCGTGGATGTGTTTACGCGGATTTCGCCGTGGGAGCTGCCCGCCCTGCGCGGCGCGACAAAGGATAAGCTGCACACCGAGCTGCGCCTATGGGAGCTGTTCGGCATGGCGGCGGCGATCCGGCATGTCCGCGAATACGAAATCTGCGTGCTCAGCGACGCCATGTAGCCGTTTACAGCCGATGCAGATCGAAAAAGGCGGTGCGGGCGGCGTCGCGGAAGGTGCGGCTGATCGGGATGCGGTCGCCGTTTTCCATGACGAACTCGGTATGATCGAGCGATACGACGCGGTTCAGCCGGACCCAATACCCCTGATGACACCGCAAAAACGCGGACGCCGCCGTGCCGAGCAGCAGCACCGGCGGCTGTGCGGACAGGTATTCGCTGTTGCGGGCGACCACGCGGGAGCGCCGCCCCACGCGCTCGATATACAGCACCTCACGAAGCGGCAGCACGACCGTGCGCCCGTCGGTGCGGAACGTCAGCCCGGCCTGCGGCTGCCGTTCGGAAAGGTTGTCCATCGCGCGGTGCAGCGCGGGCTTTAAGTATTCGTCGGCGCGGTTCTTGGTCACGAACCAGACGTGCCGCGTGGTGTAGACCTCCGAGGCAAAGTCCGCATGGCCGGACAGAAAGATGATCTGACAGCCCGGCACGACGCGGTTGATCAGCTCCGCGATGCGAATGCCGTCGATGCCCTCCATCTCGATATCGAGCACCGCGATATCGGGCTTCAGCTCGCCAACCTCGATCGTCGTGCGAAACGCCGCCGCGTCGGTATAGGTCACAAGGTCGGTCTCCGCGCCCGGCAGCGCGTCCTGCACCAGCGCCGCGGTATGCTTTACGTGCAGCGGGTTATCGTCACAAACCGCGATCTTCGGCATCCGTCGTCGCCCCCTTCCATGTCACCGATGTGATGAACCGGCCGCCCTTGGCGTCGGTTCGAAATTCTCCGTCATACGTTTCCGTCAGCTGCTGCAGGATCGTAAAGCCGACGCCGCGTTCCAGCTCCGGCACCCGGCGCGCCTGCGCCCGCTTTCGCTCGGCCACGCTGTTTTCCATGCGCACCCTTAGGTACGGCGGGCGCCAGTCGCATTTCAGCTCGGTCACGGGCGAGGGCACCTCCGCGCACGCCTCGACGGCATTGTCGAGCAGGTTGCCGAACAGGCAGATCAGCGCCGGCGCCTCGATCCCGATCTCGGCAGGCAGCGCCACGGAAAAGTCCGCGCGGATGCCCCGGCTTTCCATATCCTCCTTGCGATGCTGCAAAAAGCTCGCCAGTACGCGGTGGCGGCACGACGGCATTGCCGTTTGCGTGGCGGAAGCGGTTTCGAGCGCGTCCGCATAGCGGAGCGCCTCCTCTCCCCGTCCCTCGTCCAGCAGGTCGGTAAAGCGCCGCCGCTGTTCGAGCAGCGTCCTGTGCATCGAAACGACCTGCGCGTAGTCCTCCGCCAGCGCGCCGTAGAGCCGATCCTGCTGCTCGTATTCGCGTTCGAGCACCTTGGCGGACATGATCGACGAATTGGCGAGCGAACGTATCAAAAAGAACAGCACAAAGTCCGACAGCAGACACACGAAAAACGCCAGCCCGACGGCCTTCATGTTATAGCGGGCGATATCGTTCCACAGCACGGTCAGCCAGTAGACGAACAGCGTCAGCTGCAGCACCGGGTAGGAAAACAGCAGCGCGATTTCAAACGGCCGCAGCTGCCACCCGGATCGCTTCCGCATCGAGAATGCGCCAAGGTTCAGCATCGTCAGCAGAATGACCTCGATCAGCAGCGTCGCGCCGTACTCCCACAGCGGATATTCATACAGCCGGTCGAGATCCCCCGGCGCAACGGCCGATTGCCCGAGATAGAACACGAACATATCCGTGGCGAGCGCCATCAAAAAGATCGAAAGCCAGACCAGCACGATCTCATGCCATTTCCCGCGGTGCAGCAGCAGCGGCATCGCAAGCACGATCCCCTCGCCCAGAAACAGACGCAGCACCGTGAAATCGTGCAGCACGTCTGTGACAAGCCAGTAATACGGCACGAACACGACCGCCTCGACGGCGGCGACGAGCCACACCGACCGGCGCGCCTTAAACTGCAGGTGGAACGTCACCATCCACAGCGCCCACATGATAAAGTTATAGACCGGCGGGATCCAGCTGCTCATGCGTCCGCCTCCCGCAGCCACAGCCGCACCGTATAGCGGCCGTTTTGCTTTTGCGCCGCGACCGCCCCGCGCCACCGCGCGGCAAGCCGTTCAAGCAGCAGCCGGTTTTCGTTTTCCGTGTCCTCCGCGTCGTCCAGGGGGCATGCGCTCGACGCCGACAGCTTCAGTCCGTCGGCCTCCGGCGCCGCCGCCAAGCGGATCTCCCGGTCGTCCGTTTGCAGGCATCTCGCCGCCGCGCCGTTCAGCAGCCCGCCGAGCGCGGATAGAAGATCGCCGTCCTTGATCCTGAGCCTTGCCGGGATGTGCAGCGACATGACAAGCTCAATCCCGCTGTGCCTGAACTCCTCGGCCTTCTCGAACAGGTACAGCGCCGCGACCGGGTGCTCACAGCACGGCTGCAGCGCCGTCACGTCCGAAGCCTCGTCGAGTGTTTTCATATAGGCCGCCGCATCCGCGGTGCGTCCCTCGCCCAGCAGGATCTTCAGCGTATAGACATGGTTGTTCATATCGTGGCGCAGCTGCCGCAGCCGTTCATAATACGCCGCCTCCTGCCGATAGTAAGCCGTCTGCGTGTCCACCTGCCTTTGCAGCGCCGCATACCGCGTTTTCAGCGCCGCGTTCTGCGCCACGGACAGCATCGCCTGTCCGAGCCCGATATCCGAAAGGATCGAGAACCCGACGGCAAAGAACAGATAGACAAGCTGCTTTCCGCTGCCCGGCCCGACCGGGATCGTCCGGTCGATCAGCAAATATTCCGTCAGCGGAAAGATGATGAACGTCAGCCAGATCAGCCGTTCGCGCTTGCGGATCCCACGCAGCAGCAGCACGCGGGCAAGGATCACGACCGCGCACAGCATGACAAAGTTCATAAACAGCAGCACAAGCCACGCCGAAAGCAGCGCGGCAAGCGGCAGCGCGGCAAACGCCGCCATCGTCATATCGCCGGGCAGGGACTGCACCGTTTGCATGCCGGAGAGCACGCCGCCGAGCGTCGTCGCCAGCGTGACCGCGAGCCTTTGCCACACCGGGCCGGTAAAGACAAACAAGGCAAGCAGCACGGCGTGCGTGACGCCGATCACGACGCAAAGCGCCGGCAACTGCGGAAAAAGGGCGTAGACAAGCATGGACAAAAGCGGCCCCGCGACAAGCCATAGCGCCGCGGCCGGAACCGGCAAGGCGCGCTCAAAGGTCTGCCGCAGCGCGATATATTGGATCGCGGCGTGCAGCAGCGCCGTGATGAACACGCAAAGGACAACCTTCACCATGCGCGCTTCCCTCCTTTCCCTTGCGGATTCGACATAAAAAAGTGCGGATTCGACAACCTCTCTTGCAGCGGAGCCGTCTATAAAAGTATACTTTTTAGGATGATTATAGCACAGCGATGCACGATTCGCAATCCGAAATGTCCTGTTTTTGCGAATCGCTGAAAGGAGTTTCGTGCATGGATACCGCTCTGACTGTCACGATGGAGGAAGCCATCATCCTCGCTCGGATCGTCAACCTTGCGCAATTGGAGGGCCGCTGCCTCGATCCCATCCTCGACGGCTTTTTGGAAAAGGTGGAGCAGAAGCTCGACGAGCTCGAAAACGCGTAAGCCCCGCTCCGCCCGCCGCGCCGCTTTTGGCGCCGTTCAAAATATCACCAAAATAGTTATATTGTTTTTAATATATTGAAAGGAACAATACTTCCGTATGAAAAACGCACCCCGCGCGGGGTGCGATTTATAGTTGCTGTCGTTTTACCGGTCCGCCTTGATCGGCCCATCGTACTGATAGGTCTGCATCAGTTCGAGCTTGAACAGGTTCGCCTTGTGCTTTTTGTCGATCAGCGCCTTGGTTTCGGGATCGTCGATCTCGCCGGTGCGGATATAGCGGTCGAGCACGGCGTAGGTGAAGCCGAGGTTGTCCTCGTCGGTCTTGCCGCAAAGCCCGTCCGACGGGGTCTTATGCACAAGCGAATCGGGAAGGCCGAGTGCCGTGCCGAGCTCTTTGACCTCCTGCACGGTCAGCTTGCCGAGGGGGCAAACGTCGCCGACGGAATCGCCGTAGCGCGTGGAATAGCCGACCCAGTCCTCCGAGAGGTTGCAGGTGTTGATCACACGGCCGTTTTCGGACTGGGACACGGCATACAGCGTGCTCATCCGAAGGCGCGGCGCCAGATTGATCCGGGCCTGGTTGGAAAACTGGATGCCGGAGAAGAACAGGGCGTTCACGATCCCGTCGTAGCCCCCCTTGATATTCACGATATAGTGCCGGATGCCGAGGAACTGCACCAATGCCTTGGCGTCGTCGATATCGGCCTGCACGCCGTTGGGCATCAGCACGCCGAGGACGCGTTCGCGCCCGAGCGCCGCGACGCACAGCGCCGCCGTGACCGAGCTGTCCTTGCCGCCCGAAATGCCGATGACCGCGTTGCAGCCCTTGCCGTTGACCTCGAACCAGTCCCTAAGCCATTGAATGAGGTCGTTTTTGACCTGTTCCACATCGAATGTCATAGCGTTATCCTCTCAATACGATATTGTTCTTGGCAAGCGCCGAAAGCACCTCGTCGATGTACGACTGGACTTCGGGCTTGGACAGTGTCTTGACCGGGGAAACGAAGTGCAGGCGAATCGTGATGCTCTTGGTGCCCTCCGCTTCGTACACGTCCACAAGCGAAATCTTCTTGAGCGTTTCGTTCGGGTTCTCGCGGAACGCCTGTTCGATCTCGCCGAACGTACCGTCCTGCCCCACGACGAACGACAGGTCGATGTCGATGCCGGGGAACTTCGAGGGCTCTTCATAGCGGATCTCCTCGCCCGCGATCTCGGCGAACGTGTCGAGGTCGATCTCCGCCGTCAGGATCATGCCGCGCTTGTCGATGGCGTCCTGCACCTCCGGGTGCGTCGCCGCGACATAGCCGAGCTCCTTGCCGTCCATCCACACGCTTGCCGTGTTCTGCGGATGCTGCCACGCAAACGTCGGGGCGGTGCGCACAAACGTGACCTTCTTGCGGCGCAGGTTTTCGAGCGTCGTCGTGATCATATCGAGGAACAGCGCAAACGCGGCGCGCGGCACCAGCGGGTGCGTGAGCATCGCAACACCGAGCGTGCGGCGCTCGTTGCAGTCGCCGTTTGCCTTCTGCCCCTTGACGACTCTGCCGCATTCGAACACGCCGAAGTCCGGCGCGAAGAAGCGGTTTTCGTTCAGCACAGGCAGCAGCGTCTGCTGCATGGCGTTGCGCAGCACGGTCGCGTCCGGATTCATGCCGTTCAGCAGGCTGACGTTTTCGGGCAGCGGGATGTGCAGCGGCGTGAGCTTCTTGCGGTCGCACCAGATATAGGTATGCACCTCATGCAGACCGAACTGCTTCACAAGCGCGTCCTTGATCGCGGCTTCGTCGGCCTTGACCTGCAGCGGGCGCACCGGATGCAGCGCGGAGAGCGTCGTTTCGATCGTGAAGTTGTCGTAGCCGTAGATGCGCGTGATCTCCTCGACCACGTCGGCCTTGATCGTCACGTCCTTGGTCGCGCGCCACGACGGCACCACGACCGCAAAATCGTCGCCCGTTCTCGTCACGCCGAAGCCCAAACGCGTCAGCGTATCCACGATCTGATCGCCGTCGATCTTGATGCCCGTATAGCGGTCGATAAACGCCTGATCGAACGAAAGCGTCACGGTCGGGTAGCGGTAGCCGTAGCGATCCGTGAAGCGGGACACGACCTGCACGTCGGGGTCGATGTCCGAAAGCAGCTTGGTAAAGCGCCGCGCGGCCAGCTCGCAAAGCTCCGGATCGAGCGTCTTTTCATAGCGCATCGAGGCGTCGGTGCGAAGGCCGACGCGGGAGGACGTTTTGCGCACGGACGAAGCCGAGAACGTCGCGCACTCGAGCGTAACCGAATCGGTGTCGGCCACGATCTCGCTGTCCAGACCGCCCATCACGCCCGCAATGGCGACCGGCGTTTCGCCGGACTTGATCATCAGCGTTTCGGGGTCGATATGCCGCTTTGTGCCGTCGAGCGTTTCAAACTCGAAGGGCTCGGGGAACCGTTCGACCTGGATCGTGCCGATCTTACGCGAATCGAACGCGTGCGTCGGCTGTCCGAGATCGAGCATGACGTAGTTCGTGAGGTCGGCCAAGAGGCTGATCGCGCGCATGCCGCAGTAGTACAGACGGATCTGCATGTCAATCGGGCTGACGGACTTTTTCACGTTGTCGATCCTAAGCGCGGTATAGCGATAGCAAAGCTCGCTGTCGATGCGGCCCACCGGCACCTCCGGCAAGGTCGCATAGACGGACAGATCGGCCAGATCCAGCTTTTTCAGCGGCCGCTTGGCAATCGCGGAAAACTCGCGCGCGATGCCGTAGTGTCCCCACAGGTCGGGGCGGTTGGTGAGCGACTTGTTGTCTACCTCAAACACGGTGTCGCGGATCGCGTAGACATCGGTGATGGGCTTGCCGAGCGGCGCGTCGGCGGGCAGCTCCAAAAGCCCCGTGGAGCTTTCGGCAATGCCGAGCTCCTGCGCGGAGCAGCACATCCCGCGGGACACGACGCCCGCAATCGACGCTTCGCCGATGGTCATGCCGACGACGGACGCGCCGAACGGGGCAAACGGGATCCGCATGCCCTCGCGCACATTGGCCGCGCCGCAGACGCAGTGATCCTCATGATCGCCCAGATTGACGGTCACAAGGTGCAGCTTTTTGGAATTGGGATGCGGCTCAACCTTGACGACCTCGGCGATGACGACGCCGTTGACCTCGGTGCCGAGCTCATATACGTC
>CAMHJE010000069.1:0-11276 GCA_946185305.1 uncultured Clostridia bacterium | reverse complement strand
GATCGGTGTGTCCCCGTTCTCCACTTCAAACGGCACATTCTCACGGACGGTGCCATCGGACATAATGGCATTGATAACCAGACCTGTCGGATCGAAAATCTCGCCCGACAGATATTCCATCTTGTCCGGATTATGAACGACCTGCAGCTTATCGACTGTCGCCGGACCGTCCTGTGTCTTTGTCTCCGTCGATGTCACCTCGACAGTCTGCGTTTCGGCCTTGGGCGGCGCAACGGCTTCAGGCGCGGCACAACCGAGCAAAAACAGCATACTCAGCCCAAGTGCGATCCATTTTTTCATTTGTGTTGATAAAACTCCCTTCCGATCTTTAATACGTTACTCGGCTATTTCGTATGTGTAGGTGCCGGCGGCGGTGATGGTCTCGGTCTGTCCGTTCGGCAGAACCACCGTGCCGTTGCCGTCGATCGCCGTGATCGTCAGCGCATTTCCCGCCTTCTCGACGGTAATGTTGCCGTTCGGCGTCCATACGGTGCAAGAATAATTGGCAAGCGCCGTGCTCGGAGCGATCTCATACGATTTCCAGCCGGGTTCGGTCGGACGGACGCCTGCAACATACTTGGACAGAATATACAGCGGGCCTGCGTTCCAGCCGTGGTTATACGTGCCGGTATCGTCGTTATACAGTTCCCACAGCGTATCCCACTTATCGGTCAGCATCGGCGCATAACGCAGCTTGATGCGCTCCATGGCAAGATCCTCACGGCCCATTACGCAAAGCGCCTCTAAAAGATATTTCTCGGTAAACGGGCTGGCTTCGTAGGTCGTCGTCAGAACGTTGATGATCTGCTCATAATCCTGCGGCTCGGCAAGGCCGGAGAGCGCCAGCAGCGCGTTGGCGCGGTCATCCACATACTTGCTCTTGGCGGAACGGAAGCCCTCCTCCGTTGTGTAGGCGGCGCGCCAGTTCTGCCGCATGCTTTCAATCCGTTCATCTAAGAACGCGTTATCCTCCGCAATGCCGAGATCGTCCGCAAGGCGGCGAGCGGTCGTGAGTGCATAGAAATAGAAGCCCGCCTGCAAAAGCTCGGTGTCGATCTTGTTGCCCCAGTCGTTCCATTGCCACGAACCGGCGCGATACATGGGCAGACCGTTCGCGTCCATCTCAAACAGCTTCAGATACTTAACGAAAACGCGATAATAGGCGGTCATGGTTTCGATATCGCCCGAATGGAGCCAATAGTGATACGCCGAAGAGCCAAACGCAAGGCTCTGATTCGGGATTTCCTGCGGCTTCACGGACGGCGCACGGCTCGGAATCGTATCGGAATCCGTCGTCCATGCAACGCAGGCCAGAATGGACTTCTTGATCAGATCCAAACCGCCCTGGTCATAGCTGTACAGTGCGGCGTCAATCTGGTTGGAGGCGTCGCCCATGTACGGCCCACGTTCGCGGTCGGGGCAATCCATGAACGCGTCGCGCATGCAGATGGCAATCGTGTTGAGACTTTCCTGCCAAATCTGATCCAATGCCGGATCATCCGACGTAAACGACCCGACCCATTCTCCGTTATAACCGGTCAGCCGGTACCACAGTGCCTTGAACGTTACGCCGGCTTCCGCTTCGATATACAATGTGGAGCCTGTGCGCCACGGATAGTTTTCATAGCTCTGCAGGCCGTCCTTGGTGATATAGGTGTCCTTGAAGTTCGGTGCGTCCTGTCGATCCGTATAGGTATCGGTATAGAAGGTCAGCGTCTTTCCGGCAGGTGCGTCCAGCTCGATATACCAGATAAACTGGCGGTTGCCCGGAAGCTTCAGCGCAAGCGTGGTATTTTCGGTGAGCGGCTTGTCAAGATAATCGGCTGCATTTGAAAATTCAACATAGAGGCCTGTCTTCGGAGGCTTGGTAACGGCAGCATACAGATCGCCAAAGGGCAGATCGCCCGGCCGTGCGATCAGAGCCGCATTCTCCCATGTCGAGTCGTCGTAATTCGGCCGTTGGAAACTGCCGATATCGTCCGACGCCATATAAAAGACATTGCATTCCGCAAGCTGCGAGGACTGGGTATAGCGCACGTAGTCCTTCCCCGCCGTTACACGGTTTTTATAGCCCTGATGCCGGGTGGCCTTCCATGTCGCGTCGGAAGCAATCACGGTGTCGCCGGCGTGCAGTTCGAACAGCAGACCGGCCTGGTTGAATTCGTCGCCCTCCTCGTTATGGTTAACGGGAACGATGGAACCGTCTCCAGAACGTCCGTTGAACGCGACAAGTACCGCAATCGTATTCTCTCCGGAATGCAGCTGCGAAATATCCACCGTATCAAAATAGGAATCGAACGGCGACGGACCGCGGTTCAGACTGCCGCCGATCACGACCTGTTCTCCGTTGACCCACAGCGTGTATTTATCGACAGCGGAGATATAAGCAACGGCAGAAGTGGGTGTTTCGTCCAGCGTAAATGTTTTGCGGAAAGCTACATAGCTGTCGTCCGAACAGCTCGGCGTCCAGATCCAATTCGCCGTCCAATCGGTCTTGCGGTACACTTCGATCACGTCCAGATTCGGATAGCCGGTCTTATCGGGCTTTCCGTTTTCGGGCACGGTCGGAGCAGGAGCTGTTTCTTCCGGTGTTCCCGTTTCCGTTACAGCTGCTGCCGGCTGCGAATCGGCAGACTGAGGCTGTGACGCCGTTTGCCCGCAGGCAAACGTTGAGAGCATGAACACGACGGCAAGCAGCATGCCCGTTGCAGAAGCAAGGATTCGTTTCATTCTGATTCTCCTTTTCGCCTATTCTTATAGGATAACCATACCCGATTTGTAAGATGTATGCAAACAGTATCGCGCAACTTTGTGAAAAATACGCACAGATTGATCGTAGAAATCAGGTTATTACGAAAAACAATCAACTTACGCTATCTTTCTTGACATGTTCTTTTCTTTTTCACATAATGAGGGCAGGATTTTCCGACAGGAGGCAACTATGAAACAGCAGGTATTTAACCCCTATCTTCCCTCTTGGGAATACGTCCCCGACGGCGAACCCCATGTGTTCGGCGATCGCGTGTATGTCTACGGCAGCCACGACGCGTTCGGCGCGCCGATCTTCTGCGTCAACGATTATGTCTGCTGGAGCGCACCGGTGGACGATCTTTCCGACTGGCGGTATGAAGGCGTTATCTATCGGAAAACGCAGGATCCGGGCAACAAGCTCGGCATCCGTTCCCTGTACGCGCCGGACGTGACGCAGGGTCCGGACGGCAGATACTATTTGTATTATGCCTTTGACTTTTTAGGCGAGTTCGGCGTCGCCGTCTGCGATACGCCTGCCGGCAAATATGAGTTCTACGGCAAAGTCCATCACAAGAACGGCAAAGTATGGGGCAAAAAGAGCGGTGAACAGTTCCCGTTCGATCCCGGCGTGCTGACCGACGATGACGGCAGAGTATGGCTCTACTCCGGCTTTGAAACCAAGGTGCCGTTTGTCGCCTCCCGTTGGCATAACCTCCGCAATGACGGCGGCGTGGTCATGGAGCTGGAACCCGATATGGTCACGATCAAACAGGAACCGAAAGTGATCTTCCCGATCAAAGGGAAAGAAGGCGCGTTCCCTCATGCGTTCTTTGAAGCGTCCTCGATTCGCAAGGTAGACGGGAAATACTGCTTTGTGTACAGTTCGCAACATAACCACGATCTCTGCTATGCTATGAGCGATTATCCGGATCGGGATTTCACCTATGGCGGCGTACTGATTGATCTTGGGGATCTCTACCTCAACGGCAACGAGGATGAAAGCCATGCCAACAATTACCTCGGCAATACGCACGGCGGATTATTGAACATCGGAGAGGACTGGTACATCTTCTATCATCGGCAGACCGACAGAAGCAGTTACGCCAGACAGGCCTGCGCGGAGAAGCTGGAGCGCACGCCGGACGGCGGATTCAAACAGGCGGAACTAACTTCCTGCGGTTTGAACGGCAAACCGCTGATCGGCAAAGGCACCTATGAAGCGCGGATCGCATGCAATCTTTGGGCAAAGAACCATGAAACCGGCCGCATCGACGGCAAGAACCCGAAAAAGCGGCTCGAGGCGCATCCGTACTTTACGCAGACCGGCAAGGACCGAGAAGAAAACGGCGATCAGTACATTGCGAATATGCGCGACGGTGCGACCGCAGGGTTCAAGTATTTCGACTTCGACGGCACGGAAAGCACGATCGAAGTCAAGGGCAACGGCATCGGCAAGTTTGTTGTCTCGACCGATCCGGACGGCAAAGACGTCGTTGCGACCGTTCCGATGAACGGCAACGCGCCGCTTTCGATCATGGCGGGCAACCATGCGCTCTATTTCCGCTACGAGGGCAGCGACGCTGCGGATTTCGTTTCGTTCACGATCCGATAAGGAAGCATGATGCAGGCAAGCCGTTGGAAAGCATAAGGAATACAAACGGTTTCGCTTGCATTTTTGTGTAAAATCATGTATGATAGAAGCGGAAATTTGGATAAGGAGATTATCATGAAAATCGAATCTGTTTATGATCCTTCGTTCGCGTTATACGGAAAGGTTTTGGAAGGGTATGACACCGCCGAGTTGATCGACGCCATGCATGCGATTCCGCTGCCCGAAACCGGCACGGCTTATGAACCCGGTATCGACTCGCTCGAAGCATGCGCGATTTATACCGATCTGCGCGACCGCGGATACGGCGGCATGCCGATTGAGCTTGGCATGTGCTGGGGACACAATACAAAGCTGAATTGTTTGGAGTACCACCGCGACAGCGAAATCAATATCGGCTCCGAGGATTTCATTCTGCTGCTTGCCAAGCAGTATGATATCGAAAACGGACTTGTGGATTCCGAAAAGGTGCGTGCGTTCCGTGTGCCGGCGGGTGTCCCGATTGAAGTGTATGCGACCACGCTGCACTATGCGCCCTGCCATACCGATCTAGGCACCGGGTTCCGCGTTGCCGTTGCGCTGCCGAAGGGAACCAATACCGAGTTGCCCGCCTTTACGCCGAAATGCGCTGAGGATCGCCGTATGACCGCTCGCAACAAGTGGCTGCTCCCCCATCCCGAATCTGCGCCAGCGAAAAACGGCGTCCCCGTCGGCATCAAGGGCATCAACATTGACATTTCCGATTCTATCTAATTTTCAAGGAGGATTGATTACACATGGTTTCCAACATTCCCGAAGTCAAACTCGGCATCATCGCCGTATCCCGCGACTGCTTCCCGATCGGCCTGTCCACGCAGCGCCGCAAGAACATCGTTGCCGCCTACAACGGCCCGCTGTATGAATGCCCCGTCACCGTCGAAAACGAGCTCGATATGCAAAAGGCCGTTGCCGATGTGAAGGCTAACGGCTGCAACGCGCTTGTTGTGTTCCTCGGCAACTTCGGCCCCGAAACGCCCGAAACGCTGATTGCAAAGCACTTCGACGGCCCCTGCATGTTCGTTGCGGCAGCGGAAGGCGACGGCGATCTGATCAACGGACGCGGCGACGCCTACTGCGGTATGCTGAACTGCTCCTATAACCTCGGCATGCGCCACCTCAAAGGTTACATCCCCGAATACCCGGTCGGCACCGCGGAGGATATTGCCAAGATGATCGCGGACTTTGTACCCGTTGCCCGCGCGATCATCGGCGTCAAGAACCTCAAGATCATCACCTTCGGGCCGCGCCCGCAGGACTTCTTTGCCTGCAACGCTCCGATCAAAGGACTGTATGAACTCGGCGTCGAGATCGAGGAAAACTCCGAACTCGATCTTTTGGTTTCCTACCGTGAACATGCCAACGATCCGCGTATTGCGGATGTCTGCAAGGACATGGCGGAAGAGCTCGGCGTTTCCGGCAACAACTATCCGGAGCTTCTGCCGCGCATGGCGCAGTATGAACTGACCCTGCTCGATTGGATGGAGAACCACAAGGGCGACCGCAAGTACGTCGCATTTGCGGACAAATGCTGGCCGGCGTTTCCGAAGGAGTTCGGCTTTGAGCCGTGCTTTGTCAACAGCCGTCTTGCGTCCCGCGGTATTCCGGTGGCCTGCGAAGTCGATATCTACGGTGCGCTTTCCGAGTACATCGGCGCATGTGTTTCCGGCGACGCGATCACGCTCTTGGACATCAACAACAGCGTTCCGAAGCAGATGTGGGAAGCACACATTCAGCCGCGCTTCAACTATGCGCTGACCGATACGTTCATGGGCTTCCATTGCGGCAACACGCCGTCGTGCAAGATGTGCGCCGATCGCGCGGTCAAGTATCAGCTGATCCAGCACCGCCTGCTCGAGCCGGAGGGATCCGAACCCGACTTTACACGCGGCACGCTCGAGGGCGATATCGCGGCGGGCGAGATCACGTTCTACCGTCTCCAGTGCGACAGCGAGGGCAACCTCCGTTCCTACATAGCCGAGGGCGAAGTGCTGCCGGTTGCGACGACCTCATTCGGCGGCATCGGCGTGTTTGCGATCCACGAGATGGGACGCTTCTATCGCCACGTTCTGATCCAGAAGCGGTATCCGCATCACGGCGCGGTGGCGTTCGGTCATCACGGCAAGGCGCTGTTCGAGGTGTTCAAGTTCCTCGGCGTCGGCGACATTGCCTACAATCAGCCGAAGTCCCTGCCGTATCCCACCGAGAATCCATGGGCATAAGTCGATAACATCCTTCGGGGAAGGCAAAATGCTTTCCCCGTTTTTATTTTCTTATTGAAGAATATGTATTGATTGGATATAATCAAAGCATCTTAACGATGGAGGCTGCCATGTATTCCGATCTAGTTGCCATGCTCCGCTCGCTTGCCGAGGAAGAGCCTGCGTATATTCCCCTGCTTTCCAACGCCTCTGCGCTGTTGTATGATGCCTTGTCCGATCTGAACTGGGCGGGGTTTTATCTGCTGCGCGGCGAGCAGCTCGTCCTCGGGCCGTTTCAAGGCAAGGTCGCATGCATCCATATTCCCATCGGCAAGGGCGTTTGCGGAACAGCGGCACAAACCGGCGAAACGGTTCTCGTGCCCGATGTGCATCAATTTCCGGGACACATTGCCTGCGACAGCGCGTCCAATGCCGAAATCGTGATCCCGCTGTATCGTGAAAATGAAGTTGTCGGCGTGCTCGATATCGACAGCCCCGTTTTCAACCGGTTTTCCGAGGAGGATCGCAAAGGCTTAGAGGCCTTTTGCAAGGTGCTTGAAGCCATGATCGTGTGGGAGGACGCCCGATGAAATATGCTTACTTTGCGGGCGGCTGCTTTTGGTGCATCACCCCGGTATTCCGGGAGCAGCCTGGCGTGCTTGAAGTGATCAGCGGCTATTCGGGCGGCGAAGAAGCAAACCCGCGGTATGAGGATGTGAAAGCCGGTTTGACAAAGCACCGCGAGACGATTCGTATTGCGTATGATCCGGATCGGATCAGCTATGACCGGTTGCTGGATATCTTCCTGTGGAGCGTCGATCCGTTTGACGGCGGCGGGCAGTTTATCGACCGCGGACGGTCGTATACGCTGGCGGTGTATTATACCGATGAGAGCGAGCGGGAGGCTGCCCAGCGGCATATACGGGAACTGGAGATGGAAGCCGGTCAAGCAGCGCAGATTGCATTGGAGCCGTTCAAGAGCTTCTACCCGGCTGAAGCGTATCATCAAGACTACGATTTGAAAAACCCGGCGCTGTTCCGCAGGGAATGGGCGGAATCCGGCCGGGAACAATGGTTTTCCGAGAAAGATAATGCTCCCGTCCATTGACGAGAGCATTTCATCTTATTTACTGCTTTCCAAGATTTCAGACGCAAAGGCCGCCGCTTCTTTACAGTCGTTTTCGTTCGGGCGATCCTTGTGCAGAAACAGGAAATGACCGAGGCAGTTATATGCCTTATCGCAAACGCGAATCCCTTTCGTTTCGGCATAGGCCGTCAGCTTTTTCAGCGTCGTTTTGCCGGACGCCGAGGAACCGAAGCTGACGAGCAAACCGATCTTATCGGCGTTGCGGTTCAAAAATGCTTCGACCGCAGGATCATACTTGCCCGCATACAGAGAATTGCCCAAAAAGACGATATCGGCCTTTTCCGGAAGATCCTTCTCTATGCTCTCCGCTGTTGTGCCCGCGGCTGCCGCAACCGCATCCGCAAGCTTCTTTGTATTCCCGGAACGGGAAAAATACCGTACTGCCGTTTTCATAAAGCACCTCACAAGCTTTTTTCGATGGCCGCTTTCACATCGTCCATCGAATCGGTCGGTTCAAAGCGCGCAATAAAGTTGCCTTCGCGGTCAAACAGGAACTTGGTGAAATTCCACTTGATATTGCCGTTTTGCGCATAGTTCGCATCCATAGAGGAAACGACGCCCTTAAGAATATCCGCCATCTTGCCTTCGCCGAAGCCGTGGAAGGTCGTGGTTTCGGACAGCCATTTGAACAGCGGCGCGGCGTTTTCACCGAGCACGTCGATCTTGGCGTACTGCGGGAATGTGATGCCGAAGCGGCCTGTGCAGAACGTGTGAATCTCCTCGTCGCTGCCCGGCGCCTGCTCATAGAACTGGTTGCACGGGAAATCGAGGATCTCCAACCCGCTTTCGTGGAAAGCGTCGTAGAGCTTTTGCAGGGGTTCATACTGTGGGGTAAAGCCGCAGCCCGTCGCGGTGTTGACGATCAGCATGACCTTTCCCCGATAAGCGGAAAGCGACTCTTCTTTGCCGTCGCGCGTCTTGGCCGTAAAATCGTAAACGTTCATCTGTTCCTCCTTAAATTGAAATCAACTTGATTGATATAAATACAGTATATCTGATTTTACCGAAATGTCAATGCAGCATCGGCAAGGTTCACATTTTTGTGCGATTTGTCTTGCTTCTGCGAACAAAGCATGGTATGATTCCCGCATGATCACGCAGGGAGGCTTCCATGAACGCACCGATTGATATTTCCGATGTTGTTCTGTACACAGAGCGGTTAACGCTGCGCCCGTTCCGTCCTTCGGACGTGGAGGATCTGTATGCATACGCTTCGGTGGATGGCGTAGGGCAAATGGCAGGTTGGCTCCCGCACAGGACAATGACGGACTCTGCGGAGATTTTGGCAAGTTTTATACAGAGTAAAAAGACGTTTGCCATCGAGTATAGCAGTAAGTGTATCGGCTCGGTTGGAATTGAGCTGTATAATGAAGAAGCGAACCCGGCGTATGATACTTTGCGTTGTCGGGAAATCGGCTATGTGCTGTCCAAGGACTATTGGGGTCGCGGCATCATGCCCGAAGCGGTTCAGGCGGTGCTGGCCTATCTGTTCCGGGAGGTCGGCTTGGATGCGGTGTTTTGCGGGAACTTTCTGCATAATACACGGTCTGCGCGTGTGCAGGAGAAATGCGGGTTTCGCATAATCGGATACGGCACGTATGAAACGCGGTTCCACACGATTGAGCAAACCGTTGAGCGTGTATTGCTTCGTTCGGAATGGGAAAGTCAAAACAGAACGTAACGGAAATCGGCTATACGGCCGGAATCCTTTTTTTGCGGAAAGGGATTCCGGCTTTTGCTTTCTTGACGAACCGGTATAAAGGCCATATAATATTGCACAAGGAGGCTGTTTATGGCTTTATCTTTGTTGTATACGGGTTTATTCGCCCTGTGCGGGCTTTGCATAGCGACGCCGCTGTTTGCGTCCGAACGTTTGATCAAACGTATCTGGTACGGGCTTGTCTTGGGCCTGCTGCTTTTGACATGGCTGCCCTCCCTCTTGGCATTTTTCATCGGATTCAACCTCGCCGCGCAGATCAGCGCGGGGGTGATCGCGCTTTTGCTTGGCCTGCTCTGTCTGATTCTGTCTTTGCGAAACGGCGGCAAGGGCATTTTTGCCGGATTTCAAAAGCGCGATCTCGGCTTCCTGTGGGTCGTCGTCCCGTTATTCTTGCTCGGCGCAATTTTATTCTCTTCCCATATTCTAAAGCCGCTTGATAACGGCGGCGTTGCCGTCGGACAGGTTACCTATGGGGACTTGGCGATGCATCTCGGCTTCATTTCCAGTATTGCCGCGCAAGGCGTTTTTCCGCCCGAATACAGCATCTTCCCCGGTCACACGGTCAACTATCCGTTTCTGTGCGAAACCTCGGCCTCGTCGCTTGTCGTGCTCGGTGCAAACCTGCGGCAGGCCTACCTGATTACCGCGCTATATGCGTATTTACTTGTTCTGATGGGCGTTTGGTTCTTCTTCCGGGAATGGCTGCGCACAAACCGGCGCGCGCACATAGCAACGCTGCTGTTCTTCCTCGGCAGCGGCTTCGGATTTGCGTATTGGTTTGATCTGGCCAAGCATGGCGCGTCCTTGAACACTTTGCTCGACGGCACGTACTTTTCCAACTTCTCCTGGCTTCTCGACGGGTTCTATGATACGCCCACCAACCTGCCGACAATCGGTCTCAGATGGGTGAACCCGATTGTCGATATGCTGATCCCGCAGCGCGCGACGCTGTTCGGATGGGCGTTTCTGTTCCCGTGTCTGACGCTGCTGCATGGATTTACTTTCCGCGGCAAGCAGCAAAACATTCTGCCGCTTAGCCTGATCGCCGGGCTGCTGCCGCTGATCCATACCCATTCGTTCCTCGCGCTCGGCATTATCAGCGCGGTCTACTGTATCGGCGATCTGGTACTGCATTTTGAGAAAAAGCGGCTTGGTCTTTGGGCGTTATATGCCGGTCTTGCCTGCGTGATCGGGATGCCGCAGCTGTTCGGATTTGCCTTTGCGCAGGCGTCCGAAAGCGGCATGGTGCAGCCGCATTGGAACTGGGCAAACGAGGCAGATTCCTATTTGTGGTTCTATCTGAAAAACTGGGGCTGGCTGTTTGCGCTCCTGCCTGTTGCATTTTTGACTCTTTCGAAGCGTGACCGTCGCGTGTACCTTGCGCCGCTGCTGCTTTGGGGCATTGCGGAGATCGTCGTCTTTCAGCCGAACAATTACGATAACAACAAGCTGCTGTTCATCGTCTTTGCGTTTACCTGTGGGTTGGTCGGGAAGTGGCTCGATGCGGCGTATCGGCGGACAGCGTTGTGGATTCGCCGGCATTCCGGTGCATCGGAGCGCGTGTTTGCGCTTCGCGTTGCCGCCTGTATTGTGCAAGGGGTTCTGTTTATATCGCTGCTTTTGAAGCTGCGAAATAACGGCGCTGTCGCATGGTACACGATCTGCACGCTGCTGTTTTTGCTTGGACTGTGTCTATTTTGGCTCTTTGGCGCTATTGCAGAATCGTCCCGCTTGGGCTCGGCGAACGCCAAGGATGCCATGACAGCGAGTCTTGCCGCCGTATTGACCGCGTGGCCGATGATCGAACTGCTG
>CAMHJE010000068.1:0-11499 GCA_946185305.1 uncultured Clostridia bacterium | reverse complement strand
TGCTTCGGCGGCTGCAATTTCTGCGCGCTGACGTTCCATCAGGGCCGCGTGATCTCGTCGCGCAGCCACGATTCGATTCTGACCGAGGCGCGGGCGATGACGAAAAGCCCGCACTTCAAGGGGTTCATCCACGACGTGGGCGGGCCGACCGCGAACTTCCGGCAGCCCGCGTGCGACAAGCAGCTGAAAAGCGGCGTCTGCAAAAACCGTTCGTGCATCGGCTATGAGAAATGCCAGAACCTCAAGGTCTCGCACGAGGACTACACATCGCTGCTGAAAAAGCTGCGCGCCATCGAGGGCGTCAAGAAGGTGTTCGTGCGGTCCGGCATCCGGTTCGACTATGTGCTGTACGACAAGAGCGACGCGTTCTTAAAGGAACTGGTCGCGCACCACATCAGCGGACAGCTCAAGGTCGCGCCCGAGCATATCGCGGATAGGACGCTCTATTACATGAACAAGCCGCCGCATGAAAAGTTCGAGCAGTTCGTGCAAAAGTACGAGGCGATGAATCAGCGGCTGCATATGAAGCAGTTCCTTGTTCCGTACCTGATGAGCTCGCACCCGGGCTGTACGCTAAGCGATGCGGTGGAGCTGGCGCTGTATCTCAAAAAGACGGGCCACCGGCCGGAGCAGGTGCAGGACTTTTACCCGACGCCCGGCACGGTCTCGACGTGCATGTACTATACGGGCATCGACCCGCGCACGAACGAGCCGGTCTACGTCCCGCGCGGCGAGCATGAAAAGGCCATGCAGCGCGCCCTGATGCAGTATTTTCTGCCGCGCAACTATCCGCTTGTGCGCGAGGCGCTGCGCCTAACACACCGGGAGGATCTGATCGGCTTTGGGCATGAGGCGCTCGTGCCGCCGGAGCGCGACGGCGACCGCAAGGGCTTTGCGAAAAAGGAGAGCCTGTCAAAAGGGCGCATCCCGAACACGCCGCAGCGCGGACAGCAGAACGGCAGGGGCGGCGCAGGAAAGGGAAAAACGCCCGCCGGCAAGCCGCAGACCGCAAAAAACAAGCCCGAAAGAACGGGATATGACAAGAAAAACACAAAAGTCCCGAAGAATGTTGTTGACAAACGGCGACGGAATGGTTAAAATATCTGTTGGTTGATTTTTGAGGTAAGCACATGATTTTTTCTGTGAGCGACGCGCAAAAGCGCCCCGGCGACGTGTTTGCGATCTCCTTTTCGGAGCCGCTGCCGGCCGAAACCTTCGGGGGACAGACGCTTTCCTTCACGGCCCCGGCCGAGATCGAGGGCAGCTTTTCGTTCGATGGGAAGGCGTTTCATGTGGACGCGACCGCGACGGTAGCCTACAACGCCGTCTGCGCGCGCTGCACCAAGGCCTTTGTCGAAACGATCACGTTCCCGATCGACGAGCATTTTGTGCGCGATACCGTGTGGGAGGAGGACGGCGACGCCTATCCCTACACGCGCGAGCAGATCGACCTATGGCAGGCATTTTGGGACAATCTCTTTTTGCACATGCCGCTGGTGTCCGTCTGCAAGCCCGATTGCAAAGGTCTTTGCCCGGTCTGCGGGCGCGACCGCAACACAGACCCGTGTACGTGTGAAACCGAAAATCAAAACGGTCCTTTCGGAGCGTTGCAAGCATTACTGAACGAAAATAAGGAGGTGTAATCATGGCAGTACCGAAGAGAAAAACATCGAAGGCGAGACGTGATTCGCGCAGAGCGAACAACTTCAAGCTGGAGACGCCGAATCTGGTCGAGTGCCCGAAGTGCCACGAGCTGAAGCTCCCGCATGTGGTTTGCAAGAAGTGCGGCTATTATGATGGCGAAGAAGTCATCAACATGGAAAAAGACGCCTGATCGATCCATGATTACCGACAATTTGTAACGACCGTAAGACCTTTCATCCTGGAAGGTCTTTTTGTGCTGTACGGAAGCTGTATACGGCTTCCTTTGTTTTTCCGGTTGCAATCGGGGCTCTTTTTTGCTATACTGTGTTCACGGCGCCGCACGGCGCAAAATATGGTTACGGGGTATCGACATGAAAATTGCGGTAGATGTGATGGGCGGCGACCACGCGCCCGAAGCGATTTTAGACGGCTGCAAACGCTTTTTGGAGGCGGAGCAGTTCAACGACGCCGAGCTTGTTCTGTTCGGCGACGAAGCGGCGATTTCGGCGTTTGCCAAGGCCAACGAAGCGTTTGCGGCGCAGCTCACGCTCGTCCCGACGACCGAGGTGATCGGCTTCGACGAAAGCCCGACCGCCGCGTATAAAAAGAAAAAGGACAGCTCGCTGGTGCGCGCTTTTTCCGCGGTCAAGGCGGGCGAGGCCGACTGCGTCGTTTCGGCGGGCAGCACCGGCGCGCTCTTAACCGGCGCTACGCTGACGCTGCGGCGGCAAAAGGGCGTCAAGCGCCCCGCGCTGGCGACGATGCTCCCGACGCTGACGGACGGCGCGGTGCTGCTGCTGGACTGCGGCGCGAATACGGACTGCAAGCCGGGGTATCTCCAGCAGTTTGCGCTGATGGGCAAGGCGTATATGGAGCGCGTCGCGCATGTGGAGAATCCGCGGATCGCGCTGCTTTCCAACGGCACCGAGGCCGAAAAGGGCAACGCGCTCGTCAAGGAGGTGCATGAACGCCTTGCGAATATGGAGGGCGTCAACTTCATCGGCAACGCCGAGGCGCGTACCTTAATGAGCGGCGAATACGACGTGCTCGTGTGCGACGGCTTCGACGGCAACGTGCTGCTGAAGGCGTTCGAGGGCGCGGCAAAGGGCATCCTCGGGATGCTGAAGGACGCGATGTACAGCTCTCTTCGCACCAAGATCGGCGGTCTGATCGCAAAGCCCGCGTTCGGTATCGTCAAAAAGAAGATGGATTACAAGGAGTACGGCGGCGCGCCGCTGCTCGGCGTCAACGGCGGCGTGATCAAGGCGCACGGCAGCTCGGACGGCAAGGCGATCTATAACGCCCTGCGCCAGGCGCATACATGGGTCGGCTCCGGCCTTGTCGATGTGATCGGCGAAACGATGAAGACCGTCGAGATCGAGGATTGATCGGATACGGTATATAAAAAGAGCTGTTTCGGCATGGTCCGAACAGCTCTTTTTTGAAAGTACAGATTCTTACAGCTTCACTGCATAAATACAATGCGGCTCGATGCCCTCGTACCATGCGAACCAGTCGCGCGGGACGGCGGCGATCTCGAGCAGGCGGCCGCCCGCCAGCTCGGCGGTGCGGCGTGAGGCGGCGTTCGATTCGCCGCAGGTAATCAGCACGCGCGTCATGCCGTGATACCTCGCCACGGGCAGCACGAGCGCGATCGAACGAAGCGCATAGCGATGACCGCGATACGGCTCGTCCACCTCATAGCCGATATGGCCGTTATAATACGAATGGAAGTTATCGCCGATTCGAATGCTGATCTTGCCGACGGGAACGCTGTCCGCATAAATGTCGTAGAAATAGAACGGCAGCAGGACGTCGTCGCCGGGGTACTTTTCGGTGATGCAGAGCGTAAGCCCGTCTCCGGCCAGCGTATCGAATTGTTCCGAAAATGCAAACAAGTTCAGATCCCTTCCGTCACGGGCGCGTCCTTTTTGAACGACGCCGCCAGTACCATCGTCGTGAGATAGGCCGAGATGCAGTCGATCGCCTGGCTGTTTTTGCCGCCGCGCATGATCGCAAAGTCCGCCAAGCGAATGTAATTGGCAATATGCTTCTCATACATCGGCTTGACGGTTTCCATGTACTGTTCGGTGATGCTGTCGATCGTGCGGCCGCGCGATTTCATATCGCGCCGGATGCGGCGCAGGAGGCACACGTCGATGTCCACGTGCATGTATACCTTCAGCGCCATGCGGTCGAGCAAGCGCGGGTCATGGAACATGTGGATGCCCTCTAAGATCAGCACGTCCGGCGGGTAGATCAGCTCGTCCGAATCGGCGCGCAGATGGTTCGCGTAATCGTAGCCCTTTTTCGTGACCGGGCGGCCGGCCGAAAGCTCGTCGATGTCGTGCAGCATTTCGTCGTAGTCGAAGATGCTCGGCTCGTCGTAGTTCAGATGCACGCGCTCCTCAAACGGCAGGTGCGAGAAGTTGTGGTAATAGCAGTCCTGCCCGATGATCAGGCAGCTGCAGGAAAGACTGTCCCGAATACGCTTGGCGAGCGTGCTTTTGCCGCTGCCCGACGCGCCGCAGATCCCGACGATAATCATATTGCCCCTCCGTCAAAGCTGAAAAGCCGATTTCGATTCGCCTTTATTGTACCGAAAATCCCGCCGCTTGGCAATCCCAAAAAGAAAGATTCTTCCGCAGCGGGAAGAATCTTTGTATATAAGCTTTCGGTATCGACACAGCTAAAGAGAACGGCGCTTTCCGGAAAGCATTTGTCATTCCGAGCGAAGTGAGGAAGCTCAAAAACAAAAGACACGTTTCCGTATTCCGCACAGCCGCAAGGCCGCTGATTTGTACACAAGTCTTTTGCGCTCGGAGATTCCTCGTCGTCATTCCATTCCTCCTCGGAATGACAATGCTTCGTCTTGCGTTGGTTTCGCCTGCACAGCGGATTTCGCCGTGCCGTCGGCAGGATTTAGCCCGCGCAGCGGATTTAGCCCATGCTCCGCATGGATTTAGCCGTGCCATCGGCACGATTTAGCCCGCGCAGCGGATTTAGCCCATGCACCGCATGGATTTCGCCGCAAGCCGCAGCTTGCGATTTAGCCGTGCCGTCGGCACGATTTAGCCCGCGCAGCGGATTTAGCCCATGCTCCGCATGGATTTAGCCGTGCCGTCGGCACGATTTCGCTATTCCTCCACGCCCAGTTCCGCAAACGCGTACAGCACGCGCACCGGGTTCGGCTCGACGGCGACGTAGACGGCAAACGTGTCGCCCTCGCTGCAAAGGTCGATTTCGGTCGGCTCCAGCGGGCGGTAAGCCTCGCCCGTCCAAACGCAGGGGCAGAAGCTGATCGGGTCGGCTTCGTCGGCCGCGCCGAGATCGGGCGCATAAGAGCTTTCGACAAGCAGCACCGTATGCGTTTCGAGCCGGTTATCGTCCCCGAACACGGACGTTTCCTGCACGCGGCAGTCCGTAAACACGCCGCTTTGCGACATTTTTCCGGAAAGCTCGCCGTTTGCGTACACATACACGTTCACGACGCCGCCGTTCTGTACAACGACGCACACGCGGCCCGAGACCGTTTCGACCGCCGCGACCTCGCCGCAATTTTCCGACAGGGGGAGGGAAAGCCCGCTTACGGTCAGCGTATCGCCCTCGCGCGTCCACACGGCTTCTGCGCCCGCGACGCGAACAGCCTTGCCTTCGGTATCCGCGTCCTGCCTTTCCTCCGTTTCGGCGCTCGGAACTGCGGCATCCGCGTTCTGCGCCTGCGGCACCAGCAGCGCGAACACATCCGCATAGCTTTGCTCCGGCATGCCCTGCGCGGCGGCAAAATCGTATTCGTCATCGATATCGTCCTCGCCGCCGTCGGCTGACGCGGCGCTGCCTGCGGCATAGAGCGAAGCGGACAGCATCGGCGCCTCGGCGGGCGCTTCGTCCGACATGGCGGATTCCATGGTCGTTTCGGTCGCATAGACGATCTCGGCGTCGGCGGCCTTGGCGGCGGCCTGCGGCGCGGCGCTTCGATTGTTCCGCGGCAGGAACACGATCAGCGCGAGCACGGCGGCAGCGGCGGCAATGCCGGAAAACGCGGCGACCTTCGGCCATACACGCGGCTTTTCCGGCTCGAACAGCACGGGCGTATCCTCATCCGCGGCCTCATGCAGCGCCGACAGGAGCGACTGCGGCGCGTGGATCGCGTCGTTTGCCTTGCGGTATTCGTCACGCATTGTCATCGGCATACGCTCCTTTCAGTTCGGTTTTCAGCTGCGCCCGCGCGCGGAACAGCCACGTTTTGACGGCGGATTCGCTCGCATTCATTGCGGCGGCGATCTCCTTGACCGAGTAGTCCTCATAGTAGTGCAGGTGGATCGCGGTGCGCAGCTTTTGCGGCAGCCGTTGCACCGCGTCGTACACGGTGGAATCGGGCATCGCGCCGTCGTCGCCCGGCTCCGCGACCGCGTCCAGCGGCACGGTACGCCGCCGAAACGCCGAACCGAGCAGGCTCTTGGAGCAGTTGATCGTCACCGTGATCAGCCACGCCTTTTGATGCTCGCCGTCCGTAAAGACCGGCGCGCGGCGCAGGCATCGCAAAAAGACCTCCTGCGCTACATCTTCCGCATCGGCGGGGCTTTGCGTCCGCACGAGCGCCAGCCGGTAAACCATGTCCCCGTACGTCCGGTACAGCTCGTCGATGTCCGGACCGATCGGCTTTTGCGGTGCTTCCATTCCGTTTTCCTTTCTGCTCATAACACCGCGCACCGCGTCAAACGGTTGCGGCGGATTTTGCAATAGTGTATCACAAATCCGAAAAAGAAGCAATCGGAAAGATACGGCGGCGCTTTTTTCCAAAAACAACCGTCCTGCCGCCGCTTTGCCGCCGCTGCTTGATTGACACGACGCCGTTTCGATGGTATATTATATGAGAAAACAGCGGGCAGAGGCCCGCAGGGAATACCAATCAAAGGAGGCACTATGATCCAGGAACAAACGGTAAGCCGCGTTTTGGACGCCGCCCTTTCGACGGGCGCGGACTTTGCGGAGCTGTTCGCCGAGGATTGCGACCGCAATAACCTCACGATGGCGGACGGGCATATCGAGCAGAGCGTTTCGGCGCACCGGCACGGCGCGGGCGTCCGCGTGATGCTGGGCGAGCAATCGGCCTACGCGTATTCGGCGGACACGGGTGAAGCGGCGCTGATCGAAACCGCCAAGGCCGCAGCCGCGGCGCTGCACGGCACGGCGGAAGCGCGCAAGCTCCAATACATGAAAAAGACCTACCGCACGCCGCAGGACATCACGTTCGGCAGCGTGACGAACGACCGCCGGGTACAGCTGATGCACCGCGGCTATGCGGCGGGCAAGGCCGTGTCGGACAAGATCCGGCAGATGACCGTCTCCTACATGGACGAAACGCAGCGCGTTCTGATCGCCAATTCCGAGGGCGTATGGGCCGAGGACGAGCGTCCGCGTACGCGTATGGCATTTATGGCCGTCGCGACCGAGGGCAGCAATGCCGAACGCGGCAGCGAAGGCCCCGGCTGCTGCCGTGGCTTTGAGGCCTACGAAAAGGTCGTGGATATCGAGGCGAGCGCCAAGAAGGCCGCGGATCGCGCGGTGCTGCTGCTCTCCGCGAAGGACTGCCCCGGCGGGAACATGCCGGTCGTGATCTCCGGCGGCTTCGGCGGCGTCATCTTCCACGAGGCGTGCGGCCACTCGCTGGAGGCCACGTCCGTCGGCCCCGGCAATTCGGAATTCTGCAACAAGCTGAACACCAAGATCGCCGCGGACTGCGTCTCCGCGCGCGATGACGGCACGATCCCCTTTGAATGGGGCACGATCAACATTGACGACGAGGGCACGCCGGGGCAGAACAACCTGCTGATCGAAAACGGCGTCCTAAAAAGCTATCTCATCGACCGGCTCGGCGCGCGCCGCCTGCATCTGCCGATGACCGGCAGCGCAAGACGGCAGGACTACACCTACGCGCCGACCTCGCGCATGACGAATACGTTCATCTGCGCGGGACACGACGATCCGGACGAAATGATCCGCACAATGGGCACGGGGCTTTACGCGGCGTCGCTCGGCGGCGGCTCGGTCAACCCGCTCACCGGCGAATTCAACTTCTCGGTCGGCGAAGGCTATTGGGTGCAGGACGGCAAGATCCTCTACCCGGTGCGCGGCGCGATCCTGATCGGCAAGGGCGCCGAGATTCTGCAGCGCATCGACCGCGTCGGCCCGAGCATGTGGATGGCGCAGGGCATGTGCGGCTCGCAGTCCGGCAGCGTCCCGACGAACGTGGGACAGCCGGTGATCCGCGTCACAAGCATTACCGTCGGCGGCAAAGGAGGTGCCAAATAATGGAACGCACAACATTCCGCGAAGAACTGTTCCGGCTGGCGCTCGAAAACGGCTGCGCCGCCGCGGAAACGTACTATGAGGGCGGCGAGGAATTTTCCGTCTCCGTCCTGAAGGGCGAGCTGGAAAGCTATAAGGTCGCCAAGGAGGGCGGCCTGAACCTGCGCGTCGAGTATAACGGCAAGAACGGCTATGCCTATACGCAGTCGTTCGACGATCCGGAAGCGCTCGTCCGCCGCGCCATCGACAACGCGCGCGTGATCGAATCGACCGACGCGCACCCGATGCTCGGCAAGCAGAGCTACGAAGCCATTGCGCCGCGCACGACCCCGCTCGACGGGCTTTCGGCGGCGGACAAGATCGCCATGGCGACCGCGATCGAGCAGAAGGTGCTTGCGACCGACCCGCGCATCGTGCGCACCGGCGGCTGCGAGGTGCAGAACGATTCCGTGAAGATCGAGATCCACAACACGCTCGGCCTTTGCGCGGAGCGCGAGCAGCGCAGCGCGGCCATCGTCGCGTCCGCGATTGCGCAGGACGGCGAGGTCGTCAAGAACGGCTATGCGGTGCGCTTCAATGAGAAGGCCGACGATGTGGACGGCGCCGTGCAGGAGGTGTCGGAGGACACGCTGTTCCAGCTTTCCGCGTCCCCGGTCGAAACCGGCGTCTACCGCGTGCTGTTCAAGCACGGCGCGTTCGGCACGTTCCTGTCCCCGTTCCTCGGCATTTTCAGCGCGGAGGAGGCGCAAAAGGGCCGTTCGCTGCTGGCGGGCCGAGAGGGCGAAATGATCGCGGTCGAAACGCTGACGATCTGGGACGACCCGTTCCATCCGCACGCGCCGCGCGCGTTCGACGGCGAGGGCTTCCCGTGCCGGAAAAAGGCGATCATCGAAAACGGCGTGTTCAAAACGCTGCTGCATAATTCCAAGACTGCGCTGAAGGCGGGCGTCGAATCCACCGGCAACGCGACGCGCCGCGGCGCAAGCCCGGTCGGCGTCGGCCCCTCGGTGCTGACGGTCGAAAAGGGCGAAGGCACCTATGAGGAGATGCTCGAAAAGCTCGGCGACGGCCTGATGATCAACGACTTCAACGGCCTGCATGTCGGCATGAACCCGATCTCCGGCGACTTCTCGATCATGGCGAGCGGCGCGCTCGTCGAGGGCGGCAGGATCGTCCGCGCTGTGGATCGCATCACGATTGCGGGCAACCTGTTCACGCTGTTAAAGGATATCGAGGCCATCGGCGCCGACAGCGAATTTACGCTCTACGCCCCCATCGAAACGCCGAGCGTGATCGTGAAGGGCATTCAGGTCGCGGGAAAATAACGCGCATCCCCGCGCAAAAACCAGTCAACCGGCGGCGCTTTATGCGTATGGCATGGAGCGCCGCTGCCGTGCATACGGATAGGGGAAGGGTATGGTCTTTTCGTCTCTGACTTTTTTATGCCTGTTTCTGCCGGTCGTCGTGCTGCTGCACACATTCCTGCCGAACGGGCGCGTGCGCAATGCGATTTTGCTCGTCGCGTCGCTGCTGTTTTACGCGTGGGGCGAGCCGGTATGGATCGTCGCCATGCTGTTTGCCACAGCGGTCAATTATATCTGCGCCCGCATCATCGACCGCACCGAAAGCAAAGCGGGGCGGCGGGCGGCGCTTGTGATCGGGCTTTGCATCAGCCTTGCCGCGCTGCTGTACTTTAAGTATGCCGCCTTTTTGGTCAATTCGGTCTGCGCGCTTTTCGGCCTTGCGTTCCGGCTGGCACAGCCGAAGCTGCCCATCGGCATTTCGTTTTATACCTTTCAGATCATCACCTACACGGTGGACGTCTACCGCAAGGACGCGCCGGTGCAGAAAAACCCGCTCGATCTCTTGCTCTATGTCTGCCTGTTCCCGCAGCTGATTGCGGGGCCCATCGTGCGCTACGGCGACGTGGCGGCGCAGCTTCAAAAACGCACCGTCGGGCCGAAGGGCCTGGGCGACGGATTCGTTCGCTTTGCCATCGGGCTTGGGAAAAAAGTGCTGCTGGCGAACCTTTGCGGCGAGGTATTGGAAAGCCTGCCGGGGAGCGACGCGCTGTCGTTCACCGGGGCGTGGCTGGCCGCCGTGCTGTTTGCGCTGCAATTATACTTCGACTTTGCGGGCTATTCGGATATGGCCATCGGGCTCGGACGGATGCTCGGCTTCCGCTTTCTCGAAAACTTCGACGCGCCGTATGTGTCAAGGAGCGTCGCGGAGTTCTGGCGGCGGTGGCATATCTCGCTCGGTTCGTTCTTCCGCGAATACGTCTATATCCCGCTCGGCGGCAACCGCGTCAGCCGCCCGCGCTGGATCCTCAACATGGCCGTCGTGTGGGGGCTTACGGGGATTTGGCACGGCGCGAACTGGAACTTTCTGTTATGGGGACTGTATTTCGGCGTATGGATGGTGCTTGAGCGCACCGTGCTGAAATCCGCTTTGGAGCACACGCCGCGCGTGCTGCAGCATATCGGGACGCTGCTTGTCGTGCTCGTCGGGTTCGTGCTGTTCCGGCACGAAGCCTTTTTGGATATCGGCGCGAACCTAAAAGCCATGTTTGCCCCGTGGATCGTGCCGCTTTGGGATGCGCACACGGTCTATGCCGTTAAGAGCAATCCGGTGCTGCTGACGGCCGCGCTCGTCTGCTGCCTGCCGCTTCGCAAGACCGTCGAGGCGTGGTGGGAAAAGCGGAAGGATTCGCGCCTGTACGCTGTTTTGCGGCCCGTTTGCCGCGCCGCTGTATCGCTGCTGCTGATCGGGGTGTCGCTGCTGTTTTTGATCGGACAGAGCTTCAATCCGTTCCTGTATTTCCGCTTTTAAGGAGGGTCTATGCGTAAACGATTTTTGGCGACCGTCGCGCTGCTGACCCTTGCCGCGCTGCTTGCGGTCGGCGTATGGATGCTTGTCGGAACGCCCGCCGGGACGCGCTATTCCGAAGCCGAAAACCGCCTGCTTGCCGAGCGCCCGGCCGTAACGACGGATGCGCTGCTCGACGGCTCGTTCATGGACGGGCTCGAAGCGTTCCTTGCCGACGCGTTCCCGCTGCGCGATACGTGGATCGACTGGAGCCGCACGATCCGGGAGGCCGGCAGCCTTGCGACGATGGAGGACTATGCCCGCGTGCTCGAGGACAATACGGGCGACATGCAGAATGCCGAGCACATCGGGGACGACGAAGCCGCCGTGACCCCGCGCCCGACGTTCACACCCGTCCCGACCCCGGCGCCGACCCCGGTTCCGACCGATACGCCTTCGCCGGATCCCGCCGCGCTTGCGACCGAAACGCCGGCACCGACCCCGACACCGGAACCGACCCCGACGCCCGAGCCGACGCCCACGCCGCGCCCGACCAAGCCCGCCGCGGACTACCGTGATTATCCGGATCCGCTGAGCTTCTATTCGGTGTTCGACGGCAAGCGCCGCCGCAATTTCAGCCGTCCGCGCCGCGACGTTTACAAGCAATGCAGCCTGTTCGACGCCTACGCGTCGCTGCTGCCGGAGGACGGCGTGCTGGTGTGGACAATGGTGCCG
>CAMHJE010000067.1:0-11829 GCA_946185305.1 uncultured Clostridia bacterium | reverse complement strand
TATGGGTAAGTTTGAAGTCAAGCAGGTCAAGAGCGGCTATCGGTTCAATTTGAAGGCCGGCAACGGTGAGATCATCGCGGTCAGCGAGGTTTACACGACCGAATCCGCGTGCTTAAACGGCGTAGAGAGCATCCGCAAGAACGCGCCGGACGCCGCCATCGAGGATCAGACGGTTGAGAATTTTGAGCAGCAGAAGCACCCGAAGTTTGAGGTGTATCTCGACAAGGCCGGCGAATACCGCTTCCGCCTGAAGGCGAAGAACGGCGAGATCATCGCCACCGGCGAGAGCTACAAGGCCAAGGCGGGCTGCCTGAACGGCATCGAAAGCATCAAGCGCAACGCGCCGGAATCCCCGGTCGTGAAGGTGGAAGAGTAACCAAAAACGCAAAGCGGCGTCCCGCGGGGCGCCGTTTTTTGTGTGCAGACACTTTTTTAGCCGTCATTCCGAGCCGTTCGCAAAGGCGAGGAATCTCCGAACAAAACCGCAAACGTATGCTTTCAGCTTTCGGCCCGCAGAGATTCTTCGGCTTCGCTGCGCTCCGCTCAGAATGACAAGATTTTTTATCCCGCGGGACGCCGCTTTTGTATGCAGAAACGTTTTAGCCGTCATTCCGAGCCGTTCGCAAAGGCGAGGAATCTCCGAACAAAAACCGCAAACGTATGCTTTCAGCTTCCGATTGCAGAGATTCTTCGGCTTCGCTGCGCTCCGCTCAGAATGACAAGGCTTTTTTCCCGCGGGACGCCGCTTTTCCGTCCGATCAAAATACAACGGCCCCGCCTTTCGCCGGGGCCGCGTCCTGTTTTCCTTTACGCAAACGTCTTGATGACCGTATACTTCCCCTCCCGCTCCTCGGCGATCTGCTCCACGTCGCGGTCGAGCAGGGACTCCATGGGGTCGGGCGCGGCATAGCGCACGCAGGTGCCGCACGACGAGGACAGCGCGCGCGGAACCGGCATCATGTGCGCTTCATACCCCGCGCGGGTCAGCGCACGGTGCGAAAGCAGCGCCGCGGCGTGGGTATAGAAGGTGGCGACGTAGGTCATTTCGTGAGCGTGATGGCATAGTCGCCGTCGGGCGTTTCGGTGTACTTGACCGTATAGCCCTGCGAGTTGCCGAACCGCGTGATGTTATACACGGCGGTCATGTGGTCGGCCAGCACCTCCAGTTTTTTCGGCGCGTTGGCCTTGACCTCCTTCTGCACGGCCAGCACCGGCATCGGGCAATTCAATCCGCGAACATCCAACATTTCTTACGCCCTCCTTTTGCTGTTGAGAACCGAAAGCACGGCAAGGAACACGAAGCCCGCGAGCAGCACCCAAAGGACAGGGCCTGCGCCGATGCCCGTACCGCTCGAAGCCAGGCCGTAGTTATGTGCGACCGCCGCGCCCGCCATAAAGCCGAGCACCGTGATCGCGGAATCGCTGTTGCCCTCGCCCGCGAGGATCAGCTGCCGCAGCGGGCAGCCGCCGAGCAGTACGCTGCCCCAGCCGACCATGACCATGCCGAGGAAATTGAACACGCCGTCCGTGTGCGCGATCGGCTGCTCTGCAAAGCCGAGCTTGAAGCTGCCGGTGATCAGGTTGCCGACAAGCACCGCCACGATGATGGCGACAAAGCCCCAGACGAGATGGAAGTCCTTGAACATGACCGCGTCACGAATGCCGCCCGCCATGCAAAGGCGCGAACGCTGGCACAGTGCGCCGACGACGAGTGCGATCAAAAGGGCCGCGATCCACGGCGCATGCTGGCTGCCGGGGCCGCTTTCGGAGAGCTTGAACAAACCGGTGACAAGCGAGAGGATGAACAGCACGACGAGCAGCACCGGGAACCAGATCCCCTCAAACACGTTCTGCTTATACGCGCGGTTGAGCGTGAAGCCCATGCGAAGCGGGATCGTGCCGATCACGATACCGACGATGAACCCGACGAGGCCGATCACGGCGTTCAGGTCGCCGCCGCCGATGCGGATGACCATGCGCAGCGGGCAGCCGAGGAACACCAGCGCGCCGATCATCACGAACATGCCGATAAAGAACCGCGTGATCGGAGACGAGCCGCCCTGCGGCCGCCATTCCTTCTTGACAAGCGCCATCACCATAGCGCCGACGACGAGGCCGACGATCTCCGGCCGGAAGTATTGCACGACCGCCGCTTGATGGAACTGCAGCGTGCCGCTGATGTCGCGCACAAAGCACGCAATGCAGAAGCCCATGTTCTTCGGGTTGCCAAGCGCCTGCAGCACGACCGCCGCAGCGCCGATCAAAAGGCCGGTGACGATCACGAGCCAGTTGTCCTTGCAAAAACCGGCAAAGCCCTTTTTCTGTTTCTCCATTGATTTCCCTTCTTTCCTTTTGTTTCGTTATCCGCTTGCAAGGATAACGTTACGATGCTATAATACCACATAGAAGCGTAATTTGCAATAGAGGATAACGAATTTATGTTACGTGAAATTTACATGGATAACGCGGCGACCTCGTTCCCGAAGGCCCCGGGCGTGTCGGACGCCATGAAAACGTATCTCGACACGGTCGGCGTCAATATCGGGCGCGGGTCGTATGAAAAATGCACGGACGCGGGACTGACGGTTTTGGACGTGCGGATGCGCCTTGCGGACGCGTTCGGCTGCAGCGATCCGCGCCGGGTGATCTTCACGGCGGGCTGTACGGACGCCATCAACCGCGCGATCTTCGGAAGCATCTCCCCCGGCGACGCGGTGTTGCTCTCGTCCATGGAGCATAACGCGGTGATCCGGCCTCTCGTTTCGCTCGGCTGCCGCCTTGTGCGCATCCCCGCGCACCCGGACGGGACGATGGATCTATCCGCGCTCGACGCAGACTTATCCGCAATCCGGCTCTGCGTCTGCACCGCGGCGTCGAACGTGAACGGCGCTTTGCAGGATATCGCGGCGCTTTCGGCGCGGCTGCAGCCGCTTGGGATCCCGCTTGTGATCGACGCGGCGCAGGCGGCGGGGCATATCGCCATCGACATGGACGCGCTGGGTCTCGCGGCGCTGTGCCTGCCCGCGCATAAGGGCTTGCGCGGCCCGCAGGGGCTTGGGGTACTGCTGCTGTCGGAACGCTTTGCGCAGTCGCTTCGCCCCACGGTGTTCGGCGGGACGGGCTCGCAGTCGCACTCGGATCAGATGCCGCGCTTTCTGCCGGATCGGTTCGAGGCCGGTACGCTGAACCTGCCGGGCATCTACGGGCTCGGCGCGGCGATGGCGGACTATGCTCCCGCGGCGCACCGGGCGCACGAGCTTGCCCTGATCGAACGGTTCCAAAGCGGGCTTTCGGCGATCCCGCACATCCGCGTGCCGGAGCCGTCTAACCCCGTGCAGCGCGTCGGCGTGTTTGCGGTGGACTTTGCGCGGCGGGACAATGCGGAGGTGGCCGACCGGCTCGACACGGAATACGGCATCCTCACGCGCTGCGGCCTGCATTGCGCGCCCGAAGCGCATAAAACGCTCGGCACCTACCCGCAGGGCGCGGTGCGCTTCTCCTTCTCCCCCGCCACCACAGCGGACGAGCTCGACCGGGTTCTGGAGGCTGTGGAGGGGCTCGCATAAAAAAATACACCCGTCGAAAAACCAGTTTTTCGACGGAATCGCCTGCGGGCGGGTTCTGCATGGATGCCTAAAATGCGCTGCATTTTCGGGCGGCATCCATGAGAGGTGTCAAAATCGCCGTGCATGCCGCCGATTTTGACGGATTTATCAAACGAACCTTCACGATCTTGCGTTTCGCGCGGACGGAGCCGCGCGTATGTAACGGATTAGCAGTATGAAAGCGCCCCATTTGCACGGGGCGCTTGTTTATTGTCCTATGGGTTCGATCAGGCGGCGGTGTCCTCCGTCTTGGTGTCCGTCGCGGCAGCGAGGCGTCCGCCGAGGATGCCCGCGATCAGGGCTTTGATGTCGATGCCCATGCCGGCGGTGATGCCCTCGGTGACCTGATTCGTGCCGTTCACGATATCCCCGAGCAGGCGGGCGCTGTTGCCGTCGCCGTACATCGTGATCTTATCGACCTTGCTGAGAGGCTCGGCCACGTTCTTGGCGATTTCGGGCAGGGCCTGCATGACCATCTCGATCACGGCGGCTTCGCCGTACTTCTTCATGGCTTCGGCCTTGCGGTCGATACCCTCGGCCTCGGCAATCGCCTTGGCTTGGATCGCTTCCGCTTCGGCTTTACCGACGGCGGCAATACCGGCGGCCTCCTGCTCCTTGGCGTACTTGCGCGCCTCGGCCTCCTTCTTGATCGCTTCGGCGGCCTGCTCCTGCTCATAGCGGCGGGCTTCCGCTTCCTTCTGGCGCTGGAACAGCTGCGCCTGCGCAAGCTGCTCGCTGCGGTAGCGTTCGGCGTCGGCCTTGGCGCGGATCTCTGCGTCGAGGCGCTGCTTCACGACCATGACTTCCTTCTGCTTCAGCTCGGCTTCGCGGTCGGCGCGGGCGATCTGCGCATTGACCGTCGCGGTGCCGATGCTGCGTTCCTGCTCCTGCCGCTGGATTTCATAGGCGGCGTCGGCGGTGGCCTGCTTGGTGTCCGCGGCGACCTTCAGTTCGGCCTGCTTGATCGCAAGCTCGTTGCGGCGCTGCGCGATCTCGGTATCCGCGGTGACGCGGGCTTCGTTCGCTTCCTGATCGGCCTTGGCCTGCTCGATGGCGACATCGCGGTCGGCCTGCGCCTTGGCGATCGCCGCGTCCTTCTTGATGCGCGCGGTGTTGTCGGCGCCGAGGTCGCGGATCAGGCCGTTTTCGTCGGTCACGTTCTGGATGTTGCAGGACAGGATCTCGATACCGAGCTTTTCCATGTCCTTGCTCGCCTTCATCATCACCTGATCCGAGAAGCTGTCGCGGTCGGTGTTGATGGACTTGAGGGACAGCGTGCCGATGATTTCACGCATGTTGCCTTGCAGCGAGTCCTGCAGGTCCACGGTGATTTCGTCCGGCCGCTTGTTGAGGAAGTTCTTGGCGGCGAGGCGGATGCCCTCGTCCGTCGGCATGATGCGCACCTTGGCAACCGCGTCCACGTTGACGTTGATGAAGTCGTTCGTCGGGACGCTCTGTTCCGTCTTGATGTCCACGGTCATCTGCCCGAGGTAGAGCTTGTCGATCCTCTCGAAGAACGGGACGCGGACGCCCGCCCGGCCGATCAGTACGCGGCTCTTCTTGCGAATGCCCGAGATGATGTAGGCCTTGTCCGGGGGCGACTTGACGTACCCAAAGGCGATGACGATGATGGCCAGTACTGCGATGATGATCGCGGGAACGGTGAACCCTGTGATGATACCCGGCATTGTTTTGTCCTCCCTTCGTCCGGTTTACGGCCCGAACATACCACGCCCCTTTTGCCCTGTCAATAGCCCCTCCGGCCCGATGCGGCGCGTTCCTCCCCCTTTAGGGGGGAGGAAAATTGCCAATGTAAAATTTACGTAAGGTGTTTTAGGGCTTGGGCGCGCGTGAGGGCACGCGCGGGGGTATGTAGGCGGGCGGCTGCATGGATGATACGGCACGCAGGGGCGGGCGGCGCAGGGGTATGAAAAGGGCGCGCGGGCGCTCCGCCCGTTTTCACGTTTGCGGCAACGGGTAAAAATGCCCCTGTGGATTCGCCCAAGGCTCTCAGAAGCGTTTTTCGGGGCTTTGGCGGGTAAGTGATCCTTTTTGCCCTTTGCGGCAAAAACAGGCGCCTTGGGGAAAGCCGGGCAAAAGGGGCGCGGCGGGAGTATGCCGCCCGCTTGTCAGGCCGATCGAGGGGGACACGGGAAACGCGTGCGGCGGCGTCAGCGAACGGAAGCGCGGAAACCGAGACGCTCGAAAGCGAACGGAGCGCAGGCACAAGGTTTTTGCGTGCAGAGATTCCTCGCCTATGGTAACGGCTCGGAATGACTGTTATTGGCAAGGCCATGTCTCCCCTCGGCATGACCGCTTGCTTCCCCCTTGGTAATGACCGCTTCGCTTGCAAGCCCCCTCCCATGCGGCAGAAATACAAATCCACCATTCCCCCGTTTACTTTCATTTTCCGTTCCTTGCTCCCGTTTTTGCCGGGATTTCGCGGCTTCTATATCTTATAATAAGAAAAGATTTCTTCTGTTGCGTCCATTTTATCTTTGTGCCGTTTATGATATGTGCATATCATCGTTCTATCGTGCATAAAGCAGCTTTTTCCGCCGCAACGCAAAAAGCACGGCAGCGGGGTGCTTGCCGTGCTTCGTCGTTCTGTCGTTTATGCGAGCGCCTTGCCGAGGGCTTTGCAGGCCGCTTCGCCGTCGCTGCCGGGTTTTGGAAAAGCGGCCTCTGTTTTCCGCTGCCGCTTTCCCGGCTTTAATCAAATCTTAAAATTCCCCGGCTTGTTTCTTAATGGGGTTTTGCGGTACACTATGGGTGCAGCAAGGGCGAAGCCATGGATCGCCCGACAGCGGCAAAACCGCACGGAGGGACTATGCAAACGATTTTGGTCTGTGACGACGAGCGCGACATTGTGAATGCGCTGCGCATCTATCTGGAAAGCGACGGCTACACCGTGCGCGAGGCATACACCGGGGCGCAGGCCGTGGCGCTTGTGCGGCGCGAGCCGGTGCAGCTTGTGCTGCTCGACATTATGATGCCCGAAATGGACGGCCTGAGCGCGCTGCACGCGATCCGCGCGGCGAGCAACGTTCCGGTCATTCTTTTGACCGCAAAGGGCGAGGACACGGATAAAATCCTGGGACTGAACCTCGGCGCGGACGATTACATCACCAAGCCGTTCAACCCGGTCGAAGTGCTGGCAAGGGTGCGCTCGCAGCTGCGGCGCTATCTCACCTTGGGCGGCGGCGCAGCACCGAGTGCCGTCACCATCGGCGGGATCACGCTGGACGACAGCGCGAAGGTCGTGACCGTGGACGGCGAGCCGATCAGCCTGACGCCGAGCGAGTACGACATTCTGAAGCTCCTCATGGAGAACCCGAACCGCGTGTTTTCGCCGCAGGAGATCTACCGCCGCATCCACAACGAGGAGCCGCTCGGCTCCGAGGGCACGATTGCCGTGCATATCCGGCACCTGCGCGAAAAGCTCGAGATCGACCCTGCCGACCCGCGCTACCTCAAGGTCAAGTGGGGCAAGGGGTATATGATGTGCAAATGAAAAGGAGCCACGTATGAAAGCTAAATCTTCTTTATTCTTAAAAATCCTGTGCGTTGTGCTGTTCGTCGTGTTCGGCGTGACCGCGCTGCTGTCCGGCGCGGGGCTTATGATCGGCGTTGCGTCCGGAGCCTACGGTCTGTTCGGAGACTACGGCGACGCGACCGCCGCAAGCGTGCGCGATTCGATGTACCGCGACATTGCCTCCCGCGCCTACGGCAAGGTGCAAAAAATTCTGAATGCGTATTCCAACGCAGACGGTACACCGAACAACGAAATGATCGCCGCGAATTTGCAGGAGAGCTTTGCCATCGGCCAAACCAACCTGCGCCTGGGGCTTATGGATCCCGACGGCAGCGAGATCTTTGACACGCTCACGGACAGCGCGGTGCTCGGCCCCTACGAATTTACCGCCATCCGCGAGCACCGCCAACCGCTCGACGCCGCCGAAGCGGGCTTTTCCGAAGCCGAACGAACGCCGTTTGCGGAAGTCCTGTATTTTCATTCGCGCGAGGAGGCCGAAGGCACGTTTTTCGCAGGATTCGACAACGGCCGCTATCAAGGCCGCACGATTGCAGACTGGGAGATCGCCGAGCTGCCCGCCCCCGTTGACAGCGAAACCGGCGCAAGCCTTGCCGCGCCGATCGAGACGGCAGCGGCAAGCCCCGCGGACTTCGACGAGGCCGCGACCACGCCTTCGCCTTACGTAACGGCGCAGCCGGACGTTTATGACGACTACCCCGGCGCGCGGTATGCCCTCACGATCACCTTCGCGCCCGACGAGAGCAACGTGATCTATCGCCGCTATCCCGATTACAGCCCGGCGTATGCCGACGCAAGAGCGTTAGAGGCGCAATACCCCGGCACGACCACGCGGGTCGAGGTCCTTGAAAACAACGAGGCATACCTGACGGCTTACCTATGGCGCGTGGAGGCCACCGAATACCCGCTGGTCGTCGGGATCGACGCCGCCCTGCCCGTGAACGACCTGATCGCCCTTGCGGTGCGCGGCGCGGACTTTATCACAAGGCATCGGGCGCTGCTTGTGTGGACGCTTGCGCTGTCGCTTCTCTTTATGCTCGCGTGCGTGGTGTGGCTCTGCATCGCGGCGGGGCATAAGCGCGGCGTGGAGGGGATTCATCTGAACTGGATCGACCGCATCCCGCTTGACCTCTACCTTGCCCTGCTGCTGCTTGCGCTGTTTGGGACGTTCCTGCTGCTGTCGCGCGTGGCGGACAGCGTCACCTTCATCGCCTATTCCTCCCGCCCCGCCTACGACGACGCGCTGACGGTCGCCTACGCCCTGTTCTTCGGCGGCGTGTTCGCGGTGTGGCTGCTGCTCGGCCTGTCGATGATTTTGACCTTTGCCGCGCGGCTCAAATCCGGCGAATGGTGGCACAATATGCTTACCTATCGGGTGCTGTCGCTGCTGTGGCGGTTTATAAAGTGGCTCGGCCGCGGGATCGCGTATGCGATCACAAACCTCCCTCTCTATTGGCGCACGGTGCTTGTGTGGGGCGGGCTTGGGTTCCTTGTCCTGCTCGCGCTGCTGACGGCGGGCAGCGGTCGGCTCCTGTGGCTTT
This sequence comes from uncultured Clostridia bacterium, assembly GCA_946185305.1. Taxonomy (GTDB): domain Bacteria; phylum Bacillota; class Clostridia; order Christensenellales; family CAG-138; genus UBA3792. The sequence goes on along the minus strand of CAMHJE010000067.1, from coordinate 3,130 downwards.
GGCTGCTGGCCGAAATCGTGCTGACGCCGCTTGTCGTGCTGTTCACGATCGGCCTTCGCAGGCTCGAAAAGGGCGGCGAGGAGCTTGCCAAGGGCAACCTCGATTACCGCATCCCGACGCGGCATCTGCTCCCGGCGCTTCGTAAGCACGCCGAAAACCTCAACAGCATCACGGACGGGATGCAGAAGGCCGTGCATGAGCAGATGAAAAGCGAGCGCATGAAAACCGAGCTGATCACGAACGTTTCGCACGACATCAAGACCCCGCTGACCTCGATCATCAGCTATGTGAAGCTGCTGGAGCGTGACGGTCTGCAGTCCGAAAACGCGCCGCAATATCTCGAGGTGCTCGACCGCCAGTCCGCGCGGCTGAAAAAGCTGACCGACGATCTGGTGGAGGCAAGCAAGGCCTCATCCGGCGCGATGCAGGTGAACCTTGAGCGCACCGATCTGCATTTGCTTCTCGAGCAGGTCATGGGCGAATACGCCGAAAAGCTGACGGCGGCAAGGCTCACGCCTGTGCTGTGCCTTGCGTCCGAAAAGCCGTTTGTGATGGCGGACGGGCGGCTGCTGTGGCGCGTGTTCGACAACGTGTTTTCTAACCTTTGCAAGTACGCGCAGCCCGAAACGCGCGTCTACATCGAAACGGCGCGCACCGCCAAAGCCGTAACGGTTTCGATCAAGAACATCTCGCGCGAGCCGCTGAACATCTCCGGCGATGAGCTGATGGAACGCTTCGTGCGCGGCGACGCCTCGCGCAATACCGAGGGCAGCGGCCTCGGCCTGTCGATTGCCCAATCCCTGATGGCGCTGCAAAACGGAACCGTTTCCATCGACATCGACGGCGACCTGTTTAAGATCACGGTTACGATCCCCGCCGCAGCATAGAACAGAAAGCAAAACCGGGCACGGCGAAAGGCCGTGTCCGGTTTCGTTTGGGGCGTTTTTTACGCGCTCATGCCGTGCGCGGACATGTAGTCGTAAATCTGCTTGCCGTGCTCCTGCTCCTCCTTTTGGATGTGGTTCAGCACGTCGCGCGCCTGCGCGCTGACAAACTCAAAGATGCAGGTATCGTACAGCGACGAAACGTGCTTCTCGGTATCGAGCGCGTCGCGGCAAAGGTATTCGTCCTCCTCGCAGTCCTCCGTGGGGCCGTCCTCCGTCTTGCCGGGCTTTTTGCTCTGTGCAGAGCCGCCCTGCGCCTGACCGTTCGCCTTGCCCTGCGCCTGACTGTTGCCCTGTGCCTGACCGCCCTGCGCGTTCATCTGCGGGATCGTGCCGTTTGCCATCTGCGACAGCGTGTCGTAGTGGCCCTGTTCGACGGATTTGATGCTGTCAAACAGCGTCTTCAGCGCCGGGTCGCACGCGCGCTCGGCGTAGTCGGTGTACTTTTCGATGCAGATCTGTTCGGAATTCATCATGTCCTGCAAAAGCATTGTTTCTTTTTGTGTCCATTGCATTTTTCATCACCTCATCCCCAGTATGGCCCGCCCCGCCGCGCTTTATACCGCCTTGCAAAACAAGACGCCGTTCGGCAGGAAAAGCCGGGATCGGCGCAGGAGATGATTATTTTCAAAGTATTCCGCCCCATCTCTCCACGCAAAAAGCCGCCTCCCGGGCGGGAAGCGGCAAAGGTATTGGGACGTTTACAGCAGTTCTTTGAGCACGGCGGCGGTGTCGCCGTCGAGGACGATGGACTGCGCGGCGATCGCGCGCGGGGCGTAGGCTTCGTTATCGTTCAGGCAGGCGTAGACCGCGGCGGGGTTGTCGTGTGTCATCTGCCAGAACGGATACTTGATGATGACCGGCGTGTTGTCCCCGACGCCGAGCTCGAGATAGAGCGTATGCAACCGCTCGTGCCGGCGCAGAAAGTCCGCATACGCCGCCGATGCCGCGTGCCAGCCCGCGTCCTCGACAAAGCTGTCGTCCGAGCGCAGGTTCATCACGACCTTGCCGCCCTGCGGGTCGCGCGGGATCAGCGCCGAGGGAAGCTCCATCGAAAGCCCGCTTTGGGGCGGCACGAACGCGCCGGACGCATCCCGGACAAAGCCCTGCGCCGCCATCGCCTCCATGACCCACGCTTCGTTGTCATACGTGACCGGGGCCTTCGGCGTCTTGCTTTGGAACAGGCCGTAATCGCCCTGCGTGTAGAACAGGCGCTTTTTGTCGAACCCCGCGGCTTGGAAGCGGTGATCGACGTTCGTGGTGATCACAAAATAATCCTTGCCGTCCACCAATCGCAAAAGATTCCTGTAGACGGGCTTCGGGTCTTGGATATAGCGGTTGCAGTAGATATGCCGCGCCCACCATGCCCAAAGGATCTCCTCCTTCGGGAACGGATAGAAGCCGCCCGAATACATGTCCTCGATGCCGAAGCGGTCGGCAAAGTCCCCGAACCAATAGCGGAAGCGTTCGCCGCTGTACGTATACCCCGCCGCCGTGGACAGCCCCGCGCCCGCGCCGATCACAACGGCGTCCGCAGAAGCAAGCTCGGTTTTCAGCCGCTGCAAACGCTCCTGCCGCGTGCCCTCGCCGCGCGTGATGCCGCGCCCCATCTGCCGTACGCCCCACAGCCCGCGCTGGATCGTCTCGCGGTAGCCGTCCGGCCGTTCCTCCGTATAACTCGTTTTCATGATGCTGTTTATCCTTGTCCTTTAGAATTAGATTGGTTTTCCTGTTGTTTTTGTGCAAGGCGCATAGGTTCTGTCAGCCCCGGTTGATCGCGCCCGCGCATTCCTTTTCATTTCGCTTTTTTCGGTTTCCTTTCGGGCAGCTCCGCGTACATGCCCGCCAGCAGCTCCGCGATCAGCTCCGCATCCTCGAACCGGTCGAACACGTGCATCAGCGTCCTGGATTCCTCATACGGATACCGCAGCTCGCCATCCGCCAAGAGCCGGTCCGACGTCGGCGTTCTTTTTAGGAACAGCTCGCTGTCTCCGATATCGCCGATCAGCTTGCCGTTCAGGTACACCAGATATCCGCCCATCATGGGTCTGATGACGATATCCCCAGCTACGGAAAAGCGTTCCCGTACATATTCGTTAAATGCGCTCATTTTGATGGCCTCCGCAAATTAGAATTTGTCAATGTATTGCTTGATCTGCCTTATGTAAGTCCATGCTGTGCCTTTT
>CAMHJE010000066.1:0-11850 GCA_946185305.1 uncultured Clostridia bacterium | reverse complement strand
GGAACCTTCATCTTTACATCGTCGCCGCCGTACAGATCGTTGATGGGCTGATACGCGCCATAGGTCATGATGCCCTCGGTCAGCGGCATTTCGGGAACATCCAGCAGATCGCCCGTTTCGGCGCGACGGCCGATGAACATACCGACCTTGCCGGCGTGCGAGGCGGCGGTATTGATGGAAAACGCCTGATCGGTCGTGCGCTCGGCAAACTGCCTGTCGAGCCAGCCTTTTTCATACCAGGTATGCATACATTCAAGATAGGCCTGCATGGAGGCGCTGTCGCCGCCGAAGCCTGCATTCTGCTCGGGCGTCAGATACCACAGCGGCGTGCAGCCGCCGAACGCCGAGAACAGCGCGCCGTCCTCATGATACCCCTTGTACAGGATCGAAATGCAATAGCCGTCGGTTACGCCGAGATCGTTTTGTGCCTTGGTGAAAATATCAAACATCCATTCCCAGTCGGAAAGATACACCGGATCCGAGCCGTCCCAATCGGGATCGACGGAAAGATAGAACGATTTCAATTCCTCATTATACCAGCTCGGGAACACTACGTCGTCGTGCCAGCCGGATTCGTCCTTGGTATATGTAAACGGTGCGCCGGTGGAGGGGTTTGTGCCGTACTTTGCCACCCAGTCTCTGCGGTACAGCCATCCCATAAAGTTGCCGACGTACTCGTTCGTCACAAGACACACCGTTAGAATCTTCTGCTCTCCGTTGACGTTGGAATACAGGAACTGACTCTCCTCCGCGTGCTCTTCCAAAACGCGCTTGTAGTTCGGCATATATTCGTCGATATACGGCGTCAGATCATAGATGACGCCGTCCTCGTACAGCTCCGCCGCGCTCGTCGTCGAATGTTGCATGTCCATAATCATTGCATAGTCCTCGGTGGCAAGGAGCGTATTGAAATTGTCAAGCTCCGCACCGCTCAGCGGCACCAGAAAATGCAGATCGATCTTTCGGCCGTTGAAGGTCATCGTCTCAAAATAGCGCGCAGCGGGATTCTCGTCGTAGGACGGATAATAGGAACTGTCTTCGCCTCGGGCGATCCACCAGGTCAGCGGCAACGGCGCTTCGCCGCTGTCATTCGACGCGGAGGGGGCGGCACAGCCAACCAAAAGCAGCACGGCGCAGAACAAAAGCAAAACGGTTCGTTTCATCGGTCGAAATCTCCTCTTCGGTTTGGATAGTCTCATTATAAGCAATACGTCAAAAACATGTAAAGCGACTGATTGGCAAAGCCGTCAGTCCGTTTGCGCGTCCGCCGTTGGTTGCCGCATCTGCCAAAGACACAGCACGACGCCGATCACGGCGCAGACAAGCGTGGTGGCGGAGGAGGAATAAACGAGCCCCATAAAGCCGAACAGCGTATTCAGACCGACCAGCAGCACAAGGTGTACCAGTTGGCGGAACAGCGAAAACAGCGTCGCCACGGTGACTCTGCCGGTGCCCTGCAAATAGGCAATGGAAAGCTGCAAAAGTCCGTGGATCGGCCCCGCGAGCATGGAGCCGACGACCATGATGCTGCCGTACTGCACAACCTCGGCGTCGTTGATGAACAGCGCCACCAGCGGATCCCGAAACAGCGCAAAGCCGGCGGCGATCAGCGCACCGAGCGCAGTTGTGACAAGGAGCGTCGTGCGCAAAAGCTGACGCATCCGCTTTTGATCCTTTGCACCGTGATAATAGGAAACGGCGGGCTGCATACCCATACAGATGCCCATGATCAGCATGGACAGGATCATGCGGAGTTTCGAGGATACGCCGTTTGCGGCAAGGAACAGATCGCCGTAGCCGGTCAAAAAACGGTTGTTTAGCACACCGGAAAAGCTTGTCAAAAGCGTATTCACCATCATCGGCAGGCCGAGCAGCAGCGCACCGCCGGTTGTATCCCATCGGAACCGAATATCCTTCGGGCGGACGGAGAACAGCTCACGCTTTTTGATCAGAAGCCAAACAAGCCACGCGGCATTCAGTGCATTGGCAATCACGGTCGCCTCGGCTGCGCCGCGCACACCGCGTTTGAGCAGAAGAATGAAAACGGGATCGAGCAGGATGTTGGAGATCGAACCGATCATATTGCCGTACATCGGCGGCTTCACGTCGCCGTCCGCCCGCAGGAGCGCCGAAACGGCCTGGCAGAACAGCATCAAGGGGACGCCGAGCGCCATGACAGAAAGATAGCCCTTTGCCGGTTCGTATATGCGATCCGAAGCGCCGAGCAGCCGAAGCGTCTGCGGCAAGAATATGCGCATCAGGGCGGACAGCAGGACGCCGACAAGCAGGACGCTCCAAAAGCAGAAGGCCGAGACCGCCTTGACGTCGTCCTTGCGCTTTTCGCCGAGCAGCGTCGCACAGCGGATGCAGCCGCCGTTGCCGAACAGCATCCCGATGGCGGACAGCAGAGAAAACACCGGAGAGCACAGCGACACCGCCGCCACCTGCATTCTGTCGTTGAGCTGTCCGATAAAGAACACGTCCGCGAGATTGTACAGCATCATAATCAGCGTCGTCAGCACCGACGGCACGCTGAGCTTCCATAAAAGACGGTATGCGTGATCGGTTTCATAAACGGAAAAATCGCATATTTTGTCCTGTTTCATGTCACGTTCCCTCCTTTTAGCTCCGCTGTATCTTTATTGTAACGGATTCGTAAACCGAAAGGCGATGCACCGAGTGGCTTTTGCGTGCGGCATTTGACGGAAAAGAAAAAAGGCGAGGGCCCCTCTTTTCAAAAATCCCGCAAAAGAAAACGAATCAACAAACATATGCGCAAACCGACAGACGACGCTTTGCGAAAAAAGAAAGTAAAATGAAACTGCAGAAAGGGAAAGGCCCTTTCCGGAAATCCGAATATATTCAGGAGGAAAAACGATGAAGAAGTTTCTTGCCATTTTGCTCACGGCTTTGATGCTGCTCGGCGCTGTCGCCTGCTCGCAGCCTGTCGCGCCCGCAGCCGACGCTCCCAAGGCCGATGAACCCGCCAAGGTCACCGAAGCACCGAAAGCGGACGAGCCCGCCAAGGCTGATGAACCCGCTGCCGAAGCCGCTCCGGTTTACACGCAGGGCGTTTTCAAATGCGAAGCCGATGCAACGCACTTTGTGCTGATCAAGCTCAAGGAGGACGGCACGTTCTATGGCCGCGGCCTGATGGGCCAGGTCGGCTATTTCGGCAAGTATGAGGTCGTGGACATGGCGATCGAATACTACTATGCCGGTGCGGACGGCGTTTTGAAGCAGGAGGATCAGCCGTTTGATGTGAGAAAGTCCGAGAAGGCTATTAAGTTCATGCACGAGGACGGCTCTCCCTACGAAGTCCGCTTTGAGCCGGAAACCGTCAAGATCGATGGCGTTCCGACGCCCGTGACTCCGCTGAACGACGGTGTGGGCAAAGAGTATGTCGCATACGCCGAGGATATGCTCCATCACATCAAGTTCGACGATTACAGCCGTTCACTCACCCACAAGCCGAACGAGAAGTTCACCGAAGCCGACGAGATCCGCAACCTCCTCTATAAGTTTATGGTTGCCGAGGTTCCCGAAGCGCAGGCTGCCGAAGGATGGAAGCAGCAGGAGCTGACGCTCGAGCTGTACCACAACGGCTACGTCGATATGGCGACCGCTGACGAGATGGCGGATGAAGCTTATCAGAAGATCGAGGGCAACGTCTTCACGCTGCATGACGGCGCAACCGTCACCGTCGATCCGGATGCCTACACCGCGGTATATGAAAAGGACGGCGTGACGATCAACTTTGTCAAGTACAACGAGAACGGTTCCGACGCGCCCGTCGTTGCCGTCAAGGCCCAGTATGAGGGCGAAGCGTTCTCCGGCGCGGTCAAGCTGATCGCCCGTATGTATGAGGACGGCACCATCACGATCTCTGCCGACAAGGGCGGCACGGAATCCGTCATTGCCAAGGGCACCTATGAAGGCGCGGGACTTCCCGTCATCACGCTTGACAAGGGCGTTGCCGAGATCAAGGCGACCTCCGCAGCCGATGTGAAACTCATTTATACCGTTGACCTCGGCGATGGCAAGGAGACCGCTTATGAACTGACAACTGCCAGCGCAGCCGCAGAAGAACCTGCCGCACCCGCCGCGGTCGCGCACTATGAGGGCGAAGCGTTCGGCGGAATGGTCAAGCTGTTTGCCGAAATGTACGATGACGGCACGATCAAGATCTGGGCGAACAAGGGCGGCGAGGACGTCGAGCTCGCTTCCGGCACCTATGAAGGCGCAGGTTTGCCGACCATCACGCTCGACAAGGGCAAGGCCGAAGTCAAGGCAACGAGCGCCGAAGATGTGAAGCTGATCTTCACGGCCGACATCGGCACCGGCTCCGAGTCCGATTACGAAATGGCAAAGACTAACTGAAACAAATCATAAGAATGGGAACGGGTTGTGACCGAAGATGCAGAAGCATTGCGGGTCACGACCCGTTTTGCGTTTTCGTGCGGTATTTGGCGAATCGGTACGAGGGAACAAATGAGCAGACGAAAAAGCAAATGACTTACTCGGCAAAAACGTAAAAAATAAGTATGATGCAAGAGAATAGTACGGATACCGGAGGAGGGTTCGATATGACCGTTCGAGAACAGGTAGAGGCTGCCAACCGAAAGGTTGCGGACATTTTCACAAAGGCACGTCCGATCTGGCGCGACGTGCGTCCCGCCATCGAAGTGATTCCGGGCATGACAAAGAATCTTATTCTGATCCCCGGCCCGCCGATCGCGCCTGAGGATCTGCCGATCCCGCTGAAAACGGCGGCGTCCGGTGCAGCGGTGCATGAAGGTCTTGCCAAGACCGTGGACGAGGCGTGGCAGATGATCCTGCGCGGCGAGATCAAGGTGGATGCGGCGCAGAACTATAACTGCTCCAACGCCGCTTCGATGGCGACGAGCGCGTCTATGCCGGTATTCGTCGTGACCGACGAAACCTCCGGCGGCACGGGGTATTGCACGATCCATCCGGGCGCAAGTCCGCGCGTGCTGCGCTGGGGCATCTACGGTGAGGACGTGGAGGAGAACCTTTCGTGGCTGCGAGATGAGTTCGGCCCGATCCTCGGCGAAGCTGTGCGCAAGTCCGGCGGCATCGATCTTGTGGCGCTGCTGTCGAAAACGGCGGGCATGGGCGACGAGAACCACAACCGGCAGCCCGCTTCGAGCATGGCGATGGCGCTGGCGCTGATCCCGTGGATGCTCGAGGTCGATCATCCGCGCGTGAAGGAAAACGTCGCATGGCTCGCGGCGAACGACCGCTTCTCCCTGCAGCCGCTGATGGCGGGTATTGAGGGCATCATGGCAAGCGCCAAAAAGGTGCCGTATTCGACCGTGATGGTCGGCATGGGCGGCAACGGCGTCGAGTTCGGCATTCAGGTCGCAGCAACCGGCAACCAATGGTATACGACCAAGGCGCCGCTGATCCTCGGCACGTTCCTGAAGCCGACAACCACAAAGGACGACTTGCTCGGTTATCTCGGCGACAGCTGCGTGACCGAGGTCTGGGGACTCGGCGGCATGAGCGCGATCGCAGGTCCGACCTATGCGAAGCTGACCGGTTCGACCTTCGAGGACGCGCGCGAGCATACCGAGCGTGCGCGCAAGGTATCCCTTGCCGAGCACACGTTCGATCCGATCCCGTGGGACAACTATCGCGGCTCGCCGGTCTGCGTCGATGTGCGCAAGGTCGTCGGCTACGGCGTGCTGCCGTTCAGCCACGGCGGTTCAGGACTGAAAACCGGCGGTCAGGCAGGCGCAGGCGCGTGCGAACTGCCGATGGAATGCTTTAAAAAGGCGCTGATCGGCGTCGGCAATGCGGTGATCCGGTGAGGTGCAATATGGAATTATTTGTCAAAATCGAAAAGGGACGATATGTGGATTCCCTCGAAACGCTGTTTTCGTCCACCGTGTTCAACGAGCAGCCGGGCATCGAGACCGGCAACATCGGCATGGCGACGGATGCGTTCAAGGATGTGAACAAAGAATTGGGGTTGTTAACCCCTGAGATCGCGGCGCTCTCCGAGGGTGACTATGTGATCGTCGCCAAGGCCGAAAGCAAAGAAGCGTTTGAAGCCGCCATCGCCGCGACCGAAGCGGTCGTGAAGCAGAGCGCAAGCAAGCAGAGCGAGGTTTCGTTCGGCTCCGTCGCGGACGCCGTGCGCTATAACCCGCGCGCGAACCTCTGTCAGATCTCCGTTCCGGGCGAGTACGCTCTGGAGGAGGTCAAAAAGGCGCTCGACGCGGGTCTGCATTGCTGCGTGTTCAGCAACAACGTCCCGCTGGCCGACGAGCGCGAAATGAAAGAGCTCGCCCTGTCCAAGGGTCTGCTTTGCATGGGCCCGGACTGCGGCGTTGCGAACATCAACGGTGCGGCGCTTGTGCTGTCGAGCATCAACGCCCGCGGGCCGTTCGGCATCGTCGGCGCATCCGGCTGTGGGATCCAGCATGTGGCGGCGATCCTGCACGAAGCCGGCAGCGGCGTTTCGCAGACGATCGGCACCGGCGGCAACGACCTCAAGGCTGAGGTCGGCGGACTGATGATGCTTGCGGGCATCGACGTGCTCGAAGCCGACTTGGAAACAAAATACATCGTTCTGATCGCGCGTAAGAGCGCGGACAACGTCAAGCCGAAGCTGCTGGAGCGCATCAAGGCGTGCCGTAAGCCGTGCGTCGTGTTCTTTATGGACTGCACGCGCGAGCAGATCGAATCGCTCGGCGCGATCTATGCGGCAAACCTTGACGACTGCGCCGAGCAATGCTTAAAGCTCATCGGCAAATCCTGCCGCTTTGAAACGGACGAGGAACTGTGGGCGATGGCAAGGGAAGCCGTGGCGGGCATGAACGCTGCGCAGAAGTATGTGCGCGGCGCGTTCTCCGGCGGCACCTATATGGACGAAGCGATGCACACGATGGAACCGTTGATCGGGGATATCTATTCCAATGCGCCGTTGCGCGAGGAGCTGCGGCTTGCCGATTCGTATGCAAGCAAGGCAAACACCTGTATCGACTACGGCGAGGAAGAGTTTACGCTCGGCCGTCCGCACCCGGCGATCGACGCGAGCATTCGCCGTCCCGCGATTTTGCGCGAGGCAGCCGATCCCGAAACCGCCGTGATCCTGCTCGACTTCATTTTGACCCCGCCGGGACATCCCGATCCTGCGGGCTATGTCGCGGGCGATATCCTTGCCGCCAAAGCGATGGCAAAGCGCCGCAATGGAGACCTGGCGGTCGTTGCGTCGGTGCTCGGCACAACGGCGGACTTCCAGAACATCGACGAACAGAGAAAGAAGCTGCGTGACGCGGGCGTGTACTGCGTTTCGACCAACTGCCGCGCGGCAAAGCTCGCGGGCATGATCGTAAAACTGAAAAAGGAGAAAGACGCATGAATCCGGAAAAAGCATTGAACCTGTTCCGTTCGCCGCTTGTGGTCGTCAACGTCGGTCCGAAGTCGTTTGCGACGGCCATCGAAAAGCAGGGCTATGAGACCGTACAGGTCGATTGGAAGCCGCTGGCGGGCGGCGATAAGCAGATGCAGGAACTGTTGGCGATCTTGGGGATCTGACGATGAACGTACTGGTCTGCAACGTGGGAAGCACTTCCCTCAAATTCAAGCTGTATGATATGCCGGCGGGCGAAGTCCTTGCCCAAAGCGGCGTGGAGCGCGTCGGCTCGACCGACGACGCCCTGTTCCGCTATACGAACAAGCGCACCGGCGAGGGCGTCGATCTGAAAGCGCAGAACATTCCGACCTATCGCACGGGCATCGAGCAGTTTTTATCGTACTTGACGGACGCACGTTACGGCGTGATCGGGAGTATTACCGAGATCGAGCGCGTCGGCTTCAAAACGACGCTGTCCAAGGACCACCTCGGCGTGCACGAATTGGACGACGATTGCCTCAAAGGCATGGAGGACTGGATCGCGCTGGCGCCGCTGCATAACCGCGCGTACCTTTCCGCGATCGAGGTCATGCGCGAGGTCTTGCCCGACGCGCTGTTTGTCGGCTGCTTTGAAACGGCCTTCCATCGGGAGATTCCCTTGGAGCGCAAGCTGTTCGGCGTGCCGTATGACTGGTATGAACGGTTCGGCGTGCAGCGGCTCGGCTATCACGGCGCGTCGCACGGGTATATCGCAGACGTGCTGAACGAACGCGAGGGCGAGAATTACGCCGCGATCTCCTGTCATCTCGGCGGAAGCTGCTCGATCTGTGCGATCGAAAACGGCAAGAGCGTTGATACGAGCTTCGGCATGAGCCTCGAATCCGGCCTGATCCACGCGAACCGCGTCGGGGATATCGACTCCGGCATGGTGTATTTCCTCCGCGAGCAGGGCTTGACCGACGCCGAGATCCAAAAGGGCATGCAAAAGGACGGCGGCCTTTTCGGCATCTCCGGCGTTTCGAATGATCTTCGCTATGTGCTCGACGCGGCCGAGAACGGCAATGCGCGCGCAAAGCTCGCGGTCGGCGTGTTCGTCACCGGCATCGTCCACTATATCGGCGCGTTCTATCTCGATCTCGGACGGCTCGATGATCTTGTGTTCACGGCGGGCATCGGTGAACATTCGTCCGACATCCGCCGCATGGTTTGCGAACGTCTTGCGCCCATCGGCGTGAAGCTCGACCACGATAAGAACGAGGCCGTCCCGGCGGACGGGGTGATCTCTGCGCCGGATTCGCGGGTGAAGGTGCTTGTGATCCCGACCGATGAGGAGAAGGGCATCGCGCGGCGCACCTGTCAATATTCCCGCTGACAGCCGACTTTCGGACATTTTAGGAGAACTTGTTATGCATTATGCCAATCTGAATCCCGCCGTTTCCCCGATGGAGCGCGCACACGCCGCTTTAGCGCGTCGTGCCGCCATGGAGGGTTTTGTGCTGCTGCAGAACAACCATCATGCGCTGCCGCTTGTCAGTCAGAAGATTGCGCTGTACGGCGCGGGTGCGCGGAAAACCCTAAAGGGCGGCGTCGGCTCCGGCGAGGTCAACGAGCGCCGTTCCGTGACGATCGAGCAGGGCCTTTTGAACATGGGCTATGAGGTTACAAGCACGGCATGGCTCGACGATTTCGACGCGGGTTATGACAAAGCGTATGCGGACTGGAAGGCCTATATTGCGGCAGCTACTGCGGGTATCAACACGTTTGAAGTCCATCGCCTTGCCAAGAAGACGCCGTTTGTCGTGCCGGACGGACGTCCGATCACCGAGGAGAACGTTGCGGCGTCCGAGACCGATACGGCACTGTTTGTGATCACGCGGCAGGCGGGGGAGAGCTTCGACCGCAAGCCGGTCAAGGGGGACTATTATCTGACGGACGACGAGCGCGAAAAACTCGCGTTCTTGGGCAAGGCCTACGCCAAAACGATTCTGATCCTCAACTGCGGTGCGCCGCTGGATATGGGCTTTTTGGATGAGATCGAGGGGATCGACGCGGTCGTGTTCATGGCGCAGGGCGGCTGCGAGGGCGGCAACGCACTGGCCGAGGTGCTGTCCGGCTATGAAAACTTCTCCGGCAAGCTGACCGATACTTGGGCATACCGTCTTTCGGATCATCCGAGTACGGAAACGTTCAGCGACCTTGACGGCGACACTCTGAACGAGCCATACCATGACGGCATTTTTGTCGGCTACCGCTATTTCGACCGCTTCGGCGTCGCGCCGCGCTATCCGTTCGGCTTCGGCTTGAGCTATACGACCTTTGTGCAAAGCGATGCAGAAGCGTCCCTGTCCGGAACGACCGTTTCCGTTTCCGTCACGGTCGATAACACCGGCGCGTATGCGGGCAAGGAGGTCGTGCAGCTGTACACGGCCTGCCCGGTCGGTGCACTCGAAAAGGAAAGCAAGCGGCTTTCGGCATTTGCCAAAACCGGTCTGCTCGCACCCGGCGCATCGGAACGGGTCACGCTTTCGTTTGACATCCGCGACGCTGCAAGCTATGATGAAATCAGCATGGGTGCTCGAAGCCGGAGACTATACGCTTCTTCTCGGCACCGATGCGGACAGCGTTTGCCCCGTCGCGCGCGTGCGGCTCGATCGATCCGTGGTCACCGAGCAATGCGAACGCTGCTGCGCTCCGGCAGAGCAGATCGACGAGATCACGCCGCCCGCAGCGGATGATCCCTACGCGGATGCGGAGATTGCGACGCTGCCGCTTTCGGCTTCTGCAATTTCGACCGAAACACATTCCTATGAACAGCCGACCGTTCCGGAATCGCCGTGGGTCAAGGAAAAACTGGATTCGTTGACGCTTTCCGAAATGGGTATGCTCGTGCGCGGCGCGGGCGTGAGAAGCGGCCTCGGCGAACACATCATCCTCGGCGCGGGCGGCAGAACCGCAACGTGCCTGCGGGAAAAGGGCATTCCGAACATCGTCGTGTCCGACGGCCCCGCGGGGCTGAATATCGTGAATACGGTCAAGATCGCGGACGACGGCATGGAGTACGCCTTAAAAACCTCCGAGCGTTGGAACGTCGGCGCGTACGCCGAGCAGGTTAAAAAGATGCGTATGATGGCGCTGAAAAAGCCCGGCGTCGTCGCGTACCGCTATGTGACCGCATGGCCGGCGCATATCCTGCTCGCGCAGACGTGGAACACCGATCTGGTGCGTGAGGTCGGCGACGCGATGGGCGCGGAGCTGATCGCTTACGGCGTGACCGTTTGGCTCGCACCGGGCATGAATATCCACCGCAATCCGCTTTGCGGCAGAACGTTTGAATACTTTGCCGAGGATCCGTATCTGACCGGCAAGATGGCGGCGGCGATTACGCAGGGCGTACAGACGCACAAGGGCGTCGGCGTTTCGCTCAAGCATTTTGCCTGCAACTCGCAGGAGGCGAACCGTTCGCACAGTTCGTCGAACCTCAACGAGCGTGCCTTGCGCGAAATCTATCTCAAGGGCTTTGAGATCGCCGTCAAGGAAAGCGACCCGATGACCGTCATGTCGAGCTACAACAAGATCAACGGTACGTTCAACGGCACGAATTACGATCTTCTGACCAAGATTCTGCGCTGTGAATGGGGCTTCAAAGGACTTGTCATGACGGACTTCAACGCCCAATGCGACGCAGCTCTATGCGCGCCTATGGGAAACGACCTGTATATGTACGGTGACGAGCGCGATAAGAAGGCGATCCTGGATGCGATCGAAGCGGGTACGCTGACCGAAAAGGACCTGCGCCCGGCGGCGGCGCGCGTGCTGACGCTGATCGAAAACAGCGCGGTCTTTTGCGATCTTCTTTCCAAACTCTCGGCACAATAAGGAGGAACGACAATGAAAAAACTGACTTTGGCAATGGCGCTTGTCCTGCTGCTGGCCGCCCTTTTGGGCTGCTCCGGCGGGCAGGATACGGACACCGATGCGGACACGCTTGCGCTGTCGTGGTGGATTCCGGCAGGCGCGGATACGTCTTATTACACGACGTATGAAGAAAACCCGTGCATGAAGTACATCGAGCAGACGATGACCTTCAACGGACAAAAGGTGGATATGACGTTCCTCGTTCCGGCGGCAGGCGCGGAACTCGACAACTTCAACACGCTGCTTGCGACCGAGGAGTACGCGGACATCCTCGACCTGTCCCGCTCCAAGATGAGCGCCAGCGAACTGTATGAGGACGGCATTTTGCGCGACCTTACGCCGTACATCGAGCAGTATATGCCCAACTACATGGCGGCGCTGAACGCTTCTCCGGAACTGAAGTCCTACGTCATTTCCGACGGCAAGTATCTTGCTTTATACGGCATCCGCGAAACGGCGCAGAGCAATTTCATGGGCTTCCTCTATCGCCGCGACTGGGTCGCTAAGTACGGCAAGAATCCCGTTACCGGCGAACCGTTCACCTATGGCTT
>CAMHJE010000065.1:0-11874 GCA_946185305.1 uncultured Clostridia bacterium | reverse complement strand
GGGGGCCATGCTCCCTTAGGATCCCCATGCGCCATGCCATGAGCTTGTCATAGTCCGGCTCGTCCCGCGTGGTGCGGCAAAGCGCCGGGATCCCGCTGACGCGGGCAAACTCGATCCAGATCTCCGGCGTCAAAACGCCCTCCATATCCAAACAGACCAGATCCATTTACCACTCCTTCTGCGCCGCCTTTTGCAGCACGTAGCTTTGCATGTCACAAACGTCGATCACGTCGCGGTGGCGCACCGGGCGCTCGGCAAGCGTCTTGAGGTTTTTGGGCGTCGGCACGCCGGTGAGCCGTTCGATCTCGGCCATCGAAGCAAACTCGTCCTCGCCCTGCGCGGCGCCGAGCCCCTCCAAAACCGCCGCCGGGAACTTATACGGCGAGGCGGTCGAAAGGATCACCACCGGCGCATGGCCGGGGTTTGCCGCCTTGTATTGCTGTGCGACCGCGTAGGCTACCGCCGTGTGCGTGTCCATTAAGTACCTGTATTGCTGCCAGACCGCCCCGATGGTCGCCTTGGTATCGGCGTCGTCGCAGCAGCCCGCATAAAACAGCGCGTCGAGCTTTGCTTTCAAATCGTCCGGCACCGTGTATACGCCGGTTTCGGACAGGCTCTGCATCAGCGTTCGGATCAGCTTTGCGTCGCCGCAGAGCAGATACAGCAGCCGTTCGAGGTTCGAGGAAACAAGAATATCCATCGACGGCGAGACCGTCTTATAAAACGGGCGGTTGCGGTCGTATACGCCGGTGCAGAGGAAGTCGGTCAGGATGTTGTTCGCGTTCGACGCGCAAACGAGCTTCCCCACGGGCAGGCCCAGCTCCTTGGCAAAGTACCCCGCCAGAATGTCCCCGAAGTTGCCGGTCGGCACGCAAAAGTCCACCGGCTCGCCGGGCTTGACGGCTCCCCGCTGCACGAGATCCGCATACGCGCGGAAGTAGTACACGACCTGCGGGGCAAGCCGCCCGATGTTGATCGAGTTCGCGGACGACAGCCGCACGCCCTTGCCGCGGAGCAGATCGTCCTTTTCCACCGCCGCAAAGATGCGCTTCACGCCGGTCTGCGCATCGTCAAAGTTGCCGCGCACCGCGCAGACGCATACGTTTTTGCCGCCTTGCGTCGCCATCTGCGCCTGCTGCACGGGGCTCACGCCGCCGTGCGGATAAAACACGATGATCTTCGTGCCCGGCACGTCCCGAAAGCCCTCCATCGCGGCCTTGCCGGTGTCGCCGCTCGTCGCGGTCAGGATCAGGATTTCGTCGGTCACGCCGCACTTTTCCCGCGCCGCCGTCATCAAAACCGGCAGCATCGAAAGCGCCACGTCCTTGAACGCGCTCGTCGGCCCGCGAAACAGCTCTAATATCGTATCGTCCCCGACCGATACCGTCGGCGTCAGATCGTCCGTTTCGAATTTGTTTTCATACGCGCGCGCCACAAGCGCCGCCATCTCTTCCTCGGTAAACGACGGCAGCAGCGCCGAAAGGATCTTTGTCGCCATGCCGCGTGTCGAAAGCGGCAAAAGCGATTGCCAGTCCGAAAGAAGGCCCGAAAGTGAACGCGGACTGAACAGCCCGCCGTCCTTTGCCATGCCGTCTAAAATCGCCTCCGCGCTCGTCGCCGTGAGCGCATCGTTTCGCGTGCTTTGATAGATCATGTTCCTCCGCTTCTTCCGCAGTTTTTACAAACCCGGATGAAAATAGTGCTTGTCATATCGTGCCTAATATGATATATTGTTTGCGTGGAAAAGTCAAGCGTTTTTCTACGGTGGACAATTTCACCAAGATCAACAAGACCGCGGGTGCGGCGGAAGAGGAAAAGGAAATGCAGATCGGATTGCTGGGCTATGGAACCGTCGGCAAGGCGTTTTATGCGTTGACGGAGGAGCAGCCCGGGCTGACCTGCAGGGCTCTTTTGACGCGCCGCCCGCGCGGCACGGACGCGCTTGAAACGGACGATTTTGCCGTGATCCTGAACGACCCCGCCATCGACACGGTCGTGGAGCTGATCGGCGGCATCCACCCGGCGTATGACTACATCGCGGCGGCGCTGCGGGCCAAGAAGAACGTCGTGACCGCGAACAAGGCGGTCGTCTGCGCGTACTATCCGGAGCTGATCCGCCTTGCGACCGAAAACGGCGTCTGCCTGCGCTGCACGGCGGCAGCGGGCGGCGGGATCCCGTGGCTTTGCTCGCTCGGCCGCGCGGCGCGGATGGATCGCATCACGGCGGTCGAGGGCATCTTAAACGGCACGACGAACTATATTGTATCGGAAATGACCGCGCGCTCCGCGGGCTACGGCGAATTATTGAAGGAGGCGCAGCGGCTCGGCTATGCGGAGGCCGACCCGACCGACGATGTCGAGGGCTATGACGCGCGCCGCAAGCTCGTCCTGTCGGCGGACTTGGCGTTCGACACGGTACTCAAGGAGGACGAGGTGCCGTGCGTCGGCATTTCGCATCTGAACGTCATGGATATCGCGTGGGCGCGCGAACGCGGCCTTGTGTGGAAGCTGAACGCGCGCGCCGAGCGAAAGGATGGGGCGGTGTCCGCGTTCGTCTGCCCGACGCTGTTCCCGATCAACACGCCGGAGGCGCACACCAACGGCAGCCGGAACCTCGTTTCGCTGTATGCCGAGCGCATCGGCAAGCAGAGCTTTTCCGGCGCGGGCGCGGGCGGCTATCCCACCGCGTCGAATGTGCTCGCGGACTGCATGGAGATCGCGGAGGGCGCGGCCCCGTTTTACAGCGACCGCCCCGTTTCGCCGCTGCCGGTGGATAACACGGACGGCGTGAGGACATGGCTGTTCCGCAGCTACGGCCGCTATACCGTGCGCGAGGAGACCGCCGCCGACGCGTTCGAGGCGTATCGGGCTGCCTTGGAGGGCGACAGGCGCTCGCTGCTGGCGTACCTGCCGTTCGGCATGCTGTAAGAAATACCGAAAACGAAAGACTTGAAAATCATCGTTCATTCTTCATTTTTCAGTCTTACGTTTTCATTCTTAAGCTTTTTTTCATCGGAGGAGAAAACAGATGAAACAATACAGAGTAGGCATCCTCGGCGCGACGGGCGCCGTAGGCCGTGAAATGATGAAGATTCTGGCGGAACGCCGCTTCCCGGTCGGGGAGCTGCGGCTGATCGCGTCGGCGCGCAGCGCGGGCAAGACGCTGCCGTTTATGGGCAGGGAGATCCCGATCACGGCGGCGAGCGACGATGCGTTCGATGGCTTGGATATCGTGCTCGGCGCGGCGGAAAACGACATTGCCATGCGCTTTGCCCCGGCGATCAAGCAGGCGGGCGCGGTGTTTGTCGATAACTCGTCCGCGTTCCGGCTCGATCCCGAGGTGCCGCTTGTCGTGCCGGAGATCAACCCGGAGGACGTGAAATGGCATCACGGCGTCATCGCCAATCCAAACTGCACAACCATCGTCACGCTTGTGGCGATCAACGCATTAAGCAAGGAAAGCCCGATCGAAACCATCGTTGCATCGTCGTATCAGGCGACCAGCGGCGCGGGCGCGGCGGGGCCGAAGGAGCTGATGGGCGAGGTCGAGGCGCAGCTGAAGGGCGAAGCCTATACGCCGCAGGTGTTCCCGTACCCGATTGCGTATAACGTGATCCCGCAGATCGGCGGCGAAGTATTCATGGGCTATACGTCCGAGGAAATGAAGATGCAGAACGAGGGCCGGAAGATCCTGCACCTGCCGGACTTAAAGGTCAGCTGCACCTGCGTGCGCGTGCCGGTCGTGCGGAGCCACAGCATTTCCGCCGTCGTGCGCACCAAGGAGAAGATCTCCGTCGAGCGCGCAAGGGAGCTGATCGCGGCGGCGCCGGGCTGCAGGCTCGTGGACGATCTCAAAAACAAGGTCTATCCGATGCCGCTCGATACGTCCGATCAGGATCTGGTGTTCGTGGGCCGCATCCGCGAGGACCTCACCGACGAGCGCGGCCTGAACCTTTGGTGCTGCGGCGATCAGGTGCGCAAGGGCGCGGCGACGAACGCCGTGCAGATCGCGGAATTACTGCTTTCGTAAGAGGAGGGGAGAATCGTATGGAGATGGAATCCGGTTTCCGCTATTATCTGGTGGCCGCCGACGTGCTGCCGGAGATTTATTTGAAGGTTGCCGAGGCGAATCGCCTGCTGCGTGCGGGCGAGGTGTCCACCGCGGGCGAGGCCGCGCGAACCGTCGGCATCAGCCGCAGCGCGTATTATAAGTACCGCGACGCGATCCAGCCGTTCACGGACATGACGACCGGGCATATCATCACGTTCTACGCCCTGCTCAAGAACCGTTCCGGCGTGCTGTCGAACGTGCTGTCGATCTTCGCGCGTTCGGGCGCCAATATCCTCACGATCAACCAGAGCATCCCGACCGACGGCTGCGCAGCGGTCACGATTTCCGCCGAAACGTCCGGCATGACCTGCCCGCTCGAAACGCTGCTCTCGTCCGTCGCCTCCCTGGAGGGCGCGGTGCGGTTCGAGATTCTGGCAGGATAACCTGTTTGTGTGCATGCAAAAACACCGTCCGCGATTTGCGGGCGGTGCTGTTGTTTTGGCTCAGAGGTTGTAGAGCCCCGTAAACTTCTCCGTCAGATACTCCGTAAAGTATTTCGGGTCGAACGGCGCGCCGAAGGCCGCTTCCATCAGGGGCTTTGGGTCGATGCTGGCGCCGTACTTGTAGATATGCTCGGTCAGCCAGTCGATGATCGGCTGCAGGCTTTGGGCCTTCACAAAGCCCCAAACGTCGATCTCCTTTTCCATGCGCTTTAGAAGCTGCGCGCCGTAGGCGCTGCCGAGCGCGTAGGAGGGGAAGTAGCCGAACGCGCCGCCCGACCAATGCGAATCCTGCAGCACGCCCTGCGTGTCGTCCGGCACGTCGATGCCGAGGTATTCCCGATACATGCCGTTCCACGCCGCGGGAAGGTCAGCGGGCTTTAAGGTGCCGTCAAACAGCTTCTTTTCGAGCTCATAGCGCACCATGATGTGCAGCGCGTAGGTCAGCTCGTCGGCCTCGGTGCGGATCAAGGACGGCTCGGCCATGTTCACCGCCAAATAAAAGTCGTGCGCCGAAACGCCGCTCAGCTGTTCGGGGAACAGCTCTTGTAGCTTCGGATAGACCGTCTCGATGAACGGCTCGCTGCGTCCGATGATGTTTTCAAAGAAGCGCGACTGCGATTCATGCACGCCCATGCTGACGCCGGTGCCCAAGGGGCCGCGGGCAAGCTCGTCGCCCACGTTCAGTTCATAGGTCGCGTGCCCGGCCTCGTGGATCACGCTGTACATCGAGGAGTGCACCGCGTTTTCATAGTAGTGCGTCGTGATGCGCACGTCGGCCTTGGTGAAGTTCGTCGTAAACGGATGCTCGACCTCGCCGCAGACCGTGTGCTCCTTGGGCAGCCGCATCACGCGCATCAGGTATTCGGTCAGCTTTCGCTGCTCCGCTTTCGGGTAAAACTTATACAGGAACGACGTGTCCGGCTGCCGCCCTTGCTTTTGGATCTTTTCGATCAGCGGGACGAGCGCCGCGCGCACCTCGCGGAAGAACGCGTCGAGCGTTTCGACGGTCATGCCCTTTTCGTATTCGTCCAGCAGCGTGTCGTAGACCGGCGCGTCCGGCTTATAGTAGAGCGCAAAGCGGCGCGTATAGTCGATCATCTTTTCAAGGTGCGGCAGGAACGAAGCAAAATCGTTCTCGTTCTTTGCCTTGCGCCATGCGTTCGACGCGGCCGTGGCCTCGATCTGATACGCGATGTATTCCTCCATCGGGATGCAGGCCACGCGCTCGCGCGCCTCGTCCATGCGCTTCGCTTCGCAGAGCGTCACCGCATCCACCACGTCCGGCTGCGAAAGGATCGCCTTGGTCGCCTCGACAAACGCCGCGTCGGTCTGCAGCAGGTACGCCGCTTCGCTCAGCGCCCCGAGCGTGTCGCCCACCAGCGCCGCCGCGCCGGACGGCATCACGGTTTCCATATCATACTGCATCACGCCCATCGCGTGACTGTATACCCGCAGCTTTTCCAGCTGCGCCTTAAAGAGCTTCACAGAATCTTCGAGCATGGTGTTCTCCTTCATCAAATATAGATAGTATTGTAACCGAATCGTAAATGTCTGTCAATTCCTTTGACACCGCCGCCGTTTCGTGCTATGCTGTATAGGTATAATTTTGCGATTTATGGGAGGATCCCTATGAAAATTGTGATCGTCGGCTGCGGCAAGGTCGGCACGACGCTTGCGGCCAAGCTGCAGGAGGAAGGCCATGAGATCACCGTTATCGACCACAGCGAGCGCGTGATCGAGCAGATCAGCAACATGGTCGATGTGATCGGCTACGTCGGCAACGGCGCAGTGTATTCGGTGCTGGAGGGCGCCGACGTGCGCAACGCCGATCTGCTGCTTGCCGTCACCGCCACCGATGAAATCAACCTGCTGACCTGCCTTGTGGCCAGCAAGCTGAACGTCAAGCGCACGATCGCGCGCGTCCGCAACCCGGAGTACGCCGAAAACGCGGCGATGTTCCACGACTCGTTCGGCATCGCTATGACGATCAATCCGGAGCGTCAGCTGGCGGGCGAGATTTCCCGCATCCTGCGCTTCCCGAGCGCCACGCGCGTGGAAATGTTCGCGCGCGGCAGAGCCGAAATGGTCTCCTGCGAGCTGCCGGACGGCAACGCCGCGGTGGGCTTAAAGCTCTCTGAGATCCCGCAAAAGCTCGGCGTCAAGGTGCTCGTCTGCGCCGTGCAGCGCGGCGGCGAGGCCATCATCCCCTCCGGCGGGTTCCGTCTGGAGGCAGGCGACGAGCTGTATATGACCGGCGCGCCCAAGGAAGTGGAAAAGGCGTTCCGCAAGATGGGCATGCTGAAAAAGCCGATCGAAAACGTGCTGATCACCGGCGGCGGCAAGGCCACCTATTACCTTGCCCAGGCCCTGTCCGACCGGTTCCATGTCAAGATCATCGAGCGCAGCCACGACCGTGCGCAGGAGCTGGCCGAAACGCTGCCCAATGCCGTCGTGCTGCTCGGCGACGCCGCCGACCATGAGCTGCTGAACGAGGAGGGCCTGCGCGACGCGGACGCGTTCGTCGCCATGACCGGCATCGACGAGGGCAATATCCTCTCCGCCATGTACGCCAAGCAGCTCGGCGTCGATAAGGTCATCTGCAAGGTCAATACCGACCATCTGAAATCCCTGTCGCGCAGCGTCGGCATCGACTCCATCGTGTCCTCCAAGAACGTCACCGCGAACACCATCGTCCGCGTCGTGCGCGCGTATGCCGCGGGCGAGGGCGAGGGCAACGTGCGCGCGCTCTACCGCATTGCGGAGGACAAGGCCGAAATGCTCGAGTTCGCCGCGTCTGCGGACATGACCGGCATCATCGGCGTCCCGCTGAAGGATCTCAAGCTGAAGCCGAATATTCTGATCGGCTGCATCGTGCGCAAAAACCGCGCGATCATCCCCGGCGGCGCCGATGTGATCGAGCCGAACGATCGCGTTCTGGTCTGCACGGCGGGGCGGCGGCTCACCGAGCTGACCGATATTCTGGGGGCGTAACATGAACCGCAGGATGATCGCCTATACCATCGGGCGGATTCTCATTGCCGAAGCCGCGCTGATGCTGCCCTCCGTGCTCGTGGGATTGATCTACCGCGAGCCGGATACGTGGGTGTTCGCGCCCGCCATCGGGCTGCTCGTGCTCGCAGGCGTGCTGCTCGGCCGCAAAAAGCCCGAAAACACCGTGATCTACGCGCGCGACGGGTATTTCATCGTCGCCGCTGTGTGGATTCTGCTGTCGCTGTTCGGCGCGATCCCGTTCCGGCTCTGCGGCAGAATGGGCAGGTTCTGGGACTGCTTTTTCGAGATCGCGTCCGGCTTCTCCACGACCGGCGCTTCCATCGTCACCGATATCGACGTGCTGCCCAAGTGCATCATCTTCTGGCGCAGCTTCAGCCATTGGATCGGCGGCATGGGCGTGCTGATGTTCGTGCTGGCCATTATGCCTCTATCCGAAGAACGCTCGCTGCATCTGATGCGCGCCGAGGTGCCCGGCCCCGTCGTCGGCAAGCTCGTCCCAAGGATCCGCGATACCGCCAAGATCCTGTACGGCGTGTATGCGGGCCTGACCGCGATCCTTGCCGCGCTGCTGATGCTCGGCAAAATGCCGCTGTTCGACGCGCTTTGCTATGCGTTCGGCACGGCGGGCACCGGCGGGTTCTCGATCTCCAATGCCGGCATCGTCGGGTATAACAGCGCGTATATCGAAACCGTGATCGCCGTGTTCATGCTGCTGTTTGGCGTGAACTTCAACCTCTATTATTTCATCCTGATCGGCAAGGCCAAGGACGCGTTCAAGTCCGAGGAGCTGCATGTCTACCTCGGCGTCATCGCGTTTGCGGTCGCCGCGATCTCGATCAACGTGTACCACGTCTACGGCTCCGTGTGGCAAACGCTTCGGTATACGTTCTTCCAGGTCACGACGATCATTTCCACAAGCGGCTTTGCCACCGCCGACTTTGCGAACAACTGGCCGCTGTTCTCCCAAATGATCCTTGTGTTTCTGATGTTCACGGGCGCGTGCGCCGGCTCCACGGGCGGCGGCTTGAAGATGAGCCGCATCATGGTGCTGTTCAAGACCTGCGGACAGGAGATCCATCACCTGATCCATCCGCGCGCCGTAACGGTGGTGCGGCTGGAGCATAAACCGGTGAACCACGGCATGATCCGCGCTACGCTGAGCTTCTTTACCTTTTATATCGCCATCCTTGCGGCATCCACGCTGCTGCTTTCGCTGGATAACGGCGACTTTACGACCAACTTCACTGCCTCGCTTGCCTGCCTCAGCAATATCGGACCGGGGCTCGGCAAGGTCGGCCCGATGGGGAATTACGCGTTTTATTCCGGCGCGTCCAAGGTCATGCTTGCGCTGGAGATGCTCGCGGGCAGACTGGAGCTGTTCCCGATCATCGTGCTGTTCGGCATGGTGGGGCACAGATCCCGCAATGGCAACTGAGAAAATCGTATCGGACGAAAAAGGACCCGTGCGGGTCCTTTTTGTATGCGGCGTTTCAGTCCTCCAGCCGCTTGAGCTTGTTCGGGTTGGCGATGACGAGCAGCTCTATGTCCTCCGTCAGCGGCGCGGCGGGGTCGATGCCGGCCTTTACCGTGCCGTCCGGGTGCCGGATCGCCACAACGTTGATCTCATAGCGATTTCTGAGGCGCAGCTCGCCGAGCGACTTGCCGAGCCATTCCTTCTTCGGCGTCAGGCTGATAACGCACAGATCGTCGCTGATATGGAAAAACTCCAGAAAATTGTCGGACATGAGCTTTCGCGCGGTCTGCGCGGCGATCTCGCGCTCCGGGTAGATGATCTCGTCCGCACCGACGCGGGTGAGAATGTCGCCCATGCGCGTGGAGGCGGCTTTGGCGATCACGTGCGACACGCCGAGTTCTTTAGCGACCATGACACACATGATGCTCGATTCAAGGCTGCTGCCCATCGATACCACGACGGTGTCCATTGCCTGCAGACCGATGTTTTTGATCGCGTCCGGGTCGTGCAGATCGACCACGATCGCGTCGCTCACAAGGCCCGCAAACTGGTTGACCACAAGCTCGTCGTTGTCCGCGATCAGTACGTCGGCTCCCATTTTGCAAAGCTCGTGCATTAAAAACTGTCCGTAGCGCCCCATACCCAGTATGGCGATTGATTTACCCATCGGTTTCCTCCTTATCCGACATAAAAGCTGCCTTTGGCGTGTCTGATCTCGTTTTTCTGTGCCTCGTCCCCGCCGAAGAATAGCGCGAGCGAGATCGGCCCGATGCGGCCGAGATACATGCAGAGTATAATGATCCACCGTCCGGCGACAGACAGGTGCGCCGTGATCCCCTTGGAAAGACCGACCGTCGCCGTCGCGCTGAAGACTTCATACAGCGTGTCCGACAGCGGCAGCCCGTCGGTGAGCAGCAGCGCCGCGCTCATGCCGAGCGATACCGTCAGGCTCACAAACAGGATCGATGTCGCCTTGCGGATCAGCGCCGGGGAAACGCGGCGGCGAAGCAGTACGGTTTCGCTGCGGCCGCGCACGTGCGCGAGCGCCTCCGCGACCAGAACAAGCATCGTTACGGTCTTGACGCCGCCCGCCGTTCCCATCGGGGAACCGCCGATGAACATATACAGGCAGCCGATCAGCACCGTCGCGTCCATCAGTCCGCCCTGCGGGATCGCCGCAAAGCCTGCCGTGCGGAAGGTGACCGACTGGAACAGACTGTGCAGAAGCTTCTGCCCGAAGGGCATGGCGCCGAGCGTCGCCGGGTTGCGGTATTCCAACAGCAGCACAAGCCCCGTCCCGGAGGCGATCAGCGCAAGCGTCAGCCAAAGCACAAGCCGCGAATGTACCGAAAGCCGCGCTTTGCCGTGCCGCAGCCGGCTGCCGAGCACGGCCTGACAGTCGAACCATACGACGAAGCCGAGCCCGCCGAGCACAATCAGCGCCATCGTGACCGACAGCACCCAGGCATTGTCCGCATAGGACAGCAGACTGTCCGGCCCGATCAGATCCAGCCCGGCGTTGCAGAACGCCGATACCGCATGGAAGATCGAGAACCAAACTCCCTTGACAAGACCGTACCGCGGAACGAACGCAAAGGCATAGAGCAGCGCACCGACGCCCTCAACGGCGAAAACGCCGACAAAGACGCGGCGCAAAAACCCCACAAGGCCGGAGATCGAATCGAGGCTGAACGCGTCGCGCAGCAGTACGCGGTCGCGGATCGAAAGCCTGCGCCGCATCAGCAACAGAATGGAGGACGAAACGGCGATCACGCCGAGTCCGCCGAGCTGGATCAGCAGCAGGATGACGAGCTTGCCGAACAGCGACCAATGTGCATAGGTGTCCACAACCACAAGTCCCGTCACACAGACCGAGGTGGTGGCGGTGAACAGCGCCGTCAAAAACGACGTGTGCGCGCCGGGCGCCGCGGCAAACGGCAGCCAAAGCAGCCCGGTTCCGAGCAGGATCAGCAGCAGGAAGCCGAGCGGAATAATCTGCGCCGAGGTCAGCCGCCGCGGCACTGTGCGGTTGTGGAGAACGTCTTTTTTCATTTTATATAGTATATCGCATCGGACGCCGATTTGCAAGTGGGAAGAGAGGCGCCTGCGGCGCAGGGCGCATTTCATGGCAAACGCTTGCCGATTGCCGATTGTGAACCTATGGTCATGAGCAAAACACGGCTCAATCCGTATGGGGATAAGGAAAGAGGCGTATGGCTTATCAAAAAGAGTGTACAGCAGGAGCAATCGCTTTTTTGACACGTAGGAAAACGTTCTTTTTGTTCCATCTGTCCCCAACGGTTTTTAATATTATCCATATAAAAAGTATATGGGCCACAACGTCTTAGGCAATCCTGTTTGCCTCGAAAAAGCAAAACAGCATTTGACAATATAACCTATATATATTTAATATATTTAACATATAGATTTGTTGGGGACAAAAGGAACAAAAGGAACAGTTTATACCGACACAAAAGCGGAGGGAGAAAGCGTACACAAGTCTTTTGCACGCAGAGATTCCTCGTCGTTCCTCCTCGGAATGACGGCGCGCGGGGTGGCAATACTGTGTCATTCCGAACGAAGTGAGGAATCTCGGAAACCGAAAAGCGCGGACACGTCCCACACCCGCACACAAGCCGCATGTTTACCGGGGATAAAAGACTTGGCAGAGGCTGCCGGTTCATGCACAAGTCTTTTGCACGCAGAGATTCCTCGTCGTCACATTCGTTCCTCCTCGGAATGTTGGCGCGGGGTGGCAATACTGTGTCATTCCGAACGAAGTGAGGAATCTCGGAAACCGAAAAGCGCGGACACGTCCCACACCCGCACACAAG
>CAMHJE010000064.1:0-11883 GCA_946185305.1 uncultured Clostridia bacterium | reverse complement strand
AACGTGGCCGGATTTGAGACGGATTCCCTTGCGCGGCTGCAGGCCGGACTTCGATATGCGCTTGAGCGTGTCAAGGAAGAACGCGGCGATATGTTTCTCCCCCGCGATGAGCTTTTGCAGCATGCGCAAAAGCTTCTCGGCGCGCCGACGGATATGCTGTCCGAAACCATTGACTGGATGATCGACGGCGGCGATCTGTTCATGCAGCAGGTCGGAGAAATCGACGCCGTTTTCCTGCCGTACCTTGCGAAAGTGGAGGATTATATCGCCAAGCGTCTGCTGCAGCTACGTAAAAAACCGCCTCGTGAACAATGGGATATCGCATCTATCGAAGGCGAAATGAAGCTCGAATTATCCGAACAGCAGCGGTATGCGGTGGAACAGGCGCTGAACGCCGGTGTAATGATTTTGACCGGCGGCCCCGGCACCGGCAAGACGACCATTATCCGGTGTATTGCGCATGCGATTTCTGAAGCCGGGTATGCCGTTGCGCTTGCTGCGCCGACAGGCCGCGCCGCAAAGCGTATGAGCGAAGCCACGGGCTTCGATGCCTCGACGCTGCACCGTTTGCTCGAATACATTCCCGGTGAGGGCTTCACGCACGATGCCGAAAATCCGCTTTTATACGATATGGTGATCGTCGATGAAATGTCGATGGTGGATGCGCCGCTGATGTACGCGCTGCTGAAGGCCGTTCCTGGGGGGACGCGCTTGATCCTTGTCGGCGACAGCGATCAGCTCCCGCCGGTCGGATGCGGCAGCGTGCTGTTGGATGCGATTCGTTCCGAAGTCATCCCGACGGTACGGCTGACGGAAATCTTCCGGCAGGCGCAGCGCAGCAACATTGTCAAAAACGCACATCGAGTCAATCACGGTGTGATGCCGGTGCTGACCGAACGGGATTCCGATTTCATTTTTGAGGAGATTCCCTCCGTTGACCGGATTCTGAAGCGTATCGGCGAGCTTGTCCGCGAACAATGCTCCCGGCTCGGCACGGACGACCCGATGATGGATGTACAGGTGCTTGTGCCGATGAAGAGCGGTCCGCTCGGTGTGATCGCTTTGAACAAGCATCTGCAGGCTCTTCTTAATGCGCCGTCCCGCTATAAGCTCGAACGTATCTACGGGGAAACCGTATTTCGAGAGGGCGACAAGGTCATGCAGATCAAAAATGATTACAAGCTCGAATGGCGCAAACGCGAAAACGGCAGTTATATCGACGGCTCCGGCGTGTATAACGGCGACCTCGGTACGCTCGTTTCCCTCGATGAAAGCGCAAAAACCGGTACAGTCGTCTTTGACGACGGCCGGGTATGCGTCTATGAATATACCAAATTTGACGAATTGGAGCTTGCCTACTGCATTACAATTCATAAGAGTCAGGGCAGCGAATTCAAAACGATCCTGCTGCCGCTGGCGGGCGGGCCGCCGATGCTGCTGACAAGGAATCTTCTGTATACCGCGATCACGCGCGCTAAAAAACTGGTTTACTGCGTCGGTCGCTCCGATACGGTCGCACGTATGGTACAGACGGCACAAAAGAACGACCGTTATACTTCTCTGCGGGAAAGGCTGATCGAATATGCACCGCTTCTCGGATAAGGCACGGCATTCCGCCTTGAACCTGCTCTCACCCGGCCCCTATTACTGCTTCGGCTGCGGCAATGAGGCCGAATTGGATGAGCAGGGGCTCTGTGAGGAATGTGCCGCCAAGCTCAAATACTGTCCAAGCCCGACATGGCTGCCGCCGCTCGACGGGCTTTCCATCGGCGTGCAGTATACCGAACCGATCAAGGCCGCCGTGCTGCGGTTGAAAATGGGACGGGATTACGCTTGTACGCCGTTTCTTGCCCAATACATGCACATACCATCCGAGTGGAACGCTGATTTGCTTGTTCCCGTGCCGATGCATCCGATTCACGCCTTCCTGCGCGGATTCAATCAAAGCGTTCTGCTTGCCGAATACGTAAGCGCACAAACCGGTATACCCTATACGCGCGAGCTGCTGTATAAGACAAAATACACACAGCAGCAAAAACGATTATCCGGCGACGCGCGTCGAAAGAACATCCGCGGCAGCTTTTATGCCGAGCCCGCCTGCAAGGGTTTGCGGCTGATTCTGATCGACGATGTATTTACGACCGGCGCTACCGTCTACGAATGTGCAAAGGTTCTGAAGAAGGCCGGTGCGCTCGACGTTTATGCCTGCTGTGTCGCTACGCCGTCCGACTGACGCTTGGCCGCATACTTGTCATGCGTGGCCTTGCCGCCGCGGATATGCCGTTCCGCCTTGTTGATGTTCAGTATCTCCCGCACCTGCTTTGCCAAGGCCGGATGCAATTCGGACAAGCGCGTTGTCACATCCTTATGTACGGTGCTTTTCCCGACGCCCATCGCCTGCGCGGTTTCTCGCACAGTCGCTCGGTGCTCCAAAATATAATTTGCTTCGGCATAGATTTTCTCTTTGCAATAGTACAAAACCGTTCCCCCATTTCTTTCGATACGGGAAAGCTCCCATACACTGTGGTACAGTATATGGGAGCTGTTTTCTGCCTATGCCGTTATGAAATTCAGAATTGTTCGATATTGATTTTTGTGACCGTATCGGCATGAATCGCATCGAGCGAAGCATTGGCGATCCGCTGAAACTCTGTATCCGTATCGCTGACAAAATAGGATACGGAATCAGGAGATGCGTCCGCTGTCAAAGGAAATGCGCTTCGAAGGGATTTTGCGAGCACGGTGCCGATATTGATTAATTGAACCGACGGCAGAACCTTATGAATCGTTTCCGATAAAAACGGATAATGCGTACAGCCGAGAATCAACGTGTCCATATCGCTGTCCGCAAGCGGTGCAAGATACCGCTCCACGGTCAGCTTGACGATGGGATCATCCGGGGCAAAGCCGTTCTCGATCAACGGAACGAACAGCGGACAGGCGACGCCGGTGACGCGGCTGTCCGGTCTGACGGCGCGGATTTCTTTTGTGTAAGCGTCGCTTTTGATCGTGGCATTGGTGCCGATCACGCCGATATGACCCGTTTGGGACAGGCTTGCTGCCTGCTTCGCTGCCGGCTCGATCACGCCGAGAATCGGGATGCGGTAACGCTGACGAAGCCGGTGCAAACATGTTGCGCTGACCGTGCCGCATGCGATCACGATGGCTTCCACGCCGCAAGACAGCAGAAACCGTACATCCTGTTCCGCATACCGCGCAATTGTTTCTGGCGTTCTTGAGCCGTAAGGCACGCGCGCCGTATCGCCGAAATACATGATTTCCAAACCGGTATTGTATTTGCAAATCTCGTTCAAAACCGTCAGCCCGCCGAGGCCGCTGTCGAATACGCCGAGTTTTGTGATCGTTTCCATGTGTTACTCTCCGTTTTGCAATGGCATGATTATATCATGCTTCCGTGCATGTTTCAACCGCAAATTCTTCCCTTTTCCCTGTATCGCCTTGTTTCCTCGACAACAACGTTCGTCATAAGAAGAACGGCAAGCAGATTCGGAATCGCCATCAACGCATTGAAGGCGTCGGCGAGCAGCCATACCGGTTTTGCGTTCAAAAGCGAAGCCGGAATCATGACGCTGCAAAATGCCATCCGGTACACGGCTGCCGCCCGCCTGCCGCCTAAAAATGCCGCGCATGTTTCGCCGTAGAAGCCCCATGTGAATACGGTAGAAAGGGCAAAACACAGCAAAATACCTGCCATAGCGGTGGAAACGAAGGTTGGCGAAAGGCACGTTTCCATGGCCCGCAGCGTGAGCGTCGCCCCCATCTGCGTGCCGTATGGAATCGTAAGCACGCCGGCTTTTTCCGGCAGCAGCAGTATCAATGCCGTAACCGTGCCGATCAGCAGCGTAACAAAAGCAACCTCGATCACCCCGAACAGTCCTTCCTCCGCCGCGCTCTCCCGTTCCGACGACGCATGCGCAATCGCTGCCGATCCAAGCCCTGCCTCGTTGGAAAAGATGCCTCTGGATATGCCCTGTCGCATCGCACTATGAATCGAAATCCCTGCGCACCCGCCGCCGATTGCCTTCGATGAAAATGCGTCACGCCAAATATCCGCAAATACCTGCGGTATATACGCTATGTATGTCGCAATCACGTACAGGCTCAGCAGCATATATCCCGCGCTCATCAACGGCACAAGCCGCTCGGTTGCACGTCCGACAGCCTTGCCGTTTCCGTTTAGCAGCAAAAATGTGCTGACTGCCATTGCAAGCCCGATCCCGATTGCCGCTGCCTGCATGGTATGTGTACGGCATACGCTTATTTGAGACAACAAGCTCTGAACCGCGGAAGCTGCGGTGTGAACCTGCACCATATTTCCGATGCCAAGGGAGGCGCCGATCCCGAAAATACAGAAAGCAACTGCAAGCGGCCGCCACGCCGAGCCCAAGCCACTTTGGATCGCAGCCATCGGCCCGCCGTGATATACGCCCGAAGTGTCCTTGCTTCGGTATAAATGGGATAGCACGATTTCCGCATATTTGGTGGCCATGCCGAACAGCGCAGAGATCCACATCCAGAAGACTGCTCCCGGCCCGCCTATGGATACGGCGCCGGCAACGCCCGCGATATTGCCCGTTCCGATTGTTCCGGCAAGCGAAATACACAGCGCGCGCAGCGAGGACCGATTCCTTTTGCCGTCTTTTTGCGACAGCAGGTTTCGGATGGCACACCATGCCCACAGCTGCAGGCCACGCAAACGCACCGTCAGCCACACGCCCGTGCCAAGGTGCAGCAGAAGCATCGGTATCCCCCACAGTATTCGATCATCGCAAAAGCTGAGCCAATCTAAAAGCCGATCCATTCCCTCTCCCCTTTCGGTTCACCTTATGCGAAAAAGGGAAATCCATGCATGCACAAATGCGGACTTGCCATGCATTCGTTTTTCGGCTATACTGTCCGGTATGAAGTATGCGATTCATCATGTGGAAACGATTGATTCCACCAATAATGCCGTTAAAGCTCTGGCACAGGCCGGCGAGCCGGAAGGCTATGTTTTGGTTGCCGATCACCAGTCCGCCGGAAAAGGCCGCCTTGGACGCTCGTTCTATTCTCCGGCAGGCAGCGGGCTATATGTTTCGATTTTGCTGCGGCCGAAAGCTATCGTCTCCCCAGCCGCGCTGACCTGCCTTTCCGCCGTTGCGCTCGCCGATACGATCCGCTCTTTCGGCGTGGATTGTCGCATCAAATGGGTGAACGATATCTATTGTCACGAAAAAAAGGCCGCGGGGATATTGACCGAGGGCTTGTTGGAAAGCAACGGACGGTTCCGCTATGCCGTTGTCGGAATCGGCGTGAATCTTTCGCTGCCTGCCGAGATTCCGACGGCGCTTCGCAATATTATGACCGGCGTGTTTGATAAGCCCACCGACACAGCATTTCGGGATCAATTCTTGGACGAATTGATGCACCGCTTCTTTGTCTACTACGATCAGCTGCCCGAAATCACATTTTGGCAGGCATATCATGATTTGCAGAATGTATTCGGACGACGCGTCTCCTTCCGGGATAACGGGATCGAAAAGGAAGGCGTGGCGGAATCCATAGATTCTACGTTTCGGCTGCTGATCCGTACCGGGGAGGAAACGGTTGCACTTGAGCGCGGAGAGGTCGTTTTTCTGTAACGAAAACAGCGGGTTTCGCCCGCTGTTTTCATGCCTGTTTATGCGGCTTTACGCTTTTTCCAACAGCTTTTTTACCGCTGCTCGGCTGCTATAAGCAAGTTCATCCTCGTCGAGCCCTGTCAATTTGCCGTCCTTGACCGTGCATTTTCCGTTGACAAATACAAGGTCGCACGGACAATGGTAACCGACCGTGCCGAACAGGTTCATCGGATCGCCCTCGGCGCAGACCATGTCCGCTAGGTCGCGCCGGATCAAGAAGCAATCCGCCGCTTTGCCGATTTCGACGGTGCCTATATCGTCGCGGCCAAGCACCTTGGCGCCGCCCGCCGTCGCGATTTTCAACAAGTCATATCCGCTCGGCGCGCGGTTGCCCCATGCAAGGCGATGCAGCAGGTATGCCGAACGAATCTCCTCCAGCAGATTGCTGGCGTCATTGCTCGCCGAGCCGTCCACGCCAAGGCCTACCGGTATCTTCCTTTCCAAGATATCCGGCATCCGCATCACGCCGCTTGACAGCTTCATATTGGAGCACGGACAATGCGCGATCTTCGTACCGGTCGCCGCGATCCGATCCAGTTCTTCGTCATTGAAATGGATTCCGTGCGCATAGAACACGTCGGGTCCCGTCCATCCGATGGATTCCATATAGGCAAACGGACGCATGCCGTACCGTTCAAGCGTATAGCGTTCCTCGTCCTTGGTTTCGCACAGATGGGTGTGCAGCTGCACGCCGTATTGCCGGGCAAGCGGCGCGCTTTCGGCAAGCAGTTCGCGGGAAACGGAAAACGGTGAGCACGGTGCAAGAACGATCCGGTGCATGGCCAGACGGCTGTCATCATGATACGCCTCGATCACGCGCTGACTGTCCCTTAGTATCTCGTCTACGGTCTGTACAACGCTGTCGGGCGGCAGCCCGCCATCCTTGACGGAAAGATCCATGCTCCCTCGCGAAGCGTGAAAGCGTATGCCGAGCCGGTCTGCTGCCTCCATCTGCGTGCCGATCAAGTCGCCTGCGCCCTGCGGGAAAACGTAATGATGGTCAAAGCAGGTCGTGCAGCCGTAGCGCATCAGCTCCGCCATGCCGCATAGAGAGCTGTACAGCACCGTCTCTGTATCCAGTCCCTTCCAGATTTCATACAGTGCTTTCAGCCAGTCAAACAGCTCAAAGCCTTGCACGGCGGCAAGATTGCGCGTGAAATACTGATACAGATGATGATGCGTATTGACCAGGCCAGGATACAGGAGCATGTTGCGACAGTCATATTCTTTATCCGGCTGTTCGTCGCAGCTGCCGATGGCATTGAACGTCCTGTCTTTGATCCAAACATCGCAATTCCGGTAAACACGATCCTTTTCATCGCATGATACAACGGCAAATACGTTTCGTAAACAGGTAAGCATGGTTGTCACCTCCCTGTGATCAGTATAGCAAACCTCTTGAAAAAAGTACAGAACCCTTGTATAATAAAACGGAATTTGAAAAAGGAATCGCACCGCATTGATACAGTTCGATCATGTAACCTACCATTATGAGGAAGCCGTCGTAAACGCTCTGTCCGATATCTGTCTGACGATTGAGGACGGCGCCTTTGTTGCCGTCGTCGGTCACAACGGCAGCGGCAAGAGCACGCTTGCCAAGCATATCAACGGTCTTTTGCTGCCGAGCGAAGGCACCGTTACCGTCAACGGCATGACAACCAACGACGAAGCCAATATTCTGCCGATCCGGCAGACCGTCGGGATCGTGTTTCAGAATCCGGACAATCAGATCGTCACGACGATCATCGAGGAGGACGTGGCGTTCGGCCCGGAAAACCTCGGCATCCCGCCAGAGGAAATCCGCAAGCGTGTAGATGCGGCGCTCGACACCGTCGGTATGCGGGACTATGCGACCCGCGCCGTTCATCAGCTTTCGGGCGGGCAGAAACAGCGCGTTGCCATTGCAGGGATGCTTGCCCTGCGGCCGCAAATTCTCGTAATGGACGAAGCGACGGCAATGCTCGATCCGCGCGGCCGCGCAGACTTTATTGCAACCCTGCAAAAGCTGCACGAGCAGGGCTTGACCGTTATCATGGTCACGCAATATATGGAAGAGGTTACGGCGTGTGACCGTGTGATCGTTATGCACAAGGGTGAAATCGCCGCCGACGGTAAACCCGAAGACGTGTTTCAGGATTTGGAGCTGTTGAAACGCTGCTCTTTGGATGTGCCGGAGTCGATCCGTCTTGCCAACCGCTTCCGGGCGGCGGGCTTGCCGATTTCCGAAAAAGCGATGCGTACCGAACAGCTTGCGGAGGAATTATGTCCATTGTTATCAACCATCTGACGTATACATACGCCGACCCCGGCCATACCTCCGTCGCGCTTGACGATGTTTCTTTCACGATTGAGGAAGGCGCTTTCTTTGCGATTGCCGGGCATACCGGCAGCGGAAAATCGACGCTGGTACAGCACTTTAACGGCCTGCTGCCCAACGAAAAAGGCTGTGTGGTTGTGGACGGACATGATCTGTCCGATAAAAAGGAACGTTCCACGGTGCGATCTCTCGTCGGCATGGTATTTCAATACCCGGAGTATCAGCTGTTTGCCGAAACCGTCTTTGAGGATATTGCCTTCGGGCCGAAAAATATGAAGCTTGACGAGGAAGAAATCAAGCGGCGTGTGCTCCATGCTATGGAGATGGTAGGTCTTGACGCCGAACGGTTCTCTACAAAGTCTCCATTCGAACTCTCCGGCGGTGAAAAACGCCGCGTGGCGCTTGCGGGCGTGCTGGCGATGGAACCGAAGTATTTGGTATTGGATGAGCCGATGGCCGGTCTTGATCCGAGCGGACGCAAGTCCATTTTGACGATCTTGGAGCGTCTGCGTGCCGAAGCCGGCTGTACCATCGTGATGATCTCTCATTCGATGGAGGACATTGCGCGGCATGCGACGCAGCTGCTTGTACTCGATCACGGCAAGATCAAATATCTTGATACGCCGCAAAATGTCTTTCTGCATACACAGGAGCTGTTCGATCTCGGTCTTTCCGTCCCGCAGATGACCTATCTTTCGATGCTGCTTCGGCAGAAGGGCTTCGATGCGCCGATCGTATCGGACGATGAACAGCCGCTTGTGGACTGGCTGGTAAGGAGCATTCGCCATGCGTGATATCACTCTCGGACAATTTATTGCGGGCAATTCCGTGCTCCACAGCTGTGATCCGCGCACCAAAATCCTCATCATGATCGTGTATATCGCCATGGTGTTTCTGGTCGATCAGATTCCCGGCTTTATCTTTCCGCTCGCGTTTCTGATCCTGTCGCTGCTGCTGTCCAAAATCCCGGTGAGTTATATTCTGCGTTCGCTGAAGCCGATCCGGATGCTGCTGATCTTCATGTTCTTGCTGAACCTCTTTTTCACAACCGGCGAGAATGTGATCTTCTCTCTCGGATTTTGGACGTTCACATGGGAGGCGGTTTGGCAATCCATCTTTATTACGATCCGCATTATCCTGCTCGTGACCGGCGCGTCTATGCTGACGCTGACGACCTCGCCGATTGCGCTGACGGACGGCATCGAACGGCTTTTGCAGCCGCTGCGCGTGTTTCACTTCCCCGCCCATGAGTTGGCCATGATGATGACGATTGCGCTGCGGTTTATCCCGACGCTGATCGAAGAATCGGACAAGATTATGAAGGCGCAGCTGTCCCGCGGGGCCGATTTGGAATCCGGCAATCTGTTTGCCCGCGTGAAAAGCATGGTTCCGATTCTGATTCCGTTGTTTGTCTCCTCCTTCCGCAAGGCGGACGAGCTCGCGACGGCGATGGAATCGCGCTGCTATCACGGTGGCGACGGACGGACTCGGCTTCATTCTCTGCGTTTCGGCAAGGTGGACGCTGTTGCCGGCCTATTGACGCTTGCGTTCTTTGCGGCAACGCTGATCGTTTTTATCGTGTTCTGATATGAGACGTATTCGCATGATCATCGCCTACGACGGAACGAATTACGTCGGATGGCAGACACAGCCCAACGGCATATCCATTCAGGAGACCGTGGAAAAGGCGCTGCAAGAGGTGACAAAGGAACGAATCGTCCTGCACGGCTCCGGCCGTACCGACAGCGGCGTGCATGCGCGTGCGCAGGTGGCGCATTTTGACACGGCGGTGCGCATGGCGGCCGATAAGTTTGCCATCGCATTGAATATGCATTTGCCGCCGGATATTCGCGTACTCTACTCCGAGGAATGTGATCCTGCTTTTCATGCCCGCTTCTCCGCCAAGCACAAGCAATACGTGTACCGCATCCACATCGGCACGCATGCGGACGTATTCTCCCGCACGACAGCCCTGCAGCTGTATCGGATGCCAAACCTTACTCTGTTGCAGGAGGCTGCCGAAAAGGTCATCGGTTCGCATGACTTTCGCGCTTTCATGTCCACCGGCACTTCCATGGAAAACACGGTGCGCACAATTGACCGTTCCGATTGGACATTCGACGGTACGTTTCTGACCTATACGGTTTCGGGGAACGGCTTCTTATACAACATGGTGCGTATCCTTGTCGGGACGATGCTGGACATCGGGTTTTCCCGTCTGCCCGCTTCCGTGATGGACGATGCGCTCCTGTCGGGAGATCGCAAAGCGGCCGGCGCTACTGCACCCGCGCACGGCCTTCTGCTTGATCGCGTGTGTTACGAGGATTTCGATACCGAGGAGGTGCTGTCCCGTGCATGATACGATTTGGATGCAGGAGGCGCTTAAAGAAGCCGAGCAAGCGTTTTCGGAGGGAGAAGTTCCGGTAGGCGCTGTCGTCGTACAAAACGAAGCTGTCGTCGCGCGTGCGCACAACCGATGTGTGCAGTCGAATGATCCGACAAGCCATGCGGAACTGCTTGCCATGAGAGAAGCCTATGCAAAGCTCGGCAGTCTTGCGGGCTGCACGCTGTATGTCACCTTAGAGCCCTGCGCGATGTGCGCGGGCGCTGTCGTGCAGCTGCAGCTTCCCCGCCTTGTCTACGGCGCGTACAACGCGCTCACAGGCTGCTGCGGCTCGAAATTGGACTTGACGGATCATTGGCTTGATTGGAGTGTGGAAACGATTGGCGGCGTTCTGGAGACGCCGTGCGAGGCGCTGATGAAGCGATTCTTTGCCGGCCTGCGTGTGTAAAACGGATTTTGCTGTTTGTTGAAAAAAACAGTTGCATTTTTCGTTTGAATGCTGTATACTTTTTGTGTTGTCCACATGGAGAGATGTCCGAGAGGTCGATGGTGCAGCACTCGAAATGCTGTGTCCCGATAAGGGACCCTGGGTTCGAATCCCAGTCTCTCCGCCACAAAAAAGTCCGTCGTTTTGACGGGCTTTTTTACGTTCTGATACTCAACTAAAATTCCTGTTCAGATATGCCGCCGATCTTTGCAGACTCTTGATCGGATCGCCGTCGATATGGTTCCGATGGCTTTCCAAAATCACGGCTTCGATGTTGTTTCGCTTAGCGGCGGCTGTCAAGGCGTCTAAATCCATATTGCCGCTGCCAAGCTCCATGGAGTCGGATTTTAGGATCGGGGTCATGCAGACGCCCTTCTGTCTGTTGCCGCGGTCGTTGATATGCCATAGCCGCATACGCTTGCCGAGCAGTTCCATCCATTTTGCGGCGTTCGCCCCCGCCTCCGTGAACCAATAGCTGTCAAACTCAAAGTTCAGATACGCCGGGTCGGTATGATGCATTAGGTAGGTGTATGCGCGTTCCGAGGTATCGCCCACGCGGCAAAGCTCCGCATTGTGATTATGATATAGGAGCGATAAGCCTTCCTCCCGCAGGCGCTTTCCGTATTGATTCAAGGCATCGCACAGGCCGGACAGCGTCTTTTCATCCGTGTAATCAAAGCGGTACATGCCTGTAATGACGATATTATTCGTTTGCAGCTTATGCGCTGTTTCGATCACCTGTTGGGTCTTTTCCTGTAAGGTGCCGAGATCCTCATGCAAACTGATGACGTGCAGACCGGCATTTCTTGTCAGCGTTGCCCAA
Organism: uncultured Clostridia bacterium; assembly: GCA_946185305.1. Classification (GTDB taxonomy): domain Bacteria; phylum Bacillota; class Clostridia; order Christensenellales; family CAG-138; genus UBA3792. The sequence continues at coordinate 231 of CAMHJE010000064.1, read as the reverse complement.
TCGTAAGCCCCGCCGCGCCCTGCAGGCATACCGGCGGCAGCTGTCAGCGCGCGGACAAACAGAGAGGTTTTGCGGATCATAAAGCCGTTCAGTTCGATGCCGTCATAGCCCGAAAACCGAACCGTTTCCAAAGTCCGCGCCGCCTGCTCCTCCGATTTGATTATTTTGCCGAGCATCAGCTGTTGTACGCCCTTGCTGATCATTTCATTCACCCGCTTTGGTATCTTGATA
>CAMHJE010000063.1:0-12227 GCA_946185305.1 uncultured Clostridia bacterium | reverse complement strand
TGTGGACAATGGTGCCGAACAGCACGCGCGCGACGTATCTGCGGCTCGAAAAGAACCCGGAGGGCTTCACAAGCGAGATCGAGCCGTTCATTCACGCGATGACCTCGGACAAGGTGACTGCGTTTTCGGCGGCGGAGCTGCTCGACGAACCGCTGCTTGCGGGCGAGGAGGTATTCTTTTTCACCGATATGCATTGGACGCCGCGCGGCGCGCACTACGTTGTGACAAAGATGCTCGAGGAGGCGGGCGAAACCCTGCCGCCCTACGAAGCGTTCCCGATGGAGAAGGAATACCCGTTCCGCGGGACGCTCTACCGCAATTCCCCGAACAAGCAGATGGAATCGCACCCGGACACGCTGGAGATTATTTCGACGACGACGCCGGTCACGGTCTGGCGCTACACCGACCGCGAGACGCGCACCGAGATCCCGCTGATCAACAAGAACGCGAACGAACGCGACCGCTTCACCGTCTATCTCGGCGGTCCCGCCGGGCCTTGGACGGAGATCGAGAACGAAAACGGCAACGGCAAGACATGTCTGGTGATCTGTGATTCCTACGGCCTGTGCGCCCTGCCGATGTTTGCCGAAACATACAGCCGCGTCTGCTGGTACGACCCGCGCTATTACGATCTAAAGGCGATGGGCAGCGTGTCCGCGCTGTGCGAGGAAAAAGAGGTCTACGATATCTACCTGATCGTCGGCGAGCTGCACGCGTTCGACGATTCGTTCTTCCAGCTCTGCAACCGGCATTTCTGACGCCGGAACAGGAAAGAGACAACCGCTTATGACAAAACCGAAACATCTGTTGCTGACGGCTGCCGTCGCGCTGCTGCTGACCGTATCGGCCCTCACGACGGCGGCGGAAACGCCTGCGCCGACCGTTACGCCGACGCCGACCGCCGCGCCGGACGAAGCGCCGACGCCGCGCCCGACCAAGCCGCCGGCAAGCTGGCGGGATTACCCGGTGTTCCTGCAGCAATACATCGTCACGGAGGAGGGACGGCACGCTTACAGCGCCTACCCGCGCGAGCAGGTTACGCCGCATGTTGCGCTGTACGACCGGTATGCGGCGCTGCTGCCAAAGGACGGCATCGTGGCGGTGACGTACGTGCCGCCGAGCCATATCGTCACGAACTTTCTGCGCCACCCGGAGCCAAAGGCAATGGAGTCGGAGATCGAGCCGTTCATCGAGGCGCTGAGCGCGGACAACGTGTTCGCGTTCTCCTCGGTCGAGGTGCTTCAAAAGCCGCTGCTGTCGGGCGAAACGCTGTTCTATGAAACGGATATTCATTGGACGCCGCGCGCCGCGTATGCTCTGACCGAACGGATGCTGGCCGCGGCGGGGGAGACGCTGCCGCCGTATGAAGCTTTTCCGAGGGAGGAGGAATTTCCGTTCCTCGGCACGTTCTACCGCGATTCGCACGCGGATATCTACCGCGACCGGCCGGACACGCTCGAAATCGTTTCGACGATCCATCCGGTGCGCGTCTGGCAGTACAGCGACGCCGAAACCTGCACGGAGGTTCCGCTGATCCAAAAGGACGCGCCGTCGTCCGACCGCTACTGCGTCTATCTCGGCGGGCCGGGCGCGCCGTGGACGGTGATCGAAAACGACGCGGGCAACGGCAAGACGTGTCTGCTGCTGACCGATTCCATCGGGCTTTGCGCGGCGCCGCTGCTTGCGGAGGTGTACAGCCGCGTCTGCTGCTACGATTCGCGCACGTACCGGAAGTACGTTTTCGGCCCGGTGTCCGCGCTGTTCGAGCGGTATGACGTATACGACGTGTACGTGTATTTGAACGAGGATCACGCGCTGTCCGGCACGATGCTGGCCGAGGCCGAGCGGCAGCTTTGACGTTCCGTGACCTGAGATCGCGCTGCAGGGGGCAGGAAACGAATTTTACGAAAAAAATCCCCGAAAATCAAAAGTTTTCGTTGACAAACGGGGCCGTTTGTGGTAACTTTGAACAGGTGCCCCTGTAGGGGGCTGTTTTTGATGTGAAAATCCAGAGGAGGTTTCATCCATGCGCGTTAAAATCACATTGGCCTGCACCGAATGCAAGCAGAGAAATTACAACACTTTCAAGAACAAGAAGAACGATCCCGATCGTTTGGAGTTCAACAAGTATTGCCGTTTCTGCCGTAAGCACACCATCCACAGAGAATCCAAGTAATCGGTGAGTCAAATGGCGAAGGATCTCGAAAAGAAGGACGTTCAGGCGCCCGAAAAGAAGACGGACAAAAAGCCCGCCAAGAAGAACGACAAGAAGTTCAGCCTCGGCACGTATCTCAAGGAGATGTGGGGCGAGGTCAAGAAGCTGACGTGGCTCAGCCCGAAAGAGCTTGCGAAGAACACCGGCGTCGTTATCGTCGTCGTGCTCGCGGTCACGATCATCATCTATGTTCTGGACTTTGTGTTCGGCAAGCCCATGCAGCTCCTGCTCGACGCTGCGCCCGAAGCTGCGCGCAATGTCGTCGATACGCTCACGCACATCGGTTAAAGTCGCATGAGTCAGGAAGCCAAATGGTATGTGGTTCATACCTATTCCGGGTATGAAAACAAGGTCAAGGAGGATCTCATCAAAGCCGTCGAAAACGCAGGCTTGCAGGATATCATCCTGGAGGTCATGTATCCGACCGAGGAAACCATTGAGATCCTGCCCAACGGGAAACGGAAGTCCATCATCCGCAAGGTTTATCCCGGCTACGTGATGGTGAAGATGCTCGTGGACGTTGTCGAAAAGGAGCGTCCCGAGGAGCGCGGCGGCGGTGTGACGTATGATCTCGTCATGAACCCGCGCGCATGGTATGTGATCCGCAACACCCGCGGCGTCACGGGCTTTGTCGGCCCGGGAAGCAAGCCGATTCCGCTGAAGGATGAGGAAGTCGTCGCCATGGGCGTCGAGCGTATCCCGATCGTCCTCGATATCGAGGTCGGCGAGAACGTGCGGGTCATCAACGGTCCGCTCGAAAACTTCATCGGCCGGGTGGACAATATCGACGTGGAACGCCAGAAGGTCAAGCTGTCGGTTTCGATGTTCGGCAGAGAGACCCCCGTCGAGCTGGACTTTGTGCAGGTCCAGAAGCTTTAAGCGATTCAATCCGCAAAGCGGTTTGAATATTGTGGCAGGGGAGGCACCCCGTACCACGACCTAAAATAATAAAGGAGAAAACAGCAATGGCAAAGAAAATCACAGGTTATGTGAAACTGCAGATTCCCGCCGGCAAAGCGACTCCGGCACCGCCTGTCGGTCCGGCTCTCGGTCAGCACGGCGTTAACATCATGGGCTTCTGCAAAGAGTTCAACGAGCGTACCAAGCAGCAGGCCGGTTTGGTCATCCCGGTCGTCATCACGGTCTATCAGGATCGCAGCTTCACGTTCATCACCAAGACGCCTCCGGCGGCGGTCCTCATCAAGAAGGCCTGCAACCTCGAGACGGCTTCCGGCACCCCGAACAAGACGAAGGTTGCCACGATCTCCAAGGCGCAGGTTAAGGAGATCGCAGAACTCAAGATGCCCGACCTGAACGCGGCAAGCGTTGAGGCGGCAATGAGCATGGTCGCCGGCACCGCCCGCAGCATGGGCGTTGTCGTCGGAGACTGAGGAGGGTACCGAAATGAAGCACGGAAAGAATTATAACGCCTCCAAGGCGCTGATTGATCGCAGCAAGCTGTATGATACCCACGAGGGTCTCGAGACCGTTCTCGAAACCGCGAAGTGCAAGTTCGATGAGACCATCGAGGTTTCCATCCGTCTGGGCGTAGACTCCCGTCATGCCGACCAGCAGGTCCGCGGCGCGGTCGTTCTGCCGCACGGCACGGGCAAGACCGTCCGCGTCCTCGTGTTCGCCAAGGCTGACAAGGCCCGCGAAGCGCAGGAAGCCGGCGCCGATTACATCGGTGATGAAGAGACCATCAAGAAGATCCAGACGCAGAACTGGTTCGACTTCGACGTTTGCGTTGCAACGCCGGATATGATGGGTCTCGTCGGCCGCATCGGTCGTATCCTCGGCCCGAAGGGCCTCATGCCGAACCCGAAGTCCGGCACGGTCACGATGGACGTCGCCAAGGCGATTGCCGACATCAAAGCCGGTAAGGTCGAGTACCGCGTGGACAAGACCAACATCGTCCATTGCCCGATCGGCAAGAAGAGCTTCGGCGTAGACAAGCTCGAAGAGAACCTGAATACCCTGATGGAAGCGATCATCAAGGCAAAGCCTGCAGCGGCGAAGGGCACCTACATCAAGAGCATGGTCGTGTCCTCCACGATGGGCCCGGGCGTCAAGTTCAACTCGCTCAAGTACTGATCACACAACTGAAAAAGCCAACAAAAGAGACCGGAAACGGTCTCTTTTGTGTTGTCTGTATTTTGTTGATGAATGTCTATCGGTGACACGATCAATAGCCCACGTGCGGGTTGACGATACTGCCGTCTACGGCGTTGATCACGAGCGCGCGGACGTGTACGGCGCGTACGTCCGAAATGGCACGGTAGTTGCCCGAGGGCAGGGTGTGGTCGAACAGGAACAGCCAGCACGGCATTTCGTAATAGTCCGTATCGTTGCGGATGCGGAGCGTATAGCTGGTGAGGACAGCAGCGTAGACCGTGAAGGAGGCCGCCACGCCGTCGGGATAGTAGGATAAGCCGTAGGTCAGGGCATTTTCGGCGCGGGCGCAGATTTCGTCGAACGGCAGCAGCGCAACGTTGGCGTTGACCGTTTCGATCACCGTGCGCGGATAGCGATAGACAAAGGCGCGGACGCCGCTTTCCGTCACAAAGATTTCAAGCGTTTCCGCATGGATCGGCGCGGCTTCGAGACGGTCGTCTGTGTCGCTGTATTGCAGGCGCTGATCCGCACCGGCGCGGAATGTGTGCGGATAGCCGTATTCGCGGGCGAGCGTGAACAGCCAGCCCGTGTCCGTCACCGTGCGATTGTCTGCGGTAAAGCGGTTCGCCTTTTCCGCCGCAAGAATTGTGAAATCCGAGAGCCCAACCGCCGTGAGCGCGTCCGAAAGCGTTGCCCTTGCCGCTGCTTCGGGCAGCGTCACCTCCTGCCAATAGGCGGTGTATTTCGCCTCCGGATCGTCCGGATACTGCACGTCCCGTTCATATTCCCATTCGGTATGCAGCTGCGTTTCGTGGCGGGCGAACGTTAAGGCGTCGGGGCGGAAGCTCACGTCCATCACCGTGCCGTCCGGAAGCCGGTAGACCGTGAAGCCGGATGCCGCGCCGTAATCCGAGGCGGGCGTTTCGGTATCCGTTTCCGGCGCTTCGGCCAGCATCCGCGAAAACTCCGCCATGGCCGCCTGCTGCATCTCCTCAGTCGGCTCCTCTCCGTCCGGCTGCGCGTCCGCGGGGCGGCCCGCCGCATCCCATTGCGCCCACCGTTCCACTTCGTCCAAATACGCCTGCAGCATGGCCGATACGTCGGCCTTCGTCTGCGCGCCGGACAGGATCGCGGTCGGCAGGGGCAGCAGCGCAGAGAGCATCTGTTCGGCGTCCGCGTGGGAAAGCTCCCGCTCGCGCGTTCGATAGACCGGATACACGCCGCTTGTCGGCACGGTCACGTCCGCGTCCGCGATCACGTCGATCTTGCCCGCCGTAAAGCTGTCGTTCCAATGCGACGGAAACGGCACAGGCGTCGGCACGAACGCATCCAAAGCGGCGGGCGCGCTCGGCGCGGCTTCGCCAATGGGAACGGCGCTCGCTTCGGCGCTTTGCACAGCCGCCGTCACCACGGGCAGCGGCGTGGCTGACAATGCCTTTTCGAGCGTATTGTCCGCCTTGTTCACAATGTATTCCGTTTCCGGCGTCGGCACGCAGGCCAAGAGCATGATTGCCGAAAGCAGCAAGAGAATGATTCGTTTCACGGTTTGGACCTCCCTTTGAATTATCGGCTTGATTGTAGCATACCCGAAAGAAAAAGTTGTCACGAAACGGTCTCGATTCTGTCTCGATTTTGTAATTGTTTGCGGAGCACGATCAAAACCCCTTGCCCAGGTCGATCACGGTGCCGTCGAGCGCGTTGATCACGACGACGTTGTATTCCCGGAAATACCCGAGCGCGTCGCTGTCCACCACGCCGTTGTTCCGTTCGAGCCGGGCGCGCTCGTTGCGGTAGAAGTTCTCCCAGCCGCTGTCCGTCTTTTGCCGGTATGCTTCGGTATCGACGATATCGAGATAGTAGAAATACGCCGGGACAAAGTAGAACCCGCCGCCCTTTTTGGCGATGCGCTGCAGGCCGAGCTTCACCTTGTCGATCTTCACGAAGCTGCCGGGGTCGCGGTCAAGCTCATACTTCCAATGCGCGACGATCATGTTTTTCGCATGGGCGAAGGCTTCGTCAAAGGACAGCAGACTTTGATCGGCGCCGAGGATGCGCGTGATCTCCATCGGCGTCTGCCATTCGAGATAGGCCGGGCCTTCATCGTCGATCACAAGGAACAGCCGTTCGTAGGGCGGAATGTCGGTATCGTCGTCATCCAAGCGGTCCCCGATCTCGCGCGAGGCATAGGCCGAGGGGAAACCGTTCATTTGCCGCATGTACACAAGCCCCCAGCCCCAAAGCCGCGGGATGCCCTGTTCGTCGGCAAACCGCGCCGCCGCCGGGCCGCAGAAGCACAGCGTATAATTTTCGTCGATCGCCTGCACGATGGAGTTGCCCTCGGCGATGGCGTCGCCCTTCGTTAACGTCACGCCCCACGGCTCGTCGAGGATCGGATGCCCGCCGTAGCTTGTTTCGGCAAGGATGTCATTGCTCTTGGGATGCGCGGCGGGGGCAAGCTTCAATAGCTCGTTGCCGTAGTTTTGATCGAGCGTCAGGATCCATTCCGTGCCGCCGATCTCCGCCCGCGCGACAAGGCCGTTTCTTTCGTGCGGCTTGCCCCAGTCCTCGGTGTATGTGCCGGGGACGAGGGGGATGGGGCTAAGATCGCTCTCGCTCGGCACACGGTCGTAGGCCTCGGTACATTCTTTAAGGCATTGCGCCCAGTATTCGCTGTGCGATTCGTCCTCGGCCGTCGGCAGCAGATCTTGCCAATAGCGGATGCGTTCGGCAAGCTGCTCCTTGGTCGTTGTACCCGCGTCATACCACGCGATCGGCTGCTTGCCGAACATGGCCGCCGCCGCGCGGTTTAGCATATCCTCGGTAAACGTCGCGGTCTTCGCCTCCGCCGCCGGAGCGCGGCTTGCCATCGGCAGGATCACCGGCGCGTCCTCGGCTACTACACGCACGCCGTTGATCTCGGTATCGAGCGCCCAATATTGCGGCGCGCCGAGCGTTTCATACAGCGCGCTTTCGGTCGGCGTTTCGGTATCCGTCGGCTGATTCGGGACAAATTCATTCTCGTTCTGCGGCACGCCGCTTGTGTCTTGCGTCCCGCCCGGCACCGTCACGATCTCCACGGGCCGCTGCCAGTCCTTTTCCTCGCCTTTGTTGACAATAAATTCCTGCTCCGGCGTAGGAACGCAGGCCAAAAGGAACAGGGAGAGAAGCAGGCATATTATGATTTTTTTCATGGAAGCACCTCCGTTTTAATAGCCCTTCATCAAGTCGATCACGCTGCCGTCGATGGCGTTGATCGAGAGGATCGGCGTCGGCGGCCACGGCGACGTACTGCCGGGTTCTTCGGTCGTTTGCCGCGTTTTCAGATCGGTGCGCGTCGTGATCTCCGTGCCCCAAAAATTCCAGACCGGAACGAGCAGCGCCGTGTCGAACGTGTTCGGCTCCATCACGCGCTGCAGCGACAGCGTGATGCGGTCTATTGTTACAAGCATATCGGACGGATAATCGCTTTCGATCACAATGGATTCGTCGAGGATCAGCCACGGCTTTTCCTTGATCCAGACATGCTTGCGGAAAATCTCCATGATCTTCTCAAACGGCAGCAGCGCCGCCGAGGGCAGCACGGTTTCTTTTTCCTGCAGCGGCGCGTACCAAAACAGTGCGTAAACGCCCTGCTCGTCGATGCAAAGCTGCATAAACTCATAATCCCACGGCGGGGCGGTCACACCGTCCTGCGCCCATGTCCCCATCCAAAGCGACGTGCCCGGGACGCCTGCGGTGGTCGGCACGCAGAAGATGCAGTAGCCGTAGGCGTCGGTATCCTTGTCCGGCAGAAACGCAACGCGGTCGGCCTGATAGCGATCCAGTCCCACGGAGGACAAAAACGCTTCCGCGTCCGTGATCGCCTGCGCGGGCAGATAGGTTGCGTGCGGATAGGCGGCAAGCTCCTTCGGCTCGGTTGGGTCGCGAAGCAGAATTTTGGTGTCGTAATCGCTGCCGGTGAGATGGGAACGGGGATTCATGTACCACATGGTCGCGTCACCGCCGCCGTAGCCGAATTCCTCGTCATAGCGTCCCGCGTCGGCAAAGTCCGGGATAATCACCGCAAAATTTTCCGGGATGTTGTCGGGGTTGCTATTCTGCGAGATCGCCTCAAACCCATAGCGCATACGCACGACCTCGCCGGTTTTGCTCGATACCAGGGGGATAGGTCGGATCACGCCGTCCGCGACCGGCTCGTCCTTTGTGTCCGGCGCGTCGGCATACTGCGCCTTGAGCTGTTCGATCTGCGCCTTTGCCCAAGCGCGATCCTCCGCGTCAAAGTCGGAATTCGGATCGTTGATTTCGTCCTCCAAGTACACGATCCGGTTGGCGATCTCGGCCTTTGTCATTTGCGGGTTGCGCAGGACGAGTGTGCGCCCGGCGGTCAGCGTATCGAACATCCGCTTGATCACGTCCGGATCGTATGTTCCGCGTTCCACGCGCACGATCGGCATCGCGGACGCGTCCGGCACCTCCACCGGCGCGTCGATCTGCACGACAAAATGCCCGTCGGCCTCGGTGAACGTTTCGTCCCAAGCCGTCGGGAACCCGTATTGCTCCCGCAGGCGCGGCGCGGGCAGCGGCTCGCCGCCGGTCGCTTTTTCTGCGCCCGGCACTTCCACAGTCACGACGCCTTGCGCGGGCGTCGCCGCCGCTTTTTCAAGCATGGCGTCCATGTCTTTGTGGGTGACGTATTCCTGATCCGGCGTCGGCACGCATGCCAAAAGGAGCAGGGCAGAGAGCAAAAGCAAAATTGTTTTTCGCATGGGGTTTCCTCCTGTCGGTTTCTGAACTTACCATAGCAAACGGATTCGTCCGAAACGTCACAGGAGTATGAACGAACAGTAAAAAGCACGTAAAGGAAATGCGGAAAATGCGAGGAAAGAAAAAAGACCGCGCGGGGCGGTCTGCGGTATGGTTCCGTATCCGAAAGAGCGACGGGGAGCTGCCGGTTTTAGCTGCGTGCCGGCGTCAACGGCATCACGACCTCGCGGAAGAACTTCTCCGCGCCGTCCTTGCCAAGCGATTGCACAAACAATATCCTCGTTTTGTCGGCAATGCTTTCGGTAATCTGTCTTATCTTTAAAGAAGAATAGGATGATTGCCTTTCTGTAGATTGGATTGGCGACTATTACATTAACACAATCGTCTTTCGTTCGCTATCTTTTTTTGCAGCAGCAGCCGTGCTGTGGGAACGGTGGGAAACCCTTCGGCGTTTTCCACGGTTTCCACGGCTTCTGTTACTTATCATTGTAACACCTACACCTTATCCTTCACTTAATTGATTTCATCCTTGACAAATAAAATGATTCATACTATAATCATATAAATACATATTGAAAAGTTTCAAATTATTATACTTGTATTTTGTGAATAAAACTATTATACCCAAGAAATATATTATTGAAAGGAATAATTATGCGAATATTTGTTGCTTCTTGGTTTTTCCCTCCTGCAACATCCTCTGAGGGCTTGGTTACGTATAAACTTCTTCGCAATTCGAACTTGGAATACGACGTATTCAGTTCGACTAGTCGCCAATGGGGTTATAAAGCTAAGACCGGGTTTAATAAGGAAGAAAATATACATAGCTACACAATTGAAACTGATAGTATAGAGAAATGGGTGGATGCTTGTATAGAGAAATTTGAGGAGTTGAATAAACTTTACGCTTATGAGTGTATCATGACAAGAAGCACTCCGCCTGAGAGCATTCTAGTTGGAAAAGCGATTAAGGAAAGGTACCCTAAGATTAAATGGATCGCTAGCTTTGGCGATCCCGTCGCAAATAATCCATATGAATTGAAGGCTTATGTAACTGACTCTATCAAAATTGACTCTTTTGAAAAAGCCGAAGTTCTTGCTTCACTTCGGCAAGATAATGGAAAAATCAATAAAAATTGGAAATGTGCCACTGATAAAGGAGTCTCGCTCCTATTTGAACTGAAAAGCTGGGAAGACTATGCGCTAAAGAACGCGGACTTAATTATCGCTCCGTCAGAAACGCAGCTCAAGTATATTCTCGGAAATGATACATGGTTGCCGAAGTATCAAGTGATTCCGCATAGTTATGATTCTTCTTTCTATAAACATAATTCAATATGTAACAAGAACAAGAAAATAACATTTCTATTTACTGGATATTCAGATCAACTTAGATCGCTTAAACCGTTCGTTGATGCGGTTCGGCAGTTGAAACGAAAGAATAGTCCTGCCTTGGATAAAATACATATAAATATAGTTGGCAATACGCCTCGTAATTTGATGGATTCCGTCATTAATGCGTATTTGGAAGATATAATTACGTTTTCTGATGGTGTTGACTATTATACAAGCCTTGAACAAATAGAGAATGCAGATTGGCTTCTGCACGTTGATGCATTCTTCTCTGACATTACTTCAGGAGGATCTCTATTTTTTGCAGGTAAATTAGCAGATTATTTTGGAACCGATAAGCCTGTCTTTGCTCTTACCGGTGAAGGTTCTCCTGCATACAGAATGGTTAACATCGCTGGTGGAATTTGTGACTTGCCTTGGGACATAGATAGTATTTGTGATCATCTCGAACAGATTGCATTTGGCACATGCAGACCTGAGATTAATCAGCAGTATAGAAAGCAGTTTGATGCTGTTGCGGTTGCTAATATTTTTGATAATCGTGTTCTGGAAATGTGTTTGAAAAAGAGTCCTAATAAAAGGGAAGCATATCCTATCATCGAGAATTCGGAAGAGCCGAAGCTATTATCCATCTGCGTTCCTTCTTATAATGCACAAGAGTTTTTGGATCGTTGTGTTTATTCACTGATCAATCATCCTATGGCAGCATATGAGGAAGTATTGATTATAAATGATGGTTCAAGGGATTACACTGCAGAGATTGCCGAGGAATATGCAAGAAGATATCCGGGCATTGTTCGTCTAATAAACAAAGAAAACGGGGGACATGGGTCAACAATTAACAGTGCCATAAAGGAAGCAAAGGGTATATATTTTAAGAATGTTGACAGCGATGACTGGGTTGACAGTAAGAATCTTGCTAAACTTATTGAAAATATACAAAACAAGACGATAACCGCCGATGTCATATCTTCTGACTATGATGAAATAAACCTAATGACTGGAACAAACACACCTTTATGCGCCGGGGGTTCCATTCAATATGGAAAGAATTATTCGTTTGAAACAATTGATCCCGAAGATTGTTATTTCACAATCCATAGCCTTACAATAAAGACAAACATTTTAAAGTCGATGGGTATGCAGCTTCAGGAGAATACTTTCTTCGTCGATTGTGAATATATTCTGTTTCCTGTTCCGTATATTCATAGTTTCGTATTTTCGAAGGATAAGATTTATAAGTACTCACGTGGTAATCCGGAGCAGAGCGTTGATATATCTAATATGGTCAGACGTTATGATCATCATGATCGAGTAATGCGACGTGTAATCGAATATAGTACTACATCCGAGATGTCTTCTGCGGCAAAGCAGTATTACGACAATACGCTTCACCGTTTATTATACACGCATTATCTGTTATCCCTCTTCTATGATAAAGACCGTGAACGCGGTTGTGCGCGCGCAGTTGATTTTGACGTCTTCTTGAAAAAGGCACGTCCCGATTTATATGAGTGGACGAACAATCACTATAAGTTTGTTAAAATTTCAAGGGATAGTGGTTTCTCACCCAATATACAGATACCGTTTAGTAGTGTGAGTATGGAAAAAGTGATGCCGCAAGCCAAAAAAAGTATAATAATCAGAGCAAGCAAAAAAATGAAGCGTATTTTTGAAAAAATAAAGAATATATAATAAGCAGCATTGGACATGCAACATATTTAGGGCGATTTAGTTTGTCTAAAAGTGTTGTTTTCTGTATTTCCTTGAGTCGATATAT
>CAMHJE010000062.1:0-12798 GCA_946185305.1 uncultured Clostridia bacterium | reverse complement strand
GGACGCCGAGGGCGCAGCTGCCCTGGTGTCCGATAGGATCACCCTGGGTCTGGACAAGGAGACTTTCGCCACTTCCGAGGCCACGGGCTACAAGATCACGAACCGGTTCGAATATGCGGACTGGAACAAGTATGAGCACCGCGGCGACGACACCGTGACCTATATAAGCCGTTCCGACTGGGAAGGCACGACGCCGAAATCGTGGAGCGATACGACGGTGCTGCATTGGAACGAATTCATCACCGCCGATCAGGACAAGTACGGCCGCCAGGGCGAAACGAAGCTCGAAACCGTCGATCTGGAATACCCGAACTACAGCACGTTCAAGGACGGCGAAACGCTGAGTCTCATTCAGCTCCGCGTGGACGAGAACGGCAACGAGATCCCCTACGACGACCCGAAGTGGGAGCAGCTCCTTGATCAGCTTTCGTGGGAGGATTACACCTCGGTCATTCCGTCCGGCATGCGCCGCAACGGCGGGATCGAAGCCATCAACAAGATGGAGTGCCTCGATCACAACGGCCCCTCCGGCTTGACGCAGCCGTACAGCACGTCCGCGCGCGGCCTTGCGACTATCACCGGCGATCCGGATAAGAACGCAAAGGCCATGTGCTACCCGGCGGGCGGCATCCTGGCGGCGACCTTCAACACCGACCTGATGTATGACGTCGGCGATCTCATCGGTGAGGACGCGCTTTGGGCGGGCTACAACGGCCTCTACGGACCCGGCTCCAACATTCAGCGCACGCCGTATTCCGGCAGAAACTTCGAGTATTATTCCGAGGACGGCTACCTCTCCGGCATGATTTGCGCGTATGAATGCGCGGCGATGGAAAGCCACGGCCTGTATGTGTACAACAAGCACATCGGTCTGAACGATCAGGAAGACCTGCGGCGCGGCATCTGCACATGGGCGAACGAGCAGGCGATCCGCGAGATCTACATGCGGGCGTTTGAGCTGCCGATCACGATTGCAGGCAAAACCTACGACCGCAACGGCGAAACGCTGACCCTTAAGGGGGCGTCGGGCGTCATGCTCGCGTTCAACCGTATGGGCCTGCACTGGAGCGGCATGCAGCGCGACATGGTGACCGAGTTCCTGCGCAACGAATGCGGCATGACCGGCATCGTCGTCACCGATATGTGGTACGGCACCGCGTCCCCGTACATGAACCTGCCGAAGCTTCTCACCTCGGGCGGCAACCTTGTCGATGGCATGATGAAGGCGGAGGACCTTGACGCGTCGCGGCCTGGCACGGGTCACGCAGATGTGGCATGGGGTATGCGCGAAGCGATGCACCGCATCCTCTACACGGTCGTCCATTCCAACGCGATGAACGGCGTATCGGCGGGCACGAAGATCGTGCAGGTTACACCGTGGTGGCAGACACTTGTGACCGGTCTGCAAATCGGCTTCGGCGTGCTGACCGCCGCCGCACTTGCGTGGGTTGTCATCAAGTCCCTCAAAAAGAAAAAAGAGGCGTAAGGCCTTTTGAAAACAACAAAATCATCATAAAAACATGGAGGAAAGTATCATGAAACTCAACAAACTGGTTGCTCTTGTGATGGCGGTTCTGACCGCGTGCGCGCTGCTCGTCGCCTGCGGCGGCGGTGCAAAGGTGGACGGCACCTATACCGTAGCCCTCGATTCCAACACCTACTTTGCGGCGCAGGAAGTCAAAAATGACCTCGACAGCACCGACAAGCGCCCGGACGGCAGCGATGCACAGGTTCCGTTCTCCCGTCTGTTCGGCATGCTCGACGGCCGCGTTGCCGAAGGCACCGCTGTTGCCGATTACTATACCGCGACGCTGACGCTGAACGGCGGCAACTACACCCTGACCAAGAAGATCGCGGTCGATATGGATCATGTCAATGACGCAGTCAAGGGCATGATGAGCACCGAAATCCCGATGCTGCAGCTCACCTTCACGGGCAAGTACACCGTGGACGGCGGCAAAGTCACGCTCGAAGTGCCGACCAAAGTTGACGCGCAGGTCACGCCGGTTGCCGGCATGGCGGACGCTTACACCCGCTTCGGCGGCACGTTCACCGATGTCAGCGCAGATGCGGCCGACGACACCAACTTCCCGGGCAAGTTCTTCTATTACTTCAACACGCTGTACTTCGTGGAGAATGCGGCGGTGTCCCCGATGACGCTGACCGTTGATGCTGCAAACAGCACGTTCACAATCGGTTAATCTGACCCAACGCAGGCGGCCGCCCCTTTCGGCGGCCGTTTGCCGTATCGGATGGAGGAAATCTTCATGAAACAAAATTTTTTGCGTACGCTTGCACTTGCGTTTTCCGTACTGATGCTTGCGGCGGCGTTTGCCTGCGGAAGCAGCACGCCCAAAGAGGACCCCAAGGCGGTCAAGAGCCTTGCCATCGGCGTCAAGCCGACCACCACGACTTATTATGAGGGCGACACGTTCGATCCCGCGGGAACGCGCATCGACGCGAACCTGGCCGACGGCAGCGTGGAAGAGGGCGTTGCCTATGAATACGAAGCGACGACACCACTGACCGCCAAGGGCTATAAGGTCAAGTTCAATTACGGCGGACAGACCGTCGTGCTGAATCTCGACATCATCCGCGCGGGCAACCGTCCCGAATATGATCTCGAAAACACCGAGCCGCTTGCCAATTCGCCGCTTGCCGGGAAGGTCTATTTCTTCCTCGGTTCGTCGGTGACGCGCGGCGAGCATTCGGACGGACAGTCGATGGCGGACTTCCTTGCCAAAAGAAACGGCTGCACCTGCATCAAGGAAGCCGTTTCCGGTACGCCGCTGTTGGACAACAGCGACAAGAGCTATGTCAAACGGTTTGATGCGTTTTTGGCAAGCGAAAATTGTCCGGAACAGCTTGACGCTTTCATCTGCCAGCTTTCCACGAACGATCTGAAGTTTGCCGATCAGTTCGGAGAGGTCACGGCAGACGATGTACGCGATACAGCGGCGTTCGACGTGACGACCACCGCAGGAGCAATGGAGTACATCGTTGCTAAGGCGCAGGAGAAATGGGATTGCCCGATCTTGTTCTACACGAACAGCAATTTCCATAACGAAACGTATGAAAAGGAAATCGCACTGATGGACGCGGTGATTGCCAAGTGGCAGATCGGCGTGATCGACCTCTACCGCGACGAAGCATTCAACAATGTCACCGAAGCGGAAAAGGACCTCTACATGGCGGACAACGTCCATCCGACCCGCGCAGGCTACCGCGACTGGTGGACGCCGAAGTTTGAAGAGGTCTTGGGAGGACTGCAATGAGCCGCCGCCTTTGCGCGCTGCTCTTTGCAACGCTGCTCCTTTTCGCCTGCGCCGCCCCGGCGGCCTTGAACGAACCCGCGCCTACCGAGGCGCCGACGGGCGAACCGTCCACGGGCAGCATCGAATTTCTTTTAATCGGCAAGGACGGCAACGACATGGCGTACGATAAAACCCGCATAACGCCCGACCCGGCTTCGCCGCTGCAAGGCAAAACGATCTACTGGCTCGGCTCATCCGTCACCTACGGCGCTGGCTCGAACGGACAGTCGATGGCGCACTTTATGGCGGCAAAGGACGGCGTAACCTCGATAGTCGAGGCCATGTCCGGCACGACGCTGGCGACAGGAGAGCAGAAGCCCGAAACCTCGTATGTCAGCCGCCTGCTTGCAAGCGAGAAGTTCGACAAGACCGCAAAGATTGACGCCTTTGTCTGTCAGATTTCGACCAACGACGCTAAGGCCGCCAATATGCCGAACATCGGCACGCTGACCGCCCCGGATGTGACCGATCCCGAAGCGTTCGATCTGTCCACCGCAGCGGGCGCGATCGAATACATCATCCGCTATGTCCACGATACATGGCATTGTCCGATCCTGTTCTATTCGGGCTCCTACTTCGGTGATGATGGCGCGCGCGGCAACGCTGATCCAAGCGGCTCGGACTACGCAAAACTCATCGCGAAGACACACAATGCGGCGGAAAAATGGAATGCCATCGACGGCTTCGAAGTATCTGTTCTCGATCTCTACAACGATGCGGTCTTCAACGCCCTCGTTTCGGACGCCGATTACGCTTATCTGATGCGCGATCCCGTGCATCCGCACAAGGCCGGTTATCTGCTGTGGTGGCTACCCGCGTTTGAAAACGCCCTGCAATAGTCTATCAACTTCACAGAATGAAATCAGCACTTTGCAGAATCGTTGCCGAACGTCTTGTAACGTTGCTGAAACATAGCAAATAATGGGCGTTTCCGATACAACAGAAAACTACATGGCGGCATGAATAAAACATGCCGCCGATCATTTTTTATGCGGAAAATGCATAGAATTCAGGCGCTTGCGAAAACTGTTCTGTTGCAAAAATGTTGTCAAACTCCAAAAATGAGGTCAAAATGACCCTTTCGAAGGGTACCGAAAATAAGTAAAAAAGCCCTAAAATAGGTGTCCGGGTACGGCTCGTCTTTCAGAACAAAGTGCCACCATTCGCAGTCGAGCGGCAGAAAACCGTTTCTGACCATGACATGTTGCAACAGCATGCGGCTTTCATACTGCTCCTGCGTGACGCCGCGGTAATCCGGATGCGACACCTCGCTGAACAGATCGAACGGGCTGCCCATATCGACCTCTTTGCCGGTCTTCATGTCCAGAAGCGTGAGATCGGTCGCGCTGCCGCGGCTGTGGCTCGACTGCTTTGCGATATACCCCTTCGCAAACAACTCCTGTTTCTCAAGGTCCGGATAGAAGTACGGCTTCATACGGATATCCGTGTCCTCGATGCCCCAGAGAATGAACTGTCTGACGGTCGAAACCGGACGGTAGGCGTCGAACACCTTGAGCCGATACCCCTGCACAAACAGTTCATTGCCGACGGCTTTCAGCGCTCTTGCCGCTTCGATCGAAAGCAGCGCGACCGGCTCCTCTTAGCCGTCGATCCGTTCGCCGATGAAGTTATAGGTGGAATGATACCGGATCTCCTGTATGATATGCGGGACAAAGTCCGCCAACACGACAAACCCGGACGGATCCGCCGGATCCGGATGTCTGTATTTCGTTCTCATGACCGTTTAATCCTCTTTCTGCTTGACGAGATCGCATGATTCGGACAGACCAGCAGGCAAAGATGGCAGCCGACGCATTTTTTGCCGTTCAGGACCGGTCTGCGGTTCTCGTCCAGCCGGATCGCCTGATGCCCGCCGTCCGCGCAGGAGATCACGCAGCGTCCGCAGCCGAGGCACTTTTCACGGTGGAACTTCGGGAAGATCACCGTATCGCGCTCCAGAACGTCCGTGGTGTCACTGACGGCATCCAGCGCAAGCCCCTGCGCCTCGCGAAGGTTTTTGAATCCCTTCTCCGTAAGATAATAGGCAAGTCCGGCCTTGAGATCGTCGATGATGCGGTAGCCGTACTGCATGACCGCCGTGGTGATCTGGATGCTGTCCGCGCCGAGCAGGATGAATTCCAAAGCGTCCAGCCACGTTTCAATGCCGCCCATGGCGGAGACGTGCATGCCGGAAAGATTCGGATTCTGTCCGAGCTCCGCAATAAACCGAAGCGCGATCGGCTTGACCGCATTTCCGCTGTATCCGCCGACTGCCGATTTGCCGTGCACCGCAGGCGCGGAAACGTAGGTGTGCGGATTGACGCCGATGATACTCTTGATCGTATTGATCGCCGCGACGCCGTCCGCTCCGCCGCGCTTTGCCGCCTCCGCCGCGGGACTCATGACCGCCACGTTGGGCGTGAGCTTTGCAAGGATCGGGATCTTTGTCCCGCGGCGCGCCGCCGCAGTGAAGCGTTCCACAAGCTCCGGCACCTGTCCGATGTCCGAGCCCAGTCCCTCGTCCATCATGTTCGGGCAGGAGAAGTTCAGCTCGATCGCGTCCGCGCCGTTCTCCTCGCACAGCCGCGCAAGCTCCTCCCACTCCGCGTCGTTCTGTCCCATGATCGAGGCAAGAATGAACTTGGTCGGATAGTTTTTCTTGAGCGCCCGGAAAATCTCCATGTTTTCGGCGACGCTGTGATCCGAAAGCTGCTCGACGTTCTTGAATCCGACGATGCTGCCGTTGTCCCCGGTGATCGCGGAAAAGCGCGGCGACGCCTCGTGAATGTCAAACGAGCAGATGGTCTTGAAGCAGACCCCTGCCCAGCCCGCCTCGAACGCCCGGGCGCACATGTCGTACGTGCTTGCCACGACCGAAGAGGACAGAAAGAACGGGTTCTCGAGAGGAATACCGCAAAAATCCGTTCTGAGGATCGATTCGTCCTTCGGCAGCGGCTCGTCCAGATACGGGCGCACCTCGTCGTGCAGCCGCGTTAAAAGATCCCGGATCGGCACCTCATGCGGACGCACGCATGCGGCTTCGCACGGCGCGTCGCAGCCGATGCAGGGATTTCCTCCCGGAAAACGCAGCGCCGCCGCGCGTTCGTCGTCAAACCAGATGCTGCGCAGAAGCGCCGCCGGATCGCAATGCCTGCAGGCTGCCGAGCACGGAGCATTATCGCAAAGCGCACAGCGGATCATATCGGAACGCCGGATGACTTTTTCGGATAGCATGTTCTTTACCTCTGTCCTGTTTATTGACCATTCAAACACATTCCGAAGCAGCCGGTCAAGCGCCTCGTCTTATGAATCCTGCCGGACTTCGGCAAAGAACGCCGCCGTCCTGTCCGCCACGTTCTGCTTCAGGTTGGTGAAGAAGAACATATAATCATACAGGTGATACGCCCCCTCGGGAAAGATGTCCAGACCGGGCGGATAATCCTCTGTTCTCACATCCGTCACCACCAGCTCGCCGCGGGATCCGATATACGCGCCGCAAAGCGCGGGGATCGGCTCTGCTCCGGCGTCCATGACCGCGCCCAGATTCAGCGACCGGTCGGCGGGCGTTCCGTCGGTCTTCCAGTTCAGCGGATTGATGGACAACGCCTTGATCCCCGCCGGAATGATAATGGTTTCGGTCAGCGTTCCGTCTTCACAGTCGAAGCTGATCACCGTACCCGGATCCAACTCTCCTTGGGCAGGAACGATCTGCGGATAGTCCTCAACATCCTGTTCCGTCACCGCCCACCCGAGCGCGTACACGGCAATCAGTTTTGACCGCAAGGCATTCCCTTCCGCCGTATCGCCGTAGTATTCTTTCAGCAGTTCCAGGCACATTTCTCCCCCTTGGGAGAAACCCGCCAATATGAGCGGTCTGCCGCCGTTCTCATGATCGAGATACCAACGGAAGGCAGCGGAAACGTCCCGATACGCGACGGCCTTCGCCTTTTCCCGCTCCGATTCATCAAACCGGTAGGCATTGATGGACATTTGCCGGTAATAGGGGGAATACAGCCGTCCTGTTTCGGAAAAGATGCCTTTCTCCAAATCCAAAGCATAGATGAATCTGGATTTCAGCTTTTCGTTGAGGTCAAAGGCGTTGCTTTCACTCTTGGTGTCCACGGTGGGACAGATGATGAACACGTCCGCGTCCTTGCCCTCACCCAAAGCAAAATACGCCCAGGCGTCCGGATCGTTATAGTCCGGCGCCCCTGTTTCCAGCGCAGATGCAGGCGATACGGCCGGAGCAGGCTCCGTTGTTTCCGTATCCGGTTCAGATGTGGGTTCCGCTGTCGGGATCGTCTCCGCTGTCGCCTGCGCTTGGACCGTGTCTAAAGGCGACGCAGAAGGGATAACCGCCGTATCCGCTTTCTTTTGCGCGTTGATCCGCCAGGCAATGCCGATTGCCGCCAGAGCGACAATCAGCACGATCAGCAACACGATCCATATTTTTTTGCGCATCATTTCTCCTGTTTGTTCAGACATTTTACGCATCAGGATAGATCCGTCAGCTTCAGCTTTTTCACCTTCATCAGCGCGATTGCATTGATGACGACGGCAAACAGAGCGGTAATCCCCGCGGCGTACAGCCATGCCGGTACGCAGATGCTGCGGTCAAACTGCGTATACGGCAGCTCCACCGAGCGGACGATATAGTACCCGATTCCGCAGCCCAAAGCGACGCCCAAGAGAATGCCGATCACAGTGGTAACCGCCGTCTCGCGCAACAGATAGCCGATCAGCTCTTTTACCGTAAAGCCATTGATCCGCATGATGATGAGCTCGCGCTTTTTCTGCAGGACAAAGGTATTGGTCAGGTTCAGCAATACCACGCCCGCCATGATCGCCGCAATCGCGATCAGCAGCGCGTCGACGGAATTGATCGAGGCGGTCGCCGCCTCAAACGCGGTGCGGTTGCCGGCGGACGGCGTCCATGAGACGAGTCCCCAGGTTTCATCGAGCGCGGTCAGCAGCGCGTCTTGATCCGCGCCGTTCAGCCGTACGAAAAACGTGTTGGGCGTGAAATCTTTGCCAAACTGCGACGCATAATAATCGCCGCTCATCACGATTGTCAGACCGATATAGTTTTTGAACACCCCTGCAACTCTGACCGTTGCCGCGTCCGAAAGCCCGATCATCAGCTTGATTTCGCTGCCCACGCTGAGCCCTTCGGTCTCCGCCAGACGCTGATAAATATAGACGCCTTCGTCCGTGGGCGACAGCGGCTGACCGGTTTTCCAATCGAGCAGGCGATGCATGGAATGGATCTCATTCATATCGCCGCAAAGCAGTGTGGCAAGCCCCATGCTCTCGGTTTCCACAATGACTTCGGTTCGGTACAGCTTGATGCTGTCCACGCCGGCACTGTCGAAAATGCTCTGCATCTCCTCCTCGGCATAGGACTGATATTCCACCGAGGCGTCATAGGCGAGAATCTCGCTGTCCTGCCGTTCGGTGCAGTTGTTGACCGCGCTTTTCAGCGTAAAGCCGATGCCGATCATGGCACAGCAGCCGAGAATGCTCACGACGGTCAGGGTGACGCGCTTCCAATCGGACCGGATGTTGCGCAGAATCAACCTCGCATACAGTCCAAGCACATGTTTTTTGCCTGTCTGCGCCTTGCGCGAAGCCAAAGGAACCGGCGGCATCATCAGCGCATTTGCGGATTCCTTTATCAGTCTTCGGCAGGAAAGCCAAACCGCGCCGACCGAAAGGATGATCCCTGCTAAAAGCACAAGCAGCACAAGTCCCCAATCAAACAGCGGTGCGGAAAGATCGACGGCAAAGGACTCGTTATAGTTGTTCAGTGCAACGCCCTCCATAAAGAACCGCGCGGCAAGGCTGCCGAGGATTGTTCCGATGACCACGGCAGAGACGGCGAACAACAGATACTTTTGCATGATTTCACGGTTGTAAAAGCCGAGCGCCTTGACCGTGCCGACCTGCGTGCGCTGCTCGTTGACCATTTTGCCGATCGTCGCAAGGATGGTCAGCGCGCCGATCACGATAAACATCAGCCCGAAGTTCATCTGAATGGCGCGCAGCGTTTCGCTGCACGTTTGAATCTGCACAAAGCCGGTGTTCCCGCGTTCATCCACGACGATCCAGCGGCACGGCGCCATATTTTCGATGGATTCGTGATACGCTGCGTAGCTTTCAAATCTCGACTCCAAGTAGGCAATCTGATCTTCGTCCGGCGGCGTTTCCTGCCGCGCGCGTTCCAGATCCTCCCGGTTCGCCTGCTCCATGGCGTCGATCTGCGCATGTGCCGCTTCTTTTACGGCGGCGTCCGTTTTCGGCGTTTCCGCAACGGCAAGCATCTCGATCCGGTCGATCACGGTCGAAACGACCTTCTTATGTGCTTCGGAAAAGCGATTGCCACGAGCGCCTTCCACCGCGACCTCCGCCTTCATGCACGCGCCGTGCAGCGTTTCAAGATCGAACGCTTCCTTTGTAACGATGACATACGGCGTCTGCGCAAAGGTTGTGCTGAGATGATCCGGGTGCTGAAAAATGCCGGTAATGGTGAACTCAGATCCGAGGAAGTACTGTCCGGCGTCGTCGGTCATGGAATAATCGCCGATCCGGTCGCCGATCACGAGGTGCAGCGCTTCGGCAAGGCTCTGTTCGATCGCGCACTCGTCCGGCGTTTCGGGCAGCCGTCCCTCCACCACCTGCGGAACGTTGACCTGCGTCCCGGCGGTGATGAAGGATGCGTTTTCGCTCAGACCGTCGCGATACAGCGACGCGCCGGCCTGCCAGACCGGATCTACCGCCTGTACGCCGTCCAACGCCTTGAGCGCTGCGATATTCTCTTCCGAAATCAGCAGTGTTGAAATGACCTCAATGTTGCGGAAGCGCATGGAATCATACGCGTCCGTGCCGTTGCGCATGATCGCCTTGCTTGCAAAACCGATGCTGAGAAAGATCGACGTGCCTAAAAGCGCGATCAAAACGACGGACAGATAGGATACGATTCTCTTTTTGATATTTCGGATCGCGTCCAAAAACTGCGTTTTTTTCATGGCAGATCACCAGACCAGTTCTTCCGCGTTGACCGGATGCAGGTTCTTCTTGATGCTGGCGATCCTGCCGTTTCGCATCTTCACCACGCGATCCGCCATTTTCGCGATCTCCGGGTTGTGCGTAACCATCATGACCGTCGCACCCTGATTGCGGACGATGTCTTCAATGACAGACAGAACTTCAATGCTCGTGGTATAGTCGAGCGCCGCCGTCGGCTCGTCGGCAAAGATCAGCTTCGGACGCTTCACGATCGCGCGCGCGATCGACACGCGCTGCTGCTGTCCGCCGGACATCTGACCGGGATAATTGTTGGCGCGGGAAGTTAAGCCGACCTTTTCGATCGCCTCCTCCGCAGGCATCGGGTCTTTGACCAGTTCCGCAATAAACTGCACGTTTTCGAGCGCGGTGAGGTTCGGCATCAGATTATACGCCTGGAAAATGAAGCCGATGTACTCGCGCCGGTACTGCGTCAGCTCCGCGTCGGACGGATGCGAGAAGTCTTTGCCCTCCACGATCAGCTCGCCGTCGGTCAGAAAGTCCATGCCGCCCACGATGTTCATCAGCGTGGATTTGCCGCAGCCGGATTCGCCGAGCACGACCACAAACTCGTTCTTATAAATGTCGAGATTGACGCCCTTCAAAACCTTCAGCACGCCGTCGCCGGACGGAAACTCTTTGGTGATGTTCTTTAGCGACGCAAGCACTTCCTTCTGTTCGCCGAGGTCGACGATCAGTCCCTTTTCGTCGATCGTGATCGCCGCCAGCGACGCCATGCGTTCGCACAGCTGCAGCTCTTCCGCGTCATACAGCGTACCGTCCTTTTTGTTGACGATCTGCACGCAGCCGATGACCTCGTGCAGATTGTTCAGCGGGACGCAGATCATGGTCTTGGTGACGAGTCCGTTATCGTCGAACACCGAGCCGTCGAAACGCGCGTCGCTTGCCGCGTCCTCCACGATGACGGATTTGCCGGTCTCGGTGACGACGCCCTCGATGCCGAGCCCGTTTTCCACGGTGATGTTGGAAATGTCGGCAGGGCCGATATGGAACATCGGGCTCAACCGATCCGTTTTCGAATCGAGAAGCCAGATCGCGCCCGCTTCGCTGTTCAGCGTTTTGACAATGATCTCCAGACTTCCGGACAGCGCATCGTCGAGGTTATCTACCTCGAGGAGCTGTTCCATGATCTGCCACGTTGCTTTTGTAAATCGTTTTTCCTCTGCCATTTGCGATACCCCTCTCGTTCCTTTTCTTTATTCGATCGTCAGAATGTCCGCAAAACCGGTGACCTCAAAGATCTCCATGATGATCTCGTTTGCGTTTTTGACCTTCATGCTGCCCTGCCGGTTCATCGTCTTCTGTGTCGCAAGCAGTACGCGAAGACCTGCGGATGAAATGTAATCCAGCTTTTCGAAATCGAAGGTCAGTTCCTCGACGCCCTCGAGCGCAGTTTTCAGCGCCGCTTCGAGCTCCGGTGCTGTGTTCGTATCCAGCCGTCCGGAAAGCTCGACGGTCAGTTCGGACGCGTTCTTTTGACGCATGATGTTCAGCATAATGGTTCCTCCTGTGATTGATTTTGGTTGCGCCTTTCTGCAATTACTTTATAAATTAGACACGGAACGGGGAGATTCTGCTTACCGCAAACCGCAATACTCCAGACTTTTATCCCACAGTTCATCTCGATTTTCTTTACTGTAGGAAAGAGCTGATGAATCCTTCGTATTCGTGCTTCTGTCAAAGTACTGCCCCGATACACCGTCAAACCGGCTGTCCACGGCGATCTGCGCCAGCGCGTCGGAAGACGTCCCCGGCTCTCCGTAGCGATCCGGCATGGTGGTCTTTACAACCAGCGCTCTTGCCTTGTCTGTATGTCCGCCGGAGAAGTTGGTCGCTGCCATAAAGCCGGGATTGAAAGAGTTGACGGATATTGACGAGCCCTGCTTCTTCAGCAGCTCATCCAGTTTCAGCGTAAAATAGATCGCGCAAAGCTTGGAATAGGAATACCGCCGCCGATCTGTCATCGCCTCATGCGCCAGATATCGCACGCCCTTCCACTCGATGCCTCCGGGCGGGTTGTGCATATCGCTGCTTACGTTAATCATTCGTCCGTTCGGCGCCATATGCGGAAGGAGTAGCTGCGTCAGCAGAAAATGCCCCAGATAGTTGGTGGCAAAGACAACATCAAAGCCTTCCTCCGTCGTTCCGCTGTCACGCATGGGAGAGATCCCGGCGTTGTTGATCAGTACGTCCACCGTGCCGTAAAACTAATATAATCCTTATTGATAAAAGTCGCAAAGTCCATCAGCTTTCCGAATTCCTCTGCAGTAATGCTCAACAGGATCATCCTCCTCCCGCACATGCGCAGCATATCGTAAAATTACATTTTCATAAATTATATTATATAGGCAGTCGTACAGGAAGTCAAATCAATTTCTTATGGGCATTTCGCCGGACATCC
>CAMHJE010000061.1:0-12975 GCA_946185305.1 uncultured Clostridia bacterium | reverse complement strand
CTCGCACTGATGCTGGTACTTAGCGCTGTCGCCTGCACGCAGACGCCCGCATCCTCGGGAACAACCGAGACCAAACCGGCCGAGACGCAGACCCAGCCTGCCGCGACGGAAACCAAACAGGATGAACCCGCTGCGACGGAAACGAAACAGGAAGAGCCTGCGAAAACCAAATATGTCCCGACCGGACGTGTTGTTGTTTACACCGCATCCAGCCAGGATCAGCAGGATCTCGAAAAGGAACTGTGGGACGCCATGTATCCGGATTGCGAACTCGAGTTTGTCAGCGCCGGTTCCGGTGAATTGACTGCCCGTATCGAGGCCGAAAAAGACAACCCGCAGGCCGACGTTATGATCGGCGGTTCTGCTTCCATCTATGCGGGACTTGAACCGTACCTTACGCCGTATGTTTCTCCGGAAAAGGTCAACATTCTGCCGTCGTTCTCCGGCGATACCGACCTGTACACGCCGGTTCAGATCAACGTGAACTCGATCATCGTCAATGACGAACTGCTTGCCAAGTCTGGCGTCACGATTGACGGTTGGGAATCTCTGACGAACGAAGCCCTCAAGGGCCAGATCAGTTTCTGCGATCCGTCCGGTGCATCGTCCTCCCGTGAGCAGATCATCAATATGCTCTGCGCCATGGCAGAAAAGAACGGCGACACGATGGATGATCATTGGGATTTCGTTAAGGCGTTCCTCACCAACCTCGACGGCAAGATGCACAGTTCTTCCTCTCAGGTTCCGCAGGCGGTCGCCAACGGCGAATATGTCGTCGGTATCACCAACGAGGAATTGATCATCACCCTGATGCTCGACGGCGTTAAAGTCCATCCGGTTTACGCCAAGGAAGGCATTACGCTCCGTAACTCCTTCATGGCGCTGATCAAGGACGGCCCGAACCCCGAGAACGGCAAAGCCTACATTGACTTCATGCTCAGCCATGACGTACAGCAGGCGCACGCCGATAAACTGAACCAGCGCTCGGTGCGTCCGGACGTCACGTTCAGCATTGAGGGCATCCCGAGCAGCGATCAGCTTCCTGCTCTGATGTATCCGACCGAGTGGGTCAATGCGAACAAGGACCTGAAGGCCAAGCTGCAAGATATCATTGCAAACCTCGGCTGATTGAAATCGAAAAATCAAGTGATTCAACACCCCGTTATTGGTTTTCCGGTAACGGGGTGTTGGAGAAAAGGAGAAAACGTGGCAGTTGCAATCCATATCAAAAACACGAAAAAGCAGTATGAAGACAACGTCGTCATCCGTGATTTGTCTTTGGACATCAAACCTGGCGAGTTGTTCACGCTGCTCGGGCCGTCCGGCTGCGGCAAGACGACGTTGCTGCGCATGATCGCCGGCTTCAACTCCATCGAAGCGGGCACGATTGCGTTCGATGATAAGGTTATCAACCGTATTCCGGTTTACAAGCGGAATTTCGGCATGGTATTCCAAAACTACGCCATCTTCCCGAACATGACGGTTTACCGCAACATCGAATACGGCTTGAAAAATAAAAAACTCCCGAAAGAGGAGATCAAGCAGCGCGTGGCTGAAATCATGGAAACCGTACAGATCACGCAGTACAAGGATCGCTATCCGGATAAACTGTCCGGCGGTCAACAGCAGCGCGTTGCGCTCGCTCGCGCTATCGTCGTCAAGCCGCAGGTGCTTCTGATGGACGAACCGCTTTCCAACCTGGACGCAAAACTGCGTATCGAAATGCGGGAAGCGATCCGTGACATTCAGAAGAAAATCGGCATCACGACGGTTTACGTCACGCACGACCAGGAGGAAGCACTCGCCATTTCCGATCGCATCGCGGTTATGAACAAGGGCGACATTCAGCAGATCGAAGCGCCGGAACAGATTTATCTGCGTCCGTATAACACGTTCGTTGCCGACTTTATCGGTCACAGCAACCGCATCCTCGGCGTTGTGAAGGAGCAGTCCGGCGGGCGGACAACGGTTCGCATGCCGAGCGGACCGGACATCGTTGTCGAGAATCTGAAACCGCTGAAAAAGGACGAGGAAATCCTTGTCTACGTCCGGCCGGAGGAATTTACCTTCGAGGCGGAGGGCAGCGGTATAAAGGCGACGGTTCTGGTCAAGCGATTCCTCGGCAAATACATCCAGTACATCATGGACTGCGGCCTCGGCTACAATGTGGAAGTCAGCGCGGACACATCAAGCGCCGAACACATTTTCAGCGAGGGCGACACGGTGTATCTGGGTGTGAACACGCGGCGGATCAATCTGTTCGACAAACAGACGGAGACCACGCTGATCGAGGGAGTCGAGAGTAATGTTTAAGAAAGGATATCGTTTTGATTTCTGGAGTTTCATGACCGTCGTGTCACTGGTGTTCTTCGGATTGTTTCTGATCTATCCGGTGATCCATCTGGTCATGAACGCTTTCCAGTCGGTAGAGAATCCGGGGCATCTCTCGGCGGACAACTTCATCCGGTTCGTCACGACCCCGTACTACCGCGGTGCGGTCTGGAACTCGGTCAAGGTCACGTTCATCGCCACGATTCTTGCCTCGGTGATCGGCGTCTCCATGGCGTATATTACGACGAACTTCAAGATCGCCGGCATCAAGGCGCTGAACATTGTCATCATCATGTCCATGTTCTCTCCGCCGTTCATCGGTGCATATTCGTGGATCCTGATGTTCGGCAGAGCTGGCGCGATCACCAAGTTCTTTGCAAACTTCGGAATCGATCTGCCGCCGATCTACGGTTTCAACGGCATCCTGCTTGTCTTTACGCTGCACCTGTTTATCTACATGTACATGTACACCAAGGGCGCGCTGAAAAAGGTTGACAAGTCTTTGGATGAAGCAGCCGAAAGTCTGGGCGATCACGGCCTGAAAAAGATCCTAAAGATCAGTCTGCCTCTCGTCACCCCGACGATCCTGTCCGGCGGCGCGATCATCTTTTTGCGTGCATTCGCCGACTACGGCACGCCGCGATTGATCGGCGAAGGTTACACCACCATGCCCGTCCTCGTTTACAACGAGTGGCTCAGCGAAGAAGGCGGTGACGCATTCTTTGCTTCCAGCATTGCGTTCATCATGATCTTCATTGCCATCGTCGTGTTCCTGCTGCAGATGTATTTTTCGCGCAAGAACTACAACATGAGTATGCTCAATCCCCCTGTGGCCAAGAAGTTCAAGAATCCTGTCGGCGCAGTCTTTGCGCATCTGTATGTGTATCTTGTCACGTTTCTGGCGTTCCTGCCGGTTCTGTACTGCGTGATGCTGTCGTTCCGCGAGGTTCGGCACGGGATCATTCAGACGACCTGGACGCTCGACAACTATGTACAGGCGTGGAACAAGATGGGACGCGCCATTGGGAACACGTTCAAGTACGGCATCATCGCCATCGTGGTCATCGTCGTGTTCGGCACGATGTTTGCCTACATCACGGTGCGCCGCAAGAACATCTTCTCCCGCATTCTCGACGCCTGCGCGCAGATGCCCTACGTTATTTCCGGCACGATCTTCGGCCTGATGCTGCTGATCTGCTACAACACGGGCTTCAGCTTCCAGACAACCTTCTCGCCCGATATGGCGGCGCGGATCGCTAACGAACGCACCGTGCTGATTCTCGGGCATGTGATCGTACTGACTAAAGACGCCGTCAATATCCTTGCACTCGGCGGCACCGGCACGATCATCATTCTGTCGTATATCGTCCGCCGTCTGCCGTATACCCTGCGTTCGAGCGCATCCATTCTGCGGCAGATCAGTCCGAGCATCGATGAAGCGTCGGCCAGTCTCGGCTACAGTTCGGTGCCAACATTCTTTAAGGTCACGATGCCGGTTATGACGCCGGGTATCGTTTCCGGCGCAATCCTCAGTTGGATCACATTGATTCAGGAATTGTCCTCAACCTTGATGCTGTACAACAACCGTACGGCGACGATCACGGTATCTATGTTCCAACAGGTCAGCAAGGGCGCGTACGGCGTTGCCTCCGCACTTGCCACGATCCTGATGGTCGTCGTTGTTCTGTCCATGCTGCTGTTCTTCCGCTTGACCGGCAACACGGATGTGGATATGTAAAAGAAAAGGAGAAAAACAAATCGCATGTTTGAAAAAAGTCAGATCAAACTGATTACTTTGGACTTTGACGGAACGACCCTGCAGCGGGATCAGACGTGGATGAGTTTCCGCACCATCCACGCTTTGCGCGAATGTCAGAAGCGCGGCATCATCTGTGTGCCTTGCTCCGGTCGCAGCGCGAATATGTTCCCGCCGCAGATCGACAGAGATTTGACGTTCCGCTATTGGGTGACCGCCGCAGGCGCGCGTGTGATCGACCGCTGGACCGGCGAAATCATCTACAAGGAAACGTTCACGCCCGAACAGTCCGCCGATCTTGCCCGCCTGTACGAAGGTCAGCATATTTACAGCGAGGTCGCGGCCGACGGTAGTCTGTACTTTGAACAGGAAGTGTTGGACGAAATTTGGAAATACCCGGTTCCGCCGCACCATGTCTGGTACATTGATTCCGGCAAACAGATCGGCGTCCGCAGCAAACTCAGCGAATTCCTTCTGCAGGAACAGCTCGGCGTTGAAAAATTCAACCTCTACGGCGTCCCTGAGGAGAAGCAGCAGCCGATCATCGACGGACTGAAAGCGCGTCCGTATGTCGAGTTCCTCGACGGCACGACTAAGGATATCCAGTTCTACAGCACGAACACCGACCGCGTCAAAGCCATGGAAACGCTGCTGGATCGTCTCGGCCTGACGTTTGACAACGTCATGAGCGTCGGCGATTCGATGGGCATGGATGCTTCGATGGTGTCCCGCGCCGCGCTCGGCATTGCGATGGAGAACGGCGACGAACGACTGAAAGCCATTGCCGACGACGTAACCGACCGGTTCGACCGTGACGGCTTTGCCAAGGCCATTGAAAAGTGGCTCCTGTGAGGCGCACATGAAAACGAACGCATTGGAAACCGAATACGTCGCTCGCCATCCGTTTCTGGTCTGCATCGACTCAGACGGCTGTGCGTTCGACACCATGGAAATCAAGCATAAGGAGTGCTTCTGCCCCGCCACGATCGACAATTGGGATCTGCAGCCGATTTCGAGCCTGGCGCGTGAAGCGTGGGAGTTCGTCAACCTGTATTCCAAAACGCGCGGCTGCAGCCGCTTCCATGCGGTGATTCGGGTGCTTGATCTTCTGAAAGAGCGTCCCGAGGTGCAGCAGCGGGAATTTACCATGCCGCCGTATGAGCATTTCCGGCAATGGGTGCAGACGGCGCCGATCCTTAACAACGATGCAGTGTCGAAACTGACCGACGATCCCGAAATGGCGCGCGTACTGCGCTGGTCGCTCGATATGAACGCCCGCGTGGCAAAGATGGTGCACGGCATTCCGCCGTTCCCGTTCGTGCGTGAAAGTCTGAAGAAACTCAGCGAATACGCGGACATCGTGATCGTTTCCGCGACTCCGCGGGAAGCGCTGGTCAAAGAGTGGCACGAACACGGCATCGACCGGTATGTTGCGCTGCTCGGCGCACAGGAGGACGGTACGAAAGCAGAAATCATCGCAGCGGTCAAGGGTCAGTACGCCCCCGATCATGCGATCATGCTCGGCGACGCGCCGGGCGATCAGGCGGCGGCTGCCCAAAACGGCATTTTGTTCTATCCGATTCGCCCGCTTGATGAAACGGCGTCCTGGGAAGAATTCTACCGCACGGCCATCGACCGGTTCTTAACCGGAACCTATGCGGGCGACTGTATGCAGGCATATGTGGATCGTTTCGAACAGTGTCTGCCCGAACTGCCGCCTTGGAAAACGAAGTAAACGGAACAGACGCCGTATGCGCTTATGGATGCAAACGGCGTCTTTTTCGTGTGTCAAAACAGCAGGAAAAAACCCGTCAAAAAACACATGATTTCAGAATTGTATCTATGGCGTCTGCGGTCGAAAAGGCGTAAGATGAAGATACAATCGGAACAGAAAGAAGGTAGCAATCATGATACTGAAAAAACTGGACATTCACGCGCATGTCACGATGGAAAAAGCCTATCCCTGCATGGGAGGCGGTGAAAACTGGGCATTGACGCCGTCCGATCTGCGCGGCATGTACGATAAGATCGGCGTCGAAAAGGGCGTTGCGCTGCCCCTGGTATCGCCGGAATTCCAAACCGATCAGCTGTCCAACCGCGACGCACGCATGGCGGCAGAGCAATATCCCGAAA
The DNA here is from genome assembly GCA_946185305.1 of uncultured Clostridia bacterium. GTDB lineage: Bacteria > Bacillota > Clostridia > Christensenellales > CAG-138 > UBA3792. The sequence goes on along the minus strand of CAMHJE010000061.1, from coordinate 6,755 downwards.
CGATCGGCTGGTGGTTCTGCAACGTCGATCCGCGCTGGCTGATGCGCAGCCCGGATTCCGATTTCTCCGTGATTCTGAACTATTATAAGTCGCTCGGCGCAAAGGGCATCGGCGAATTCACCGCCAGTATGCGCGTGGACGATCCGCTGATGCAGAACGTTTTCAAACATGCCGAAAAATGCGATCTGCCTGTGTTGTTCCATATCGGACCGGTCAATTATAAGTACGGCATTATCGACGATCTCGGTTTGCCGAACATTGAAAAGACGCTGCAGCGATTCCCGAAACTGCGTCTGATTGGGCACAGCCATATGTGGTGGTCGGAAATCAGCGGCGACTGCACGAACGAAAACCGCGGCACCGATCCCAAAGGTCCGGTCGTGCCGGGCGGCCGCGCGGTCGAACTCATGCGCAACTATCCGGGTATGCTGGCCGATCTGTCGGCGGGTTCCGGCGAAAACGCGATCATGCGCGATCCGGAATTCGGATATAAGTTCCTCGAAGAATTCCAGGATAAAATCTTCTTCGGCGTCGATTACTGCACGCTGTCGAATTATCGCAAACTGTCTGCATTCCTCGACGAAGGCGTGGAGATGGGGCGCATCAGCCAGAAATGCTATAACAAGATCTGCCGCGAAAACCTGTTGGCTCTCGTCGGCGAATAAGGAGATGCAGCATGGAACGATTGGCGATTGACGGCGGTACGCCGGTTCGCACAAAGCCTTTCCCTTCTGCGATGCTCGGCGCATCGCTGACGGGGGAGGAGGAACTCAAAGAACTTGCCGACGTTGTGCATGAAAAAAGCCCGTTCCGGCATTACGGCATCGGGACACCGACCAAGGTCAAAACCGTGGAGGTCGAGCTGAAAGCGCAGATCGGCACACGGTTCGCGCTCGGGGTTTCCAGCGGCTCGGCAGCGCTCCAATGCGCGATTGCAGCCACAGGTTTCGGCCCCGGCGATGAAGTCGTCATCCCTGCGTTTTCGTGGTACACGGATTATTGTGTACTGGTGAATCTCGGTATTACGCCGGTGTTCTGCGATATCGGCGAGGATCTGAACATGGATCCCGAAGATTTTGCCCGCAAAATTACGCCGAAAACCAAGGGCGTGATTCCGGTGCATTATCAGGGTTGTTCGGCCAAAATGGACCGGATCATGGAGATTGCCGATGCGCACGGCATTATGGTGATCGAGGACGTCGCGCAGGCGCTCGGCGGCAGTTTTGCCGAAAAAAAACTCGGCACGTTCGGAAGACTCGCCATCACCAGTTTTCAAACGCACAAGATGATTACCTGCGGCGAAGGCGGTATGCTCTTTACTGACGACGAAAACCTGTTTGCGCGCGCCGTGCGCTATCACGATCTCGGTTCTCTGCGCCCGTTCTTTGCCGAGCAGTTGACCGATCCTGCGCTGAAAGCGCCCGAGCAGAGTTTTGCGGGACTGCAGCTGCGCATGGGAGAACTGCAGGGCGCGTACCTGCTGGCGCAGGCGCGGCGGCTGCCGTCCATTCTGGAAACCTGCCGTCGTCATCAGCGAATGCTGATCGACGCTTTCGCCGACTGCCCGGGTTTTACGATCCGGCAGGCCGACGGTGAATGCGGGTTTGCGTTTATTGTGCTGCTGCATTCCAAGGAGGAGGCAAAGCGTTTTTCTGACGCCGTAACCGCCGAGGGCATTCCGTGCGGACCGACGTCGTACTGCTGCAACCTTGTCGATCAATACCCGATCAAATCCAAGACTATGTTCAACAACGCCATGCCGCCGTTCGGCAAAGGGTGTGACGCTGAAAACGTTGTATGGCGTTCTGAAAAGGATTGTCCGCACACAAACGACCTTGTTGATCGTTTTATGGCCATCAGCCACGGGCCGCTGTATACGGATGACGATATTGCAGATATCATTCATGCGGTGGACAAAGTCTGCAAGGCCATGTTTTGAGGAGAATGCCATGAATACACGTCGCCTCCGCCTGCTGCGCGGATTCTATGAAAACGAACTGAAAAACCGGTTTCTGTTCTACTGGCTCCCGCGCTGCGAGGACACGGAACACGGCGGTTTTGTAAACTGTTTTACCAACGACGGCAAAACGCTTATCAGCCGTGATAAATACTGCTGGAGTCAGGGACGGTTTGTATGGATGTTTGCAAAACTGGCGTCCCTATCCGCGCCGATCTTTTCCGAAGCCGAGCGTGCGGAGTTTCTGCGCCTTTCCCGGCAGGGCGCGGCGTTTCTGATGCGGCATGCTCTGCTGCCCGGAGAGCCGCTGCGCTGCGCGTTTTTGCTCGAAGCGGACGGCACACCGAAGTATGCTGCCGGCTGCGATGCACTCGACGCCAGCATCTATGCCGACTGCTTTGTCGCGGCAGGCGTCGGCAAGTATGCCGAGGTCGCCGACGATCCGGATGCTTACCGGTTTGCCAAAGACCTGTACGAATCCATCCTCGACCGCATTCGAACCGGCAGTTTCCATACGCTTCCTTACCCGCTGAGTCCTGCTTATCGGGCGCACGGCGTGCCGATGATTCTGGAAAACGTCGCCGCCGAACTGTACGGTGCGGCAGGCAAATTTGATCCCGCCTACTGCGAAGTTCTGAAAGAGCAACTTGTTGGCTTCACCGGCGATATTCTGCAGAACTTTACCGACGAAGACGCGCACATTCGGGAGATCATCTGCGCCGACGGGACCAAACTCAATAAACTGCTCGGGCGGCACATCAATCCGGGTCATTCGATTGAAAACGTGTGGTTCATGCTCGATTCTGTCGCGCTGACCGAAAAGACGGAATGGAAGCCGCAGATTTACCGCATCGCCAAAGCGGCGCTGCAAACCGGATGGGATGCGGCATACGGCGGCATTCTGCACTTTGCGGGACTTTGCGGCGGCAAACCAGAGGGTGACAATACAGGACTGGAGCAGGAACCCATGTCGCGCCAACTGGCGGATTGGGGCGGAAAACTGTGGTGGGTGCATTCCGAAGCGCTGTACACCACGCTGCGCTGCTATCTGGAAACCGGCGACGAAGCCTTTTGGCAATGGCATACGCGCGTATTCGACTATGCATACGCGACGTTTCCGCAGACAGATGCGGAAGTACGGGAATGGGTGCAGATCCGTGACCGCGATGGCGCGCCGATGAACAAGGTTGTGGCGCTGCCCGTCAAGGATCCGTATCATGTGATCCGCAACCTTGCTCTGCTGTTGGAACTGCTGTATCAAGAGGAGAACGAACCATGCTGAGAGTTGGCATCATCGGCTGCGGCGCGATTGCGGCCATGCACATCGCGGCGTTCCAAAGATGCCCGCGTACCGAGATTCGCGCGGTGGCAAGCAAAAGCGAGCAAAGCGCCTGCCGCGTGGGCGAACAGTTCGGCGTCCCGTATTATACGGACTGCCGCGCACTGATGGATCGCGGCGATATTGACCTGATTTCCGTCTGTACGCCGAGCGGGCTGCACATGGAACCGACGCTGTACGCTGCATCTCACGGTATCCATGTGATTGTCGAAAAGCCGATTGAGATCACAACCGAGCGGATCGACCACATGATCGCGGCCTGTGAACAGAACCGTGTTGTGCTGAGTTGTATCTTCAACAACCGTTTTTCGGACGCGCATATGTTCTTGAAACGCGCGATCGAGGCCGGTCGATTCGGCCGATTGCTCAATCTGAACGTGTCGGTGCGGTGGTATCGGAAGCCGGAATACTACACTGCATCGCCATGGCACGGCACGCTTTCGTTGGACGGCGGCGGTGCGCTGATGAACCAGAGCATTCATTATATCGACCTGATGCAATGGCTCGGCGGTGACGTCTCGTCCTTGTACGCCTATACCGGAACGCTGCTGCATCCGATCGAAGCGGAAGACACCGCCGTTGTCTGCCTGCGGTTTGCAAACGGCGCTTTGGGTACGGTCATCGGCACAACGTCCAGTTACCCGGGTTATCCCGCCGAGCTGCAGATCGTCGGCGAGCGCGGCAGCGCCGTGATTACCGACGGCGCGATCACAACGTGGGCGTTTCTTGACAGCGACCCCATGGATGAAACAGCAGACGAACTGATTGCCAAGGGCAGCGTTAAAAACAATCGCGCTGCCGACCCAATGGCATTTGCTGCGGAAAACCATTGCCGCCAAATTGCCCGCATCGTCGAGGCGATTGAAAACGGCACGCCTGTAGACATAGACGCCCGTGAGGCGCGCAAATCGGTTGCCATCATCGAAGCCGTTTACCGCAGCGCGGCTGCCCATACGGAGCAAACACTCTGATCCTTGTTCTTAACAATGAATCGCCGGATTTCCGGCGGCCTTTTGCGGTACAATGTCGATCGTTGGGCCGGGCCAGCGGAAAGAAACGAGCAAAAACGGATCCACCGCCCCGCGGGACGGTGGATCCGCCGCGCTCAGTCGTATGGAATAACAGGACGGGCTGCCGGAAGTTGGTAAAGCTGCGGCAGCCGAAAGTGATCCGCTTCAGAACCTTGATGCCGTTCAGACGCAGGGTGCGCTTATTTGCCTGCAGAGGGGGCAGTTACCGATCCGATGAACAGCACCGTGCCGTCGAATGCTTCGATGACATAGAGAAACGGGCGAGTCAGGAAGAAATCAATCTCCGGCAGTTCCTTCGGCGTAGAAATGGCCATCGTATCGAAACTGACCATCGTATACACAAAGGATAGGGGCGGTTTCGGCTGATCAGTTATACGTGATCTTTCATTTCTTGCAGCACATAAAATATGCGCTCATTGGCGTAAGGTTTGGCGTAAGCTGGCGTGAATCTCGGTTTTCATTGCTCGACAATAAGATTTCTTTCAACAAGTGATAGTTCTTGTCTCATTAGAAATCGTTGCTGAGAATTATATTATTTTAGAGCCCTTGTCTTTGGCTGGATAGCCATGCTTCGGGCAGCAATCCAAGCTCTATCAAGTGTTGCACGGTGCTTTCCGCGTCCCGATACCGGATGCCGGTGCCGCCGGCCGCTTCCCATTCGGCAATGTTCTTTGCCATATCGTCGATCAGATAATCGCTTCTGCCGCGGACATACTGCGGCTTTTCGGCCCGAAGCACTATATTGACCTTCACATCTTCGGACAGCAAACGACGGACCCATTAGGGATTATAGGAAAAGATAGAGAAAACGTGATAATTTCGCTTGTCAAGTGTGCGATTGAAAAGGCAAAAAAATAAACCTTACACCGTTTGGCGTAAGGTTGGCGTAAATTGGCGTAACAAAGGCGGTTTCATCACGAAACCGCCTTTGCATATTTTTTCGATTAATACAGTTTTGCGCCTGCCGGGATATGAGGATCCAGCATCAACAGATGCAGCTTCTCCTCGCCGTTTTCCTTATGGACAGCACTGAGAAGCATGCCGCAGGATTCGAGACCCATCATGGGACGAGGCGGTAAATTGGTAATTGCCACGCAAGTCTTGCCGATGAGCTGTTCCGGCTCATAATAGGCGTGAATGCCCGATAAAATCGTGCGTTCTGTGCCCGTGCCGTCGTCCAGCGTGAACTTTAAGAGCTTCTTGCTCTTCGGGACGGCTTCGCAGGCAAGCACCTTGACCGCCCGGAAATCAGACTTGGAGAAGGTCTCGAAATCGACGAAATCCTTGAACAGCGGTTCAATCTCGACACCGGTGAAGTCGATCGGTTCGGGCGTGGCGGGCGCTTCGACGGCGGGGGCAGCGGCTTCTGCAACTGCTTCCGAAATGTCGTTTTTGTCCTGCTTGGCTTCGCCCGGCTTCTTGTCTTTCGGCTTCATTGTCGGGAATTATGAGGCATATTTGAGCGAAAGTCTATAAATCCCTATTATTCTCGGTAAAATGGCTTCTTGATTTTGCTTCCTGCTTTCAAAAAATCTCTAAATTTCTATAAATCCCTATGGGATTTTGGCATACGATTTGGCATACGGTGGTATATTCCCGTTTTTGTCTGTTTCCTTCGGGTTTGTACTCTCCTGTGCCTCTGGAAACTATAGCGGATCGCGGTTTCTGCCGTTACATCACTTCATTGTTTTTGGATGTTGACGGTCTAAAAAACAGTCGAGGGATGTGGAACCCGTGGGATTTGCACCTTTTGATCCTTTTCTGGTGATGCCCCCTATATCCCGTGCGTATTTTCCGGTATCTTGTGGCTTATATACAGGCGTTCTCTGAACCGCCTTTCACGGAATCCAGATTCTGCTATATGCTCTGTATACGAAAACAGGGCGCTCTTCGCGCCCCGTTTCTGAAAGGCAAGCACCGGGATTTGAATCCGAACCTTGTCTTACTCTGTGCTCCCAAGCTTACACCATCACTTGCTTCTCAAACTGATTTTCCCTTTCACATGATTTGCTAATATTCTCCCTTGTCAGTCTTATTTATATGCTTTTCGTGCGCTCCCGGCCATCCCCGGCGTCGGTATCATGGCGAACGAACTTGAAATCACAGTAATCGCCGCCCTGGCAAAGCGTCTTGGTGCGGATAAAATCGGTGTAGTGCAGCTCTCCGTATCCGCAAGATGGCGTTGGACGGGTATATCATTAAACTGGATACTCCGCGGCAGGGATGATCTTCGCCTTCGCAGGTTGTTCCCAACTCTGCATAAACAGCACGCATATACGGCATCGGTTGCCCCCTGCGCGGACAATCGGAATGCATCAGGAATCCCAAAGTGAAAAAGCTACCGATTGTCTCGGCAGCTTTGCGGTATGAGGATATGCGGTCAAGGGGAAAGTTCACAGAGGATGCGGCTGAAGACGGATTCTGCACG